>NZ_JBDJMB010000014.1:0-92844 GCF_039673645.1 Stenotrophomonas sp. TWI700 | reverse complement strand
CCGCGCGCGCGCCCCCTTTTGTCGCGGACTGCCGCACCGGGCGCCCGGGGCCGGCCCCCCCCCCCCCCCCACGACAGGATCAGCCCTGCGGGGCCGCCACGATATTCACGATCTTGCCGGGCACGATGATGATCTTGCGCACGGTCAGACCTTCCAGGAACTTGGCCGCGTTCGGCTCGGCCAGGCCCAGCGCTTCGATCTGGTCGCGCGGGGCATCGGCGGCGACGTCGATGGTGCCGCGCAGCTTGCCGTTGACCTGCACCGCCAGCGTCACCGCGTCGCGCACCAGCGCGGCCGGATCGGCGTGCGGGAACGCCTGGTCTTCCAGCAGTTCTTCGGCGTGGCCCAGCACCTGCCACAACGCATGGCTGGCATGCGGGGTGATCGGATTGAGCAGCAGTACGGTGGCACGCAGCGCTTCCTGGCGGACCGCACGGCCCTGCGCGCTGACGTCATCGAACTTGGCCAGCGCGTTCATCAGTTCCATCACCGCGGCGATCGCCGTGTTGAAGCTGTGGCGGCGGCCGTAGTCGTCGCCGACCTTGCCGATGGTTTCATGCGTCTTGCGGCGCAGCGCCTTCTGCTCGGCGTTCAGTGCGGCCACGTCCAGCGCCGGGGCGGCGCCGTCGGCGGCGTGTTTCTGCACCTGGGCCCACAGGCGACGCAGGAAGCGGGCCATACCGTCCACGCCGGCTTCGTTCCACTCCAGCGATTGTTCCGGCGGGGCGGCGAACATCGAGAACAGGCGCACGGTATCGGCGCCGTACTTGCTCACCATCACCTGCGGGTCCACGCCGTTGTTCTTGGACTTGGACATCTTCTCGGTGCCACCGATCACCACCGGCTGGCCGTCGGCGATCAGGGTCGCCCCGACGATGCGGCCGCGCTCGTCGCGCTGCACATCGACATCGGCCGGGTTGATCCAGTCCTTGGAGCCGTCCGGGTTCGGGCGATAGTAGGTTTCGGCGATCACCATGCCCTGGCACAGCAGGTTCTGCGCCGGCTCGTTGCTGTCCACCATGCGCGCATCACGCAGCAGCTTGTGGAAGAAACGGAAGTACATCAGGTGCAGGATCGCGTGCTCGATGCCGCCGATGTACTGATCGACCGGCAGCCAGTAGTTGCCGCGCTTGTCGACCGCATCACGGGCACCCGGCGAGGTGTACCGCGCGTAGTACCAGCTCGACTCCATGAAGGTGTCGAAGGTGTCGGTCTCGCGCTCGGCCGCGCCGCCGCAGTCCGGGCAGGTGGTCTTGCGCCATTCCGGATCGGCCTTGATCGGCGAACCGGTGCCGACGAAGTTGACGTTCTCCGGCAGGATCACCGGCAACTGCTCTTCCGGTACCGGCAGGGCGCCGCACTTCGGGCAGTAGATCACCGGGATCGGGCAGCCCCAGTAGCGCTGGCGGCTCACGCCCCAGTCGCGCAGGCGGTAGTTGACGCGGCGCTGGCCCTGGGCCTTGCGCTCGAAACGCTCGGCCAGTGCCTCGAAAGCGCCCTGGAAATCCAGCCCGTCGAACTCTTCGGAGTTGACCAGCTCGGTCTCGCGGGTCTTGTCGCCGTACCAGTCCTGCCAGCGCGTGGCGTCGTATGCACTTTCTTCCTTGCGCAGCGACTTCAACGCGATGACCTGGCGGATCGGCAGGCCGTACTTGTTGGCGAATTCATTGTCGCGCTGGTCGTGGCCGGGGACGGCCATCACCGCGCCGGTGCCGTAGCCCATCAGCACGAAGTTGGCGACCCACACCGGCACCTGGGCGCCGGTGACCGGATGGATGGCGCGCAGGCCGGTGTCCATGCCGCGCTTTTCCTGGGTTTCCAGTTCAGCCTCGGACACGCCGCCCTGCTTCATCTCGGCCAGCAGCGCGGCCAGCGCCGGGTTGGACTTCGCCGCATGCTGCGCCAGCGGATGCTCGCCGGCGATCGACACGAAGGTCACGCCCATCACGGTGTCCGGACGGGTGGTGAACACGCGCAGCGGGTCCAGCGTGCTGCCGTCGGCATCGCGCACGTCGAACTGGATTTCCAGCCCTTCCGAGCGGCCGATCCAGTTGCGCTGCATGGTCTTGACCGACTCCGGCCAGCCCGGCAGTTCGTCCAGGCCGTCCAGCAGTTCCTGGGCGTAATCGGTGATGCGCAGGAACCACTGCGGGATCTCGCGCTTTTCCACCAGTGCGCCGGAGCGCCAGCCACGGCCGTCGATGACCTGCTCGTTGGCCAGCACGGTCTGGTCGATCGGGTCCCAGTTCACCACCGCGTTGCGGCGGTAGGCCAGGCCCTTGCGCATCAGGCGGGTGAACATGCGCTGCTCGTGCACGTAGTACTCGGGCGTGCAGGTGGCGAACTCGCGCGACCAGTCGATCGCATAGCCCATGGCCTTGAACTGGCCCCGCATGTGCTCGATGTTGGCGTAGGTCCACTTGGCGGGCGCGGTCCTGTTCTTGATCGCCGCGTTCTCGGCCGGCAGGCCGAACGCATCCCAGCCCATCGGCTGCAGCACGTTGTGACCGGTCATCCGCTTGTAGCGGCTGATCACGTCGCCGATCGTGTAGTTGCGCACGTGGCCCATGTGCAGCGCACCGGACGGATACGGCAGCATCGAAAGGCAGTAGAACTTCGGCTTGTCCGAAGTCTCGGTGACCTCGAAGGCACGGGTGGCATCCCAATACTGCTGGGCGGCGGATTCAACCTGCTGCGGATCGTAAACGTTGGGTTCGACGCTGGTCATAAAAACGCTAGTGCGGCGGCAAAGCGGCACAGGGTACCGCAGTGCGGCAAAGGGCTCCAATCGAGGTTGCCCACCGCATCGCCCAAACCCGTCATCTCATTGAATTGACTGGAGATTGGCCGAATACGTCATCGCCCTGCCCTGGCCCCGGCGCGGTGCCGGGGCGCAGCGGCAGGCGAACCGTGCTCAGGCGCGGCGCGCGCCCGGGGCCAGCGGCAGCACCACCACCAGCCAGACCAGCCACACACCGAAGGCCACCCGCTGGGCCAGCGGCGCCGGCAGCAGCACCTGCAGCGCGAAGGCCGACAGCAGCACGCCCAGCCCGCAGGCCAGGTGCAGCGCGCCCACGGCCCGCCACGCCGGCAGCCGCAGCGCGCCGATCCCGGACATCACCGCCCCGGGCACGAAGGCCAGCACCCAGACCATCCACGCACTGGCGTGGTACTGGCTGGCCGGATTGTCCAGATCGCTGGTATCCAGCGGCAACACCCCCATCGCGGTGAAGCCGACCCCGGCCAGCATCAGCAGCTGCGCGCCCACCCGCATCGACCACGGCGCCGTCCGCGGTACCCGCAGCAGCAGGCGCAGCGCGACGATGCTGGCGAGCAGGCCCGGCAGCGCGAAGCCGACGATGTTGAAGGCAAGCGCATGCGGCACGCCCATCGCGCCGAGCAGCGCGACCGGGTGGCCGATCGGATCGAACAGCGGCAACGCCGCGCCGAAGCCCAGCACCGCGCCCACGAACAACACGGCGGCGGCAATGCCGAGCGCACGTTCCCAACGATGAAGTCCCGACATGCTGCACCCGGCCTGTTCACAAGGCCCGCATTGTCGCCGTTCCCGGCCGATTCCGCGCGGTGGGGTTGCGTCCGGCGGCGGGCGGCACCATACACTTCCTCTCCAGTTTCCCGTTGATCTGAAACCATGAGCGATCTGCCGCACGTATTTGACGCCACCACCGAGACCTTCGAGACCGAGGTCCTGCAGAAATCCCTGCAGACCCCCGTGCTGGTCGATTTCTGGGCCACCTGGTGCGGCCCCTGCAAGACCCTGGGCCCGATGCTGGAAAAGCTGGCCGGCGAATACCACGGTGCCTTCGAGCTGGCCAAGGTCGATGTCGACAAGGAACAGCAGATCGCGGCCGCCTTCCAGATCCGCTCGGTGCCGACCGTGTTCCTGGTCAAGGGCGGGCAGATCGTCGATGGTTTCCCCGGCGCGGTACCGGAAGGCCAGCTGCGCGAGTTCCTGAGCCAGCATGGCGTGGTGCCGCTGGAGGCCGCTTCCGAGGCCGAGGAGGTCGCCGAACCCGCCCCGCTCGATCCGCAGGCCCAGGTCGACGTGCTGCGCGCGGCCATCGCCGCCGAGCCGGACAAGGAAGAGCTCAAGCTCGACCTTGCCCTGGCGCTGCTGCAGACCGGTGCCACCGCCGAAGCCACGGCACTGATCGATGCACTGCCGGCCAATCTGTCCACCGATGATCGCGCCGTGCGCGCCCGGGCCCGCCTGGAGTTCGCCAGCGCGCTGCAGGAAGCGCCGGCTGCCGAGGTGCTGGACGCCCGCATCGCGGCCAATGGCGATGACCTGCAGGCCCGCCACCTGCGTGGCGTGCAGCTGCTGCTGTCCGGGCAGGACGCGGCCGCGCTGGAGCAGTTCCTGGACATGCTGCGGCGGGACCGTACGTATGACGACGGTCGCCCGCGCAAGCTGCTGATCGACGCCTTCAAGGTGATCGAGGATGAAGATCTGGTCGGCCAGTACCGCCGCCGGATGGCGTCGCTGCTGTTCTGATCGATCAGGGCCAGCGCCTGCCGGGGCGCTGGCCCTGCCAAGTCGTCTATCCGAACGCTCGTCTTCGATGTGTGACGTGAATCACGTTCAGAAACCCTGCACGGCTCCCGGGCAATAATGCCGCCGCGGCCCATTGGAGGCCGCGATCCATCGGGGAGGATGAGGTCTGGGCCATGGCGGCCTACTTGGCTGCGCCCCGCCTTGCAGGGCCGTGAACGACCGTGAGATTGACCCGATTGCCTTGTTTCTCTTTGGTTGCCCGCCTGCTGGTGCTGGTGGCCTTGATGCTGTCCGCCGCGCCGCTCCTGGCCCAGGACTGGACCTACCGGGTCCGGCCCGGCGATACGATCTGGGACCTCAGCGCCCGCTACCTGAAGCCGACCATCGCCTGGGAACAGCTGCAGTCGCACAACCGCATCGCCGATCCCTACCGCCTGCCGCCCGGCAGCCAGCTGCGCTTCCCGGTGGCCTGGCTGCAGGTGCAGCCCGCCCCGGCGAGGGTGCTCGCCGTCCGCGGCCCGGTGCAGAGCCAGGCCGACGGTCAGCCTCGCCGCGATGTGCTGGAAGGCGATCTGCTGCGGATCGGCCAGGAACTGATCACCGGCGAGGATGCCAGCGTCACCGTGGTGTTCGCCGATGACTCGCGCCTGCAGCTGCGCGAACGTTCGCGCCTGCGCTTCGATCAGCTCTCCCGCTATGGCCACACCGGCATGGTCGACACCCGCCTGCGCCTGGAGCAGGGCCGCGCCAGCAACCGGGTGACGCCCGCCAGCGGCCCGGCGTCGCGCTTCATCATCGATGCGCCCACCGCGACCAGCAGCGTGCGCGGCACCGTGTTCCGGGTCAGTGCCGGCCTGGAGGGCCGCGGCGCGGCGACCGAAGTGCTGGAAGGGCGCGTGCAGGTCGGCAACCGCCGCGGCCAGCGCCTGGTCACCGGTGGCCAGGCGACGCGCAGCCCCTCGCTGGATGCGCGACCCGCTGGCCTGGAGGCCTTGCTGCCCGCGCCCGTGCTCTCCACCGATCCGCAGCGGCTGGCCACCTTGCCCGCAGCCCTGGCCTGGCAGCCGGTGACGGACGCCGTCGGCTACCGGGTCGAAGTCGTCCGTGCCGATCAACCCGACGTGCTGCTGTTCGCGCGCGACACCGACGCCACGGCGCTCACCCTGCCCGACCTGCCGCCGGGCGATCTGCGCGTGCTGGTGCGGGCGGTCAGCGCGGCGCAGGTGGAAGGCCTGGATGCCGGGCAGGATTTCAAGGTCCGTGACCAGCCGGTCGCGCCGTTGACGGTGCGCCCGCTGCATGGGCAAACCGTCAACAGCGCGCGACCGCGCTTCGAGTGGGCCCGCGTTGCCGATGCCGAGCGCACCGTGCTGCAGATCGCCCGCGATCCGCAGTTCCTCGCCCCGGTGCTGGAGCAGGACGGCCGCGGCACGCAGCTGCGCCCGGGCCAGGACCTGGCGCCCGGCGACTACGTCTGGCGGGTGGCGTCGGTGGACCGCAACGGCCATCGCGGCCGGTTCGGCCAGCCCCTGCCGCTGACCATCACCGATCTGCCGGTCGACCCGGCCCTGCAGCCGCCCGAAGCCGCCAAAGGCCAGCTGACGCTGCGCTGGCAGGCCGGCGAACCCGGCCAACGCTACCGCGTGCAGCTGGACCGTCGCGGCGATTTCAGCGCGCCGCTGCTCGACCGCGAGCTCGACCAGCCGGAGGTGTCGATCAAGCGCCCCTGGCGCGGCACGCTGCACGTGCGCGTCCAGTACATTGACGAGGACGGTTACGCCGGTCCGTTTTCGCCGGCACAGCAGATCGCCCTGCCGTGCCGCACCTGTTACGCCGCCGGGGGTGGTGCACTGCTGTTGTGGCTGCTGTTGTGACTCCCCTGCACCTGCCCTGGCCGCAACGCATCGTGCTGGCAGCCCTGGTCGGTGCGCTGGCGGTCGTGGCCAGTCACTGGCAGTGGTTCTGGAAACAGGATGAGGCGGTCTACGACGCGTACGTCGGCGGCTGGGAGTACACACCGGATGCGCGTCTGCTGATCGTGGCGATCGACGACAACAGCCTGCAGCAGCTTGGGCAGTGGCCGTGGCCGCGCGGCACCCACGCACGCCTGCTGGACCGGCTCACCGATGCCCGTGCCGAGCGCGTGGTGCTGGACCTGATGCTGTCCGAACCGGACCGCCAGGACAGCACCCAGGATGCCGAACTGGCGGCGGCGATCCGCCGCAACGGACACGTGGTGCTGCCGGTGCTGGCCGCGCCGGCCAGTGGCCCGCGCATGGCCGAGGAACTGCTGCCGATTCCGCTGATCGCCGCCAACGCGGCCAGCCTGGGCCACACTGATATCGAAGTCGACGGCGATGGCGTCGCCCGTGGCCTCTACCTCACCGCCGGGATCGGCGCACCGCACTGGCCGGCGCTTGGACTGGCGCTGGCCGATACCCCTGGCCCGCTGCCCGGGTTGCGCGACGACCAGCCGGCGGTGGCCTCGCCCTACCAGTGGCGCCGCGACCACTACGTGCGCGTGCGCTACGCCGGACCGCCCGAACGCTTCCCGCAGGTGTCCTATGTGGATGTGCTCGACGGCGAGGTCGACCCGGCGCTGCTGCGCGGACGTCTGGTGCTGGTCGGCATGACCGCCAGCGGCATCACGCCGCGCCTGCTCACCCCGACCACCCGCGAGCGCTGGATGAGTGGCAGCGAGTACCAGGCCAACGTCGCCTCGATGTTGCTTGCCGACAAGGTGATCAGCCCGTTACCGCCGGCGTGGCAGAGCGCCCTCACCGGGCTGCTGGTGGCGCTGTGCTGCCTGTTGTTGACGCTGCCGCGGGCGTGGCAGAGCGGTGTACTCGCCCTTCCGCTGACGCTGCTGCTGAGCTTCGTGCTGCTGCGTGCGGGCCACATGTGGTTCGCACCGGCCGCGGCCCTGACCGGCATGTTGACCGTGCTCCTGGCGTGGACGCTGTGGCGGGTGAGCGCCTGGCGGCGCCAGGCCAACAGCGATGCGCTCACCGGGCTGGGCAACCGGCTGCGCTTCGAGCAGACCCTGCAGGCCGAGCACGACGCCGGTCGCCGCAGCGGGCGGCCGCTGAGCCTGGTGTTGATCGACGTGGATCATTTCAAGCGGCACAACGACGAGTTCGGCCATCAGGCCGGCGACACTGTGCTGCGCAGGATCGCCCAGGAAATCCGTGCGCACGCGCGTCGTCCCCGCGACATGGCCGCCCGCTTTGGCGGCGACGAGTTCGCGCTGATCCTGCCCGACACCACGCCGGAAGGCGCGGTGCAGGTGGTGCAGGATCTGGTGGCGCGGGCGCAGGGACTGGAGATTCCGGCCGGCCGCGGCGCGACCACGCATATCACCCTGAGCGCCGGCGTATTCACCCGCGTCCCGGGCCCCGGCACGGAACCGCGACATTATTTCGAAGGAGCCGACGCGGCGCTTTACCAGGCCAAGGCCGCCGGGCGGAACGGCTATTCGGTCGACGGCGGCGGCCTCGACTGAGCCTCCGCTCCACCATACGCAAGCGAATGGTAGACTCCGATCACCTCCCCAGCGTGACGTGATCCGAATGAAGGCCTCCGTCTTCCGCCACGGCATCAATCTATGGCCGCCGTTCCTGTTCACCGGCATCCACGTGACCGATGTCAGTCCGGACTACCGCCATGTGCGCGTCGAGCTGCGCATGCGCCCGTGGAACCGCAACTACGTGGGCACGCATTTCGGCGGCAGCCTGTTCGCGA
This sequence comes from Stenotrophomonas sp. TWI700, assembly GCF_039673645.1. Classification (NCBI taxonomy): domain Bacteria; kingdom Pseudomonadati; phylum Pseudomonadota; class Gammaproteobacteria; order Lysobacterales; family Lysobacteraceae; genus Stenotrophomonas; species Stenotrophomonas sp. TWI700. The sequence continues at coordinate 84,587 of NZ_JBDJMB010000014.1, read as the reverse complement.
TGACCGATCCGTTCTGGATGCTCACCGTGATGCAGAACCTGGGCCGTGATTACTACGTCTGGGATCGCGCCGGCGAGATCGAGTTCCTCAAGCCGGGCCGCGGCACGGTGGTGGCCGAGTTCCGGCTGGACGAGGCACTGCTGGACCAGCTGCGTGCCGCCACCGCCAGCGGCGGGAAATACCTGCACTGGTTCAGCAATGACATTGTCGATGCCAACGGCGAGGTGATCGCCCGCGTGCGCAAGCAGGTCTACCTGCGGCTCAAGCCCGAGGCACGCCAGCGCGCGGGGTGAGTCATGTCGCGCTTGCTATGCTCGCGCGCCTGATCCACGCCCCGGAAGACCATGCGCCTGCTCCTGTTGACCCCGCTGCTGCTCACCGCCCTGACCGCGTCTGCGCAGGAACTGCGGATACCGCCGGTCGACTATCCGGTGCTGCCGGCGCGTGCCACCACGGCCAAAGGGTTCCTGCCGACCGGCTGGCGCATCGAGGAACAGCTCAGCGGCGATCTCAACGGCGACCAGCGCGAAGATTTGGTACTGGTGCTGCGCCAGCAGGACCCGCGCAACATCGTCGAACACGATGGCTTCGGCATCAGCCCGCTGGACAGCAACCCGCGCATGCTCGCCATTGCGTTCGCCGGTCCGGCGGGCGGTTACACGCTCGCCGCGCAGAACCACACGTTGATCACCCGCCACGAGGCGCCCAACCTGTCCGATGTCTTCGAGGACGGCCCCGGCGTCTCGATCGTGCGTGGCACGCTGCGCACCACGCTGTTCTTCTTCTCCAATGCCGGCAGCTGGTCGACCGGTTCGGCCAGCTTCACGTTCCGCTGGCAGGACGGCGCCTTTGCATTGATCGGCTACGACAACAGCTCGATGATGCGCAACTCGGGGCACACCGAAAGCCTGAGCATCAACTACGCGACCCGCCGCGTGCGCCATACCGAGGGCAGCATCGACTCGGACGAAGACAGCGTGCGCTGGGAGACGCTCACCTCGCCACGCCGCTGGACGCTGGACACGGTGGGCGATGGCAGTGCATTCGAGCCGCTGGCGGCGACGGACGACCGCTAGGACATCGCCAACCGCGCGCCGCTCATCGTGCCGGCGCACGCATCGGCACCCGCAGTGTCGGCCCGAGCTCGTCCACGACCACGCGCCGATCCACCTGCAACCACTGCCCCTCTTCGCTGAGCACCGGCGTGCGCGTGGGCGAACGCAGCGCCTCCGGCAAGGTCTGCAGCGCCACGGACACCGCCACCGGCTGTTGCCGCAGCCAGCGCTGCGCCGCCACCAGGCGCAGCATCGCGGCGGCGTCCTGCGGGCGGCCCGCGTACTGGCGCATGTCCGGTCCGCTGATATTGGCCAGGGTGCAGCCCAGCGGATTGGCGATGCAGGCGAACCGATCCTGCGCCGGCCCGGGAATCGGCGTGGGCGCATCCCGCGCGGCCACCAGCTCGGCGCCCGCAGCGCATGCCCACGCGTAGCGCGGCGCGATGCGTGCCTGGGTGCGTGGCACATCCAATAGCAGGCGGTTTCCCTCCGGATCCCCGATCGACAGGCGCAGGCCCGCCCCGGCCAGCGCGAACTCACCGCGCATCGCCGTGCACAGGCTCTGCTCAGCGGGCGTCATCGGCGCCAGTGCAGCGTCGCAGACCGCTGGCACGGCCGCATCGGCGGGCAGTTCGACCAGGATGTCGGCCAGCACCCGCGCGTTGCTCTCCACCATCGCCGCACCGATCATGCTGGTGATCAGGGTGTCGCCCTGCCCCGCCATCCGGCGCCCACTGAGGATGTCCGCACAGGCACCGGCCAGCGCGGCGCCACTGTCGCCACGCACATGGGCAAGCGCGTGCGCGGACACCGGATCGAACACCGGCTGGAAGGCCGGCAGCGGCACCATCGGATCGGTGTCGAACGGCGTGAACGGGGAGACGAAGTGACCGTAGCCGGCGATCGCAGCCACGCGCTGGTGAAACGCTTCATGGCCGGCATGCGCGGCCTGGAACCTGTCGGGGTCGGCGCGCACCGCCTCGAGACAGCCGACGGCCCGGCGGCCGCAGCTCGCCGAGCCCGGACGCAGGGTCGTGGGGTAGCGCCCGTCCGCGCTGGAGTCCTGGGGCCGCTGGCCGGGCGTCCCCTGGCGCCAACGCGCGGCATCCTGCGCCATCACGGCCTCGCGGCCGACGGCATCCAGGCCGTCATGGCGCAGGGTCCACAACGCGCTGAAGCCATTCGCGCCGGGCGTGGGCAGCGGTGCCTGCAGCAGCCGCATCGCCTCGCGCTGCTCGGCCGGCAGCGGCCAGAACCGCGAGGCCGCCCAGACCCCGACCACGGCCAGCAGCAGGCTCAGGATCGAGACGACCACCCATTTCAGTCCATTCTTCACCACAGCGTTCTCCCCGGACCCCGCGTCCTGCGGGGACCGGCAGCGTAAACCGGGCATCGCCCCCGCTACAATGCGCGGATGTCGCCCGAAGCCCCCCAACTCGTTCCGCGTCCCTCCCTGCAGCGGCTGTTCCTGACCGGCCTGCTGACCCTGCTGCCGATCTGGCTGACCTGGGTGGTGGTCAAATTCGTGTTCGTGCTGCTCTCGGGCATTTCCAGCCCGCTGGTGGTGCCGCTGTCCGAGCAGATCGCCGCCTCGTTCCCGCATTACCTGGGCTGGATCAAGGTCGAGTGGATGCAGGACATCATCGCCCTGGCCGCCACCCTGCTGGTGATCCTGTCGGTGGGCGTACTCAGCCGCCGTGTGATCGGCCAGCGGCTGCTGCGCTGGTTCGGTGCGGTGATCAAGCGCATCCCGTTGGCGAGCATCATCTATGACAGCGCCAAGAAGCTGCTGGACATGCTGCAGACCGAACCGGGCAGCACCCAGCGCGTGGTGCTGATCGATTTCCCGCATCGCGACATGAAGTCGGTCGGCCTGGTGACGCGGGTGATGAAGGAAGAAGGCAGTGGCCGCGAGCTGGCCGCCGTCTACGTACCCACCACCCCCAATCCGACCTCGGGCTATCTGGAAATCGTGCCGGTCGAGCTGTTGACGCCCACCGACTGGACCGTGGACCAGGCGATGAGCTTCATCATCTCCGGCGGCGCGGTCGCCCCGGAAACCATGCCATTCACCCGCGCCGGCGATCGCTGATTCCTGCGGCAGCCCGGCGCTGCCGCAGCTGACTGGGCGCCGTACATGACAAAGCTGACCGGGGAGCGATGCTGGCCGTACGCAGGCGAATCGGGCAAGCTCCCGGGTCTGTGCGTTTACGGAAACAGCCGATGCCCCACCCCGCCCGCGCCCTGGCGCTTGCCATCGCCGCATTGATGGCCTTCAGCGCCGCCGCTCCGGCCGAAGCTGCCAAGAAAAAGGCCACCCGGCCCGCCGCGACGCAGTCCCGGCCCGCCGCCAAGCCCAAGGCCAAGCCGCGTGCACGCCCGGCGGCCGCCCCGGCCCGCCAGCCGCTGGTGCGCCAGCAGAGCAAGGCCGCCCAGTTGGACCGCATCTACGATGAATACTGGGATGCCTCGATGCGGCTCAATCCGCTGCAGGCCACCTTCCAGGGCGACAGCCGCCACAACGACCAGCTCCCCAACATCCTCTCGGCTGCCTATCGGCAGCAGTCGCATGACTTCACCGTGGAATGGCTGGGCAAGGTCGAGAAGATCGGTCCGGACGGCCTGACCGGCCAGGACCTGCTCAGCTACGAGATCTTCGTGCGCGATGCGCGCATGTCGCTGGCCGCCGAGCAGTTCCCTGGCTGGATGCTGCCGGTGAGCCAGTACTACAACCTGGGCAGCATCATGGCCATCCTCGGCTCCGGCTCCGGCGCGCAACCGTTCAACACGGTGCAGGATTACGACGGCTGGTCGCGCCGCTCGCTGGGCATTCCCGCCCTGTTCGAGCAGGCCATCGCGAACATGCGCCAGGGCATGGCCGCCGGCGTGGTGCAGCCGCGCGATCTGATGGAAAAAGTGCTGCCGCAGCTGGATGCGGTAATCAAGCCGACCGCCGAAGAGAGCATCTTCTGGGCACCGGTGCGCAACCTGCCCGAGGATTTCCCGGCGGCCGACAAGGCGCGGATCACCGCCGAGTACAAGCGCATGATCGAGTTCCGGATCATGCCGTCCTACCGCGCCCTGCGCGGTTTCATCGCCACCGAGTACCTGCCCGCTGCACGCAGCACCGATGGCCTGGCCGGCCTGCCCGGCGGCAAGGCCTGGTATGCGCAGACCATCGTGCAGAGCACCGCCTCCACGCTGACGCCCGAGCAGATCCATGCACTGGCCGAACAGCGCGTGGCCTCGCTGCAGGCGCAGATCGCCACGATCATGAAAGAGAACCGGCTCCGCGGCTCGCAGCAAAAGCTGCTGCGCACCATGCGCACCGACCGCGATTTCCAGTACGCCAATGCCGATGCACTGATCAACCGGTACAAGCAGCTGCAGAGCCAGGTCAACGCGCGCCTGCCGACCCTGCTCGGCACGCTGCCGAAGGCGCCGATGGAGATCCGCGCGGTCGAGCCCGAGCGCGCGGCCACCGCCGGCGCGGTGAGCTACCAGCAGCCGCTGCCGGACGGGATGCGCCCGGGCGTGCTGTACATCAACACCGGCGATCTGCCGAGCCGCCGCCGCTGGTCCGCGCCGATGCAGTTCCTGCATGAGGGCATCCCGGGCCATCACGTGCAGCTGGGCCTGCAGCAGGAGCTGGACAAGCTGCCGCGCTTCCGTCGCCTGGGCGGCGATATCGCCTTCGTCGAAGGCTGGGGCCTGTACGCCGAATCGCTGGGCGAGGAACTGGGCGTCTACCGGGATCCGTACGAGCGCATCGGCTACCTGCAGGCCGCGCTGACCCGCGCCGCGCGCATGTCCGCCGACACCGGCGTGCACGCGCAGGGCTGGAGCAAGCGCCAGGCGGTCGATTACCTGGTCAAGACCGCGGACATGAGCGCCGCCGATGCCACCGCCGAAGTCGAGCGCTTCATGGCCCTGCCCGGCCAGACCCTGGCCAATGGGCTGGGCGAGCTGAAGATGATGGAGCTGCGCGACAAGGCCAAGGCTGCGCTGGGGCCGCGTTTCGACGCGCGTCGCTTCCACGAGGAAGTGCTGCGCGACGGCTCGATGCCGCTGGACATCCTGGATGCCAAGATCGCCCGCTGGATCGCCAGCCCAAATGGTGCGACAACACCTGCGCCCTGACCCCCGAAGGAAACGAGCATGCACATCGTCCGGCGTCTGCGTGTGTGGATCAGTGCGATGTGCATCGCCGGGAGCAGTGCTGCCGTGGCAGCGCCGGTGCTGACGCCACCGGACCCGGGCATCGATGCGCTGATGCAGCGCTACGACGGCCAGGTTCCAGGTGCGGCGGTGCTGGTGCTGCACGACGGCAAACCGGTGTTCCGTCGCGGCTACGGGTTGGCGGTAGTGGAAGATGGCACCGCGGTGACCGCGCAGACCAATTTCCGCCTGGCCTCGGTCAGCAAGCAGTTCACCGCCGCGGCGATCCTGCTGCTGGCCGAAGATGGCGCGCTGACCCTGGACGATCCGGTGAAACGCTGGCTGCCCTCGCTGCCGGCCGCGGCGGATGCGATCACCCTGCGCCAGCTGCTCAGCCACACCGGCGGCCTGCTCGACTACGAAGACCTGATGGCCGCCGACGCGACCGCGCAGGTACATGACCAGGATGTCCTGCATCTACTGGAAGGCCAGGATCGGACGTACTTCGCACCGGGCACGGCCTACCGTTACAGCAACAGCGGCTACGCCCTGCTGGCGCTGGTGGTCGGCAAGGCCTCCGGCACCGATTTCGCCCGCTTCCTGCGCCAGCGCATCTTCCTGCCGCTGGGCATGCGCGACAGTGTCGCCCATCAGGACGGCGTGGACGATATCTCGCGCCGCGCCTACGGTTACAGCGAGCGCGACGGGCGCTGGCAGCGCACCGACCAGAGCCCGACCAGTGCGGTGCTCGGCGATGGCGGCGTGTATTCGTCGCTGGATGACCTGGCCCGCTGGGACGCGGCGCTGTATGACCAGCGCCTGCTGAAGGCGACATCGTTGAAGCAGATGTTCTCGCCTGCCACGCGCACCGCCGAGCCGGACGTGCCGTTCTACGGTTTCGGCTGGCGGCTCAACGGTGGCGCGCAGTGGCACAGCGGCGAGAGCACCGGCTTCCGCAACGTGATCCTGCGCTATCCGGCGCAGCGCCTCACGGTGATCGTGCTCAGCAACCGCAACGCCCCCGAACCCTATCCGCTGGCGCTGCAGATCGCCCGGCGCTGGCTGGACACCCTGCAATGAACGATACGCATGCTTCTCCCCCCTTGATCGGCGTGCACCACGTGGCGTTGATCGCCGCGGACTACGCGCGCTCGAAGGCGTTCTACACGCGCGTGCTCGGGCTGCGGGTGATCGCAGAAAACTACCGGCAGGCGCGCGACTCCTGGAAGCTCGACCTGGCCCTGCCCGACGGCAGCCAGCTGGAGCTGTTCTCCTTCCCGGGCGCGCCGCCCCGCCCGAGCCGCCCGGAGGCGCAGGGCCTGCGCCACCTGGCCTTCCGCGTGCGCGCGCTGGAGCCGATGATCGAACGGCTGACCGCGGCCGGCGTGGCCTGCGAGCCGATCCGGGTCGACGAGTACACCGGCCGCCGGTTCACCTTCTTCGCCGACCCGGACGAGCTGCCGCTGGAGCTGTACGAGATCCCGGCCGACGCCGGCTGAACCGTGCGCCGGGCACGTTCCGTACCGGAGCGAATGGGTATACAGTCGGCCCTGTACCGGCCGCCTGCGCCGGCGTTCACGGACATCCCTGGGAGGGGAACATGCGCAAGACTTTCAAGACCCTGTTGCTGGCGCTGCCGCTGATGATGGCCGCGATGTCGGCCAGCGCCGCCGACGGCGCCGTCGGCCGCTGGAAGACCATCGACGACAAGACCGGCAAGGTGAAGTCGATCGTGGAGATCACCCAGGCCACCAACGGCACCCTGACCGGCAAGGTCGTGGACATCCTGCACTCGGACAAGGGCCCCAATCCGGTCTGCGACGGCTGCGAGGGCGCCAACAAGAACAAGCCGGTCAAGGGCATGACCATCCTGTGGAACCTGAAGGCCGATGGCGCCAACGCCTGGTCCGGCGGCACCATCCTGGACCCGGGCAACGGCAAGACCTACAAGTCCAAGATGAAGCTGCAGACCGGCGGCGCCAAGCTGGACGTGTCCGGCTGCGTGGCCTTCATCTGCCGCGCCCAGACCTGGGTCCGCGAGTAAGCCCCGCGCGGGTTCCAGCCCCCGTAACCCGGCTTCGGCCGGGTTACTGCGTTTTGGCGTGCGATAATCCCCGGTTCCCCTGGCAACAGCGCCCATCATGACCCGCACCGCTCTCGTCACCACCGCCCTGCCCTACGCCAACGGCCCGCTGCACCTGGGCCACCTGGTCGGCTACATCCAGGCTGACATCTGGGTGCGCGCGCGTCGAATGAGCGGCGGCAAGACCTGGTTCGTCTGCGCCGATGACACCCATGGCACCCCGATCATGCTCGCGGCCGAAAAGGCCGGCGTGACCCCGGAGGCCTTCATCGCCAACATCCAGGCCAGCCATGAGCGCGATTTCGCCGCGTTCGGCGTCGCGTTCGACCACTACGACTCGACCAACTCGGCGGCCAACAAGGCGCTGACCGAAGCCTTCTACCTCAAGCTCGAGGCCGAAGGCCATATCGCGCGCCGCTCCGTGGCCCAGTTCTACGACCCGGCCAAAGGCATGTTCCTGCCGGACCGCTACATCAAGGGCATCTGCCCGAACTGCGGCACCCCGGACCAGTACGGCGACAACTGCGAAGTGTGTGGCGCCACCTACAGCCCGACCGACCTGAAGGACCCGAAATCGGTGATCTCCGGCGCCACGCCGGAAATCCGCGATTCGGAGCATTTCTTCTTCGAGGTCGGCCGCTTCGAAGGCTTCCTGCGCGAGTGGCTGGCCGGCGACGTCGCCCTGCCCGGCGTCAAGGCCAAGCTGGGTGAGTGGCTCAACGCCGAAGGCGGTCTGCGCGCGTGGGACATCTCGCGCGATGCGCCGTACTTCGGCTTCCAGATTCCGGGCCACCCGGGCAAGTACTTCTACGTCTGGCTCGACGCGCCGATCGGTTACCTGTCCAGCTTCCAGGCCCTGTGCGCGAAGACCGGCGAAGACTTCGACGCGCACCTGCGCGCCGGCACCAGCACCGAGCTGCACCACTTCATCGGCAAGGACATCGTGAACTTCCACGGTCTGTTCTGGCCGGCGGTGCTGCAGGGCACCGGCCACCGCGCGCCGACCCGCCTTCACGTCAACGGGTACCTGACCGTGGACGGCGCCAAGATGTCCAAGTCGCGCGGCACCTTCGTGATGGCCCGCACCTACCTGGATGAAGGGCTGGAACCGGAAGCGCTGCGCTATTACTTCGCGGCCAAGTCCTCCGGCGGCGTGGACGATCTCGACCTCAACCTGGGCGACTTCATCGCGCGCGTCAACGCGGACCTGGTCGGCAAGTTCGTCAACCTGGCCAGCCGCTGCGCCGGCTTCATCAGCAAGCGCTTCGAAGGCCGCCTGGCCGCTGCGCTGCCCGATGCGGCCCAGTACGACCGCTTCGTCGCCGCACTCGCGCCGATCCGCGAGGCGTACGAGCGCAACGATCCGGCCAGCGCGCTGCGCCAGACCATGGCACTGGCCGACGAGGCCAACCGCTACATCGACGATGAAAAGCCGTGGGTGATCGCCAAGCAGGAGGGCGCGGACGCGCAGCTGCAGTCGGTCTGCTCCCAGGGCCTGAACCTGTTCCGCGTGCTGGTCACCGCGCTCAAGCCGGTGCTGCCGGCCACCGCCGCGCAGGCCGAGGCCTTCCTGGCCGCGCCGGTGCACGCCTGGACCGACATCGCCGCCCCGCTGACCGCGCACACCATCGCGGTGTACGAGCCCCTGTTCACCCGTATCGACCCGAAAAAAATCGACGCCATGACCGACGCTTCCAAGGACACCCTGCAGGCCGCCACCGCGGCCCCCGCCGCCCCGGCCAAACCGGCCAAGCCCGCTGCCGCACCGGCGCCGGTCGCTGCGGCCGATGGCGAGGCCGCACCGGCCTACATCGGCATCGACGACTTCGCCAAGCTGGATCTGCGCATCGGCAAGGTGCTGGTCTGCGAATTCGTGGACGGCTCGGACAAGCTGCTGCGCTTCGAACTCGATGCCGGCGACCTGGGCAAGCGCCAGATCTTCTCCGGCATCCGCGCCAGCTACGGCGAGCCGGAACAGCTGGTCGGCCGCAGCGTGGTGTTCATCGCCAACCTGGCCCCGCGCAAAATGCGCTTCGGCCTGAGCGAAGGCATGATCCTGTCGGCCGGTTTCGACGGTGGCGCGCTCGCCCTGCTGGACGCCGACAGCGCCGCACTGCCGGGCATGCCGGTCCGCTGACCGCGGCGGCAGGGCGGCCACCCGGTCGCCCTGCCACGCTCTTCTGCCTGGAGGTGTGGGTTGGAACTGGCGCTGTTCGATTTCGACCACACGGTCACCACCTGCGATACCTACGGCCGTTTCCTGCGCCGTGTGGCCACCCCCGAACAGCTTGCACGGGCGTGGTGGAAAGTGGGTCCGTGGCTGCTGGCCTACCGCCTCAAGCTGATCTCGGCCCACCGGCTGCGCGCGCGCGTCACCCGCCTGACCTTCACCGACCGCCATGTCGAAGACATCACCACGCAGGCTGCGGGCTATGCGCGTGACGTGCTGCCCGAGGTGATGCGGCCGGAGATGCTCGACCAGATCCACTGGCACCTCACCCAGCAGCACACCGTGGTGATCGTGTCCGGCTCGCTGGACCTGTATCTGCGCCCATGGTGCGAGGCGATGGGGCTGGACCTGATCTGCAACCGGCTGGAAAGCCGCGACGGACGCCTCACCGGGCGCTACGCCGAGGGCGACTGCGGGCCGCACAAGGTGGAGCATATCCGCCGGCGTTACGACCTCGCGCGCTACCTGCGCATCCATGCCTACGGCGACAGCCGCGAAGACCGCCCGATGCTCGCACTCGCCCACGAGCCCTGGTATCGCGGCAAGCCCATCAAGCCCCGTCGGGCGGAACCGGCGAGCACGCCCCCTGCCCGGCACAGCCGGGCCTGATGCCCCACCGCGCAGCCACCGCCACGCCATGAGCCCCACCATCGACACCCTGACCGAACGCCTCGATCGACTGTTGCCGCAGACCCAATGCGGGCAATGCGGCTACGACGGCTGCCGCCCGTATGCCGAGGCCATGGCGCGTGGCGTGGCGGGCGTCGATCACTGCCCGCCCGGCGGCGATGCGGGCGCGCGCGCGCTGGCGAATGCACTGGGCGTGCCGGCGGTGCCATTCGACCGCTCGCGCGGCGAACACAAGGCACCGCAGGTCGCCGTGGTGATCGAAGCGGACTGCATCGGCTGCACCAAGTGCATCCAGGCCTGCCCGGTCGATGCGATCGTCGGCGGCGCCAAGTACATGCACACCGTCATCGCCGATCTGTGCACCGGCTGCGAGCTGTGCATCCCACCGTGTCCGGTGGACTGCATCGACCTGGTCAGCGCGCCCCGGCCGTAACGCGGGGCGCTGGAGGCCTCGCGACGGCGGTGGGAGGGTACGGTTACGGCAGGGCCGCCGTCACCACGATCTCTACTTTCCAGCTCGGATCGGCCAGCTTGGCTTCCACCGTGGCGCGTGCCGGGGTCATGCCTGCCACCACCCACTCATCCCACGCGGCATTCATGCCGGCGAAATCGCCGATGTCGGCGAGGAAAATCTCCGCACGCAGGATGTGCTGCTTGTCGCTGGCCACCAGCGCCAGCAGCTTGTCGATTTCTTCCAGCACCTGGCGGGTCTGCCCGGTGATGTCCTGGCTGGTGTCTTCGGGGATCTGCCCGGAGAGATAGGCGACCTTGTTGTGCACGGTCATTTCGGACATGCGCGGGCCGACATCGAAACGTTCCAACATGGCGATTGCTCCTCTGGATGAAACGGCATTGTCACCGATGCGGCGCGCGCGTGCCGGGCCCTGGCTGCAAAGCGGCCACAGCATGCACAGCGCATCCGCTTGGCAAGCGTCGGCATCAGGCGCACGATTTGCCGGCCAGGCGGCCACGCCTGCGTTGACTCCTTCATCGCCCACCCCGGAGCACGCTGTACCGATGACCGACACCGCCCCTGCTCCGACGCCAGCCCGCGCCCCCTGGCGCCGCGCTGCCACCGTCGTCATCCCGCTGGTGATCCTGGCCCTGGCCCTGCGCGGCCTGGCCAACGAATTCGACGCGCACGGCTACCGCGCCATCCGCGAGGCCTTCCACCATCTCGGCGCTGGCCAGATCGCGCTGACCGTGCTGCTCGGGCTGGCCAGCTATGCGTGCCTGATCGGCTTCGATGCGATCGGCCTGCGCCGCAGCGGCAAGCGCCTGCATCCGGCACGGGTCGGCATCACGGCGTTCCTCGCGCATACGCTGGGGCAGACGCTGGGCTTTGCCGCGCTCACCGGTGGTGCGGTGCGCCTGCGCGGTTATGGCCGTGCCGGCCTCACCCTGGGAGAGATCGGCCAGGTCGTGTTGATGAGCACGCTGGGCTTCGTGTTCGGCGCGTGGCTGCTGCTGGCGCTGGCCTTCGTGCTTGAACCGGGCGCGGCGGCGCTGGCCCTGCCAATCCCGGTGCAGGCGGTGCGCGCGATCGGCATTGCGGGCCTGCTCGCGTATGCGGGCACGGTGCTGCTGGTCGGCCGCGAGGGCCGCAGTTTCCAGATCCGCGGGCACGCGCTGTGGCTGCCCGACCGGCGCACCATGCTGGGCGTCACCGCGCTGAGCGTGGTCGAGCTGGTGCTGGCCAGCGCGGCCTTCTATGTGCTGCTGCCGATGGATACGCCGACCGGTCTGCCCGGTTTCGTCGGGCTGTATCTGGTCGCGGTGCTGGCCGGCCTGATCTCCAGCGTGCCGGCCGGCCTGGGCGTGTTCGAGTGGAGCCTGCTCAAGCTGCTGCCGCAGGTGGCCCCGGCCGCGGTGCTGGCCGCCGCGCTGATCTACCGTGTCACCTATTACGTGCTGCCGCTGCTGCTGGCCACGGTGCTGGCGGTCGCGCCCGCACTGCGCCGCCCGCTGCGCGCCGGTGCCGGGGCGACCCGGGTCGGCTGGACCGCGCTGCGCCCGTGGCTGCCCCAGATCATCGCGCTGGCGGTGTTCAGCGTCGGCGCCGCGCTGGTGATCGACGGCACCCTGCCGACGTCGCGCCGGCACCTAGTCACCGCCTCGCTGCCGATCCTGGAGACCTCGCACCTGCTTGGCAGTCTCGCGGGTGTCGCGCTGCTGCTGATCGGCCAGGGCCTGCAGCGACGCAGCCATGCCGCGTGGATGCTCGCACTCGGCATCTGTGTGCTCTCCCCCTTGCCGATCTGGCTGCGCGGTGGGCAGGTACTGATCGCGCTGTCGGCGCTGCTGGTGGCCGCGGCGCTATGGGCCTCGCGCCGCGAGTTCTATCGCCAGGGCGCGTTGCTGGATGAAGCCTGGTCATGGCCGTGGATCCGCAACCTCGGGCTGGTCCTGGTCGCCGTGATCTGGCTGCTGTTCTTCGTCTACAGCCACGTGGAATACCAGAACGAGCTGTGGTGGCAGTTCGCGCTGCAGGGCAACGCGCCACGTGCGTTGCGTGCGTTGCTGCTGGTGGCGATCGCGCTGACCATCTTCGGCCTGGCGCGGTTGCTGCACAGCACGCGCAGCCCGCTGCCAGCCGCCGATGCGTCCACGCTGGACGCGCTCGCCCCGATCCTGGCCGCCGCCGAGGACACCCAGGCCTGCCTGGTGCTCACCGCGGACAAGGCGGTGCTGCGTGATGAGTCGCAGCGCGGCTTCGTGATGATGCAGCGCTACGGCGGTTCGCTGATCGCGATGGGCGATCCGGTCGGCCCACCGGAGGTGGTGCGCGCGCTGATCTGGCGCTTCCGTGAGGAGGCCGACCGGCTGGGCCTGCGCCCGGTGTTCTACCAGGTCGGTGAAGCGCACTGGCAGACCTACCTCGACCTCGGCCTGACCCTGGTCAAGCTCGGTGAAGAGGCAATGGTGCCGCTGCAGGACTTCACGCTGGAAGGCCGCGATCGCGCCGATCTGCGCCAGGCCTGGAACCGCGGCAAGCGCGGTGGCTTGAGCTTCCGGGTTGCGACGCCCGAGGACGTACCTGCATTGCTGCCTGCATTGTCGGTGGTCTCCCAGCAGTGGCTGGACGACAAGGCCGGCGATGAAAAGGGTTTCTCGCTGGGCAGCTTCGATGCGGCCTACCTGTCACGCTTCCCGGTGGCGCTGGTCGAGGCCGAGGGCCGTATCGTGGCCTTCGCCAATCTGTGGCAGGCGCCGGCCGGGAACGAACTGTCGGTCGACCTGATGCGGCATGTCGATGACGCGCCCAAGGGGACCATGGATTTCCTGTTCATCGAGCTGTTCCTGTGGGGGCGCCAACAGGGCTTCCACCGGTTCTCGCTGGGCATGGCGCCGCTGTCCGGGCTCGCCCAGCATCGCCTGGCCGGGCGCTGGAACCGCTTTGCGAACGTGGTGGCGCGGCACGGTGAGCGCTTCTATGGCTTCAGCGGACTGCGTCGCTTCAAGTCGAAGTTCGCGCCGGTCTGGCGGGCCCGCTATCTGGCCGCGCCCGGCGGCGTGCACCTGCCTGCCGCCCTGCTCGATGCAACCCGGTTGATCTCGCTGGACCCGCGCCGGCACGATTGATCCCGTGCCGGCACGCAGCGTCGGTGCTTACCGCTGGCGCTGGCGCTCAACGCGCGGGCAGATGCTGCACGATGGTGTCTGCGAGACGATCGTAATCGCCCTTGAAATGGTGATCGCCGGGCAGCGCGATGATCTGCGCGTTGCCACCGGGCGGGAGCGACGGGCAGAGCGCGTCGCCATCGTCCTGGCCGTACACGCACAGCGTCCTGCCGGCCGGAAGCCGGGCCACCTCCGGCGCGATCGGCAGGCCATCGCCGCCGCCGCCGAGCCAGTTGCTCACATGGAATTCGTAGTCCGCAGTCTTGCCGACCGACAACAGCGCAATCATCGACACCGACTCCCGCGTGGCCGGTGACAGCTGATTGATCGCCGCCGGCAGCACATCGGCGCCCTGCGAGAAACCGACCAGCACCACGTTGCGGCGCTGCCATTGGCGGCTGTAGTGATTGGCGATGCGCTCCAGGTCGCGCGCGAAGCCTGCGGGGGTGCGTGCGGTCCAGAAGTAACGCAGCGAATCCACGCCGACCACCGGCACCCCGGCCTCGCTCAACGAGGCGGCCACCTCTTTGTCCAGGCCTGCCCAGCCGCCGTCGCCGGAGACGAAGATGGCGAAGGTATCGCCGGCCTTGCTCGAGGGCACGTCGACCACCGGCAAGCCCTTGAGATCATCCGGCGGCGGCGCGAGGCTGACGCCCTTCTGCGCCCCGATCACCTTTGCCGCAGCCAACAGGCCGGGCAACGCGTCGCCTCGTGCGGTGCGCTCGAACTGGCGCCCCATGCCGACCCTGCGCACGAACGCGGCCGACTCGCCGGCCGGGCAATGCACATCGCCGGCCGCGTTCAACCACGGGAAATTCAGTTCGGCCGGCTGCAGGCGGCCATGGCTGCTGCCGGCGCCGCAGACCTTGCGCTCGCGCACCCCCGATGGGCAGAAGCCGGTGGTGAGCAGCCCGGCAAACACCTGGGTGTCGGCCTCGGCGGCCACGGCATAGGCCAGCGCGGCGCCCTCGCCATCGCCGCCGATCAGCGGGAGGTGGTAGCCCGGCACGTGCAGGTAGGCCTGGAACCAGCGCGAGAAATTCTCCACATCACCGGCACCGAACGCGCAGTCACCGCTCTTCTCGCGGGCCAGCACCTGGCGCAGATGCGCGACATCGACCTGCGCGACCAGGGCGCCCTCGGCGCGCAGTGCATCGATGCGCTGCTGGCTGTCGGCATGGCCGGCGGTGCCGTCGAACCACACCACCACCCGTTGCGGACGACCGTCCGGCAGGTACACCGGCACGTTCTCGAAACGCCCGTGACTGAGCTGCTGCGGCGACGCGGCCAGCGCCTGTCCGGACATCCCCGCCAGCACCACACCCAGCATCATCCCCCAACCGGCTCGCCGCATCGTCGCGCATCCCATGACTAGTGCGCCAACGATACGCCCCTGCCCAGCCAAGGGCATGTACACAGCGTGGCCGGACGCTCAGCGCGCGTCGCGGCGTGCCTGCCGCCACAGCTGCCAGGCCACCGACACCAGCCAGACCAGCACCACCGCGATCACCAGTTTCTGGCCGGCGCCGCGCGGCGGCCCGCGCCAGAGCACGTGCAGCCACAGCAGCACGAAGCACAGCCAGGCCCACCACCACGCGGGACCGGCCCAGTCGCGCCAGCGGGGGTCGGCGCGCAGGTACCAGCTCTGCAGCAGCATCGCCACGCTCACGCACAGGAAGGCGGTATTGGCCGACACCCCGTGCACCAACGGTGCCAGCAGGGGCGCGCGCTCGGGCAACCAGCTGTCGCCGATCGCCACCCCCATCAACCCCAGCGCGGCGACCGAGAACAGCAGCGGTGCGGCCGCACTGCGGCGCGGTGAACGGCTGTTGGCATGCAGGGACACGGCCAGCAGCATGATCGCCAGCGCCAGGACACAGTAGGCACTGCGCAACGCCAGCCCCCAGGGCCCGTGCAGGTACAGGCTCAGCGTGGCCTGCACCCAGTCCAGGTCATCCCTTGCCCATTGCGTCCACAGCGCAGTGGCGATGAACAGCCCCAGGGCCAGCAGCGTGGCCAGGGCGACCCGTCCGTGATGCGTCGGGGACCAGCGGGAGGGGCGTGGCAGGGCAAGCGACATCGCAGCGCCTTTGCTCAGCCGGTGGCCTCGGGGTGGCGCTGTTGCCACGCCGCCAGCGCGGCGCGGTAGCGCTGCAGCTCATCGCTGTACAGATCCAGCACGCACAGCGGGCAGCCGCTGCCACAGCACTCGTTGGGGCCGGGTTCTTCCGGCGGCTGCGGACGCGGATCGGGATCTGGAACGGACACGGGCATGGCCACACACGGAGGGAAAACAGCGCGCACAGTGTAGCGGGCGTGGTTCAGCGCTCAACCCGGCGACGCAGATTGTCGCGCGCCGCCGCATCCAGCCGCTGGTGGAAGAAGTCGCTCAGGAAGATGCGCGGCTGGCCCAGCACCTGCTTCAGGAAGCGTCGTCGATTCAGCCGGAACAGGAAGCCTGGCACGTGGCCGGCGTATTCCTCTGCGATGCCCCGGTCGTAGGCATCGAACACCGGCGCCGGCGCACCCAGAATGGCCATGTCGCAGTCCAGGAACAGCGCGGCCTCGGGGTCCACATCGCCGGGCGCGAGCTTGCTGTGGCGTGCGGTCAGTTCGATCAGCTCGACCACGCGCGCCGCATCGATCCCGGCATCCGGCAACCAGCGCGCGATGGCCTCGCGCGCCATGTCCGCCGAGCGCGCTTCGTTGTCGCCACGGCCCGCGTCGTAGATGGCGTCGTGGTAGAGCGCAGCCAGCTGTACCTCGCGCGGCCGGCTCCAGCCGGGGCCGGCCTCTGCGACCGTGCGGCAGTGCTGCAGGACGGCCTGCACGTGCGACCAGTTGTGGTACGCCCGCGGCGGCACGGCGTAGGCGGTTTCCAGCGCGGCGAGCTGCCCGGCAGGGAGGGGGATCGGTTCAAAGTGCATGCCGCCATGATTGGCCGTCGCGGCGACGCTGGCAAGCCGGGCGGTGTTTTTTTGACCACCCTCACAGACCCGTTGCCGCGCAGTGGCTGCGCACGGTTATCCACATGTTTGTCGACCGCTGGTCCACATCCTCTGTGGATGGCGCGGACAGCCGATGAACGGCACGCCGCGCTCCAACAACGCGCCTAGACTGGGCCCGACGGACCCCAGCGCCCCGCGAGGTGACGGCGATGACCGCATGCAGAGTACTGATCCTGTGGATGGCCCTGGCCGCCGCGCCGGTCTGGGCGGCCGACACCACGCCGCCGTCCATCGCCGCCGAACCGGGCACCACCGCCCTGCCCACGCCGGCGCAGATTCTGGACGTGCCGGCCCCGCTGCTGGCCCTGCTGCACGAGCGGGTCATCGATCCCGGTTTCTCGCGCGAGCGCCGCCTGCAGCGGCTGGTCGAGATGATCTTCGACGCGCAGGGACTGCATCTGGCCTACGACGCCGATGCAACCCACACGATCGGCGAGACCTGGCAGACACGGCGCGCCAACTGCCTGTCGTTCACCCTGCTGTTCGTCACCCTGGCCAACCTCGCCGGCATCGACGCGCATGTGCAGGAGGTGGCCCAGGCGGTGAGCTGGTACCAGGCCTCCGGGGTGATCTACAGCGTCGGCCACGTCAATGCCGGCATCGTGCTGGACGGGCGCAGCGGCACCGTCGATCTGGACCACAACGTGCTGTATGACCGCTACGGGCCGCAGAAGATCACCCGGCAACGGGCACTGGCCCACTTCTACAACAACCGGGGAGCCGACCGGATGGCCGCCGGGGATGCCGCCGGCGCGCGCGCCAACTTCCAGGCCGCGCTGCGCATGGCGCCGGACTTCGTGGGGAGCTGGAACAATCTCGGCGTGCTCGATGCGCGCGTTGGCGACACCGCCCAGGCCCGCCGGGACTATGAAACCGCCCTGCGGCTGCAGCCACGGCACGGTGCCAGCCTGAGCAACGCCAGCGTGCTCTACCGTCGGCTGGGCGACACCCGCGAGGCCGAGCGGCTGGACGACCGTCTGGCCCGGGTGCAGCGCAACGACCCCTTCGCGCAGTACATCCTCGGGGCACGGGCGGAACAGCGGCGCGACTATGCGGGGGCCGTCCGCTTCTACCGCCGCGCGGTGCGCCTGTATGACACGGCCCACCCGTTCCACTTCGCCCTCGCCCGCGCCTACTTCCTGGCCGGCAACCCGAACCGCGCCTCGCAGGAGATGCAGCGCGCGCGCGACCTGGCCGCGGAAAACGGCGATGCGCTGCAGTCCCGCTACCAGGCCAAGCTGGACAGCCTGCAGCGCTGGCGCCAGCGCGGCACCCGCGCCGACTGAAGCCGATCAGGCCTTCTTGAGGAAGCAGGTCTTCAGGACCAGGCCCTTGATCTTGTCCGAGTTGCCTTCGATGTGCTCGGCATCGTCCTCGACCAGGCGGATGTTGCGGATCACGGTGCCCTGCTTGAGCGGGATCGAGGAGCCCTTCACCTTCAGGTCCTTGATCACGGTGACGGTGTCGCCGGCGGCCAGCACGTTGCCGTTGCTGTCACGTACCACCAGGGCCTCGCCCGCGCCGTCGCCGGCCGCCCACTCGTGGCCGCAGTCCGCGCAGATGAACAGCGCGCCATCGGCATAGGTATTTTCCAGGGTGCACTGCGGGCAGGCGGGAATGGCGGACATCGACAGCTCTTCGGTAACGAAACGGCCGCCATTGTAACCGCCCGTTACCCCCTGCCCTTGCGTCGGCGGTCCCGTTGCCGCAAAGTGCGCGCCCCCTGACCACCGGCCCGGCCCGCGCATGAAACTCGGCATCGACTTTGGCACCAGCAACTCCGCCGCCGCCGTGGTGATCGACGGCAAGGTCGTGCCGATCCAGTTCGGCCAGGCCGAACAGTTCCGCACCACCGTGTATTTCCCCGAGGTGATGCGCGACCCGAATGACTTCGAACTGACCCCGGCGCTGGAGCACGATCTGGCCCGGCTGGTCGATGCGGCCGCGCGCGATGCCCGCGCCGCCGGCCAGGAGCGCACGCCCGATGCACTGCGCCGCGAGGCCCTGCGCGTGGTGCGCCGGCAGTGGATGGAAGAGCAGATGCGCGCGCCGCTCAGCTCCACCACCCTGCTGCAGAACGCGGTCTATGGCGATGACGCGCTGGAGGCCTACTTCGAAGAGAACGAAGGCAACCTGGTGCAGAGCCCCAAGTCGATGCTCGGCTACAACCTGCACCCGCGTGCGCGCCAGACGATTGCCGGCATCGCCACGCACATCCTCGAGCACATCCGCCTGACCGCCTCGCGCCAGCTGGACACGCCGATCCGCACCGCCACGCTGGGCCGCCCGGTCCAGTTCCGCAGCTCGATCGGCGAGGCCGGCAACGCGCAGGCGCTGGAGATCCTGCACGGCGCGGCGATCGCGGCCGGCTTCGACAGCATCGATTTCCTCGAAGAGCCGGCGGCCGCCGCGATGCATTACCACGCCGAGAGCCCGCAGGAGCACGACGCCGTAGTGGTGGACATCGGCGGTGGTACCACCGACGTCGCCCATGCCCGCGTCGGCGGTGGCCAGGCCCCGACCATCCACCGCGCCTGGGGCATCGCCCGCGGCGGTACCGATATCGACCTGGCCCTCAGCCTGGGCGGCTACATGCCGCTGTTCGGCCGCGGCATCACCCGGGTGCCGGCGCACCATTACGTGGAAGCGGCGATGGTCCAGGACATGACCCGCCAGCGCGATTTCCGCCAGCACACCTACCGCGACGTGGACGCGCCGTTCGGTCCGCGCCTGACCGCCCTGCAGGACACCGGCAACACCGCGCGCCTGTACCGCGAAGTCGAGCGCTGCAAGATCGCCCTGAGCAGCGTGGCCAGCCACGACAGCGCGCTGGACTTCATCGAACGCGGCCTGCAGATGCAGATCGATGCCTCGCGGCTGGAGACCGCCGCCGGCGGGTATCTGGGCGAGCTGACCGCCCTGCTGGAGCAGGTGCGCAGCGACATCGGCCACGACCCGGCAGCGGTGTTCCTGACCGGCGGCATGTCGCGCGCCGGCTATCTGCAGCAGGCGGTGGCCAACGCCTTCCCGGGCTCGACCCTGGTCCGCGGCAATCCGTCCTTCGGTGTGGTCCACGGGCTGGCACTGGCCGCCGCCCACTGACCCCCTGTTGCGCCAGGCCTTGTCCCGCAAGGCCTGAAGAGGCGTGAACGGCCTTATTAACAAAACGTTACGCCGAAAGCGCTATCATCTTTCGGCTTCAAAGCGCAATGCGCTTGACGCACCCAGCATCATCTTCCGGCCCTGATTGGCCACCGTCCTCTTCGATACTGCCACCGTCGGCCTGTCCGCGGTGCCGGGATCGCTCATCGCTGTGATCCGGCTCGCTCACAGCATGCTTCACCCCGAGCCGCCAAAGAGACACTCAGATTGGGCGAACGCCTGGCTGCACTCCTTACATCGTCCGAGCCCGACCCCATCGACTGCCGTCGTTGCGACGCGGTGTGTTGTCGGCTCACCGTCACCGTGATGCCCGACGACAACGTGCCCGGCTATCTGCTGGACACCGATGCGCGTGGCGGCACGGTGATGGCACGCAACGAAGAAGGCTGGTGCGCTGCGATCGACCCCTATCACCTGCGCTGCACGATCTACTCGCAGCGACCCGCGATCTGCCGCCAGTTCGACATGGGCGGCGATGATTGCCGCCTCGTGCGGCAGGACTACCGTCGACAACAGCAGGATCTGTCGACGTTTTCTTCCACGCTTCATCCATAGCAGGAGCATCCATGGCTCGTACGCCAAAGACCTCCCCCAAGGCAAGCAACACCGTTCGCGTCGACCGCAAGCAAGGGTCCAATTCCGCCGTCAGCAGCCAGAGCATCGCTGCGGATCTGGCTGCCTTCCGCAAGGGTGGCGGCAAGATCGAAGTGCTGGGCAATACCCTGGCACTGAAAAAAGCCGGCTGACATTGCTGCCGACCGCACCGGCATCGGCCGGTGCGGTGGCCGCACTCAGCGGCCCAGGCTGACCCGCACGCTCCCGGAATGGGCGTTGATCGAAATATCCCCATCACCCGAGCCAAGACGCGCATCCAGGCTGCTGCCCGGACCATAGCGGGGCTTCTCCACCTGCCCGGCATCGGATTGGATCCCGCCACTGAACGTCTTGACGTTCAACTGCGCCGATACGTTCACCGGCAGCTTCAGCGCGACCGAACCGCTGACCGTCTGCATCGTCACCTTGCCGCCCGGCGCCATGCCGGTCGCGCTCACATCCAGGCTGCCCGAGACGGTTTCCACCGCCAGCCGCTGGATCCGCCCGGCATTGACGTTGACCCGGCCGGAGACCGATTCGGCCGCCACTTCCCCTGACGCCCCACCGCCGGCCAGCAACTGGCCACTGACCGTGCGCGCATCCAGCCGTGCGGTCTGCAGCTGCGAACGGATGCCACCACTGACCGTGTTCAACGTGGTCTCGCCACTGCGCCCGGCGGCGGTGATGCTGCCGCTGACACTGTTGGCCTGCAGGCGGCGTACGTCGATGTCGGCCACGTCGATGTCCGCGCTGACGGTGCCCAGCTGCACTTCCACCGAACGCGGCACGCGCAGCTCCAGGGTCGCGCCGCCATTGCTGCGGCCGCGCGGATACTCCACTTCCCAGCGCACGCGGTTGCTGCTCTTGTCCTGCTTGAGGGTGAGCCCGTCGGCCAATGAGCCGGTCAGCGCCACGTCACTGCGATCCCAGCCACGGACGGTGACCTTGCCGGCGATGTTGCTGATTTCCACGCGCCCGCCGGCGCCCAGGGGATGGCGCTCGTTGATGCTGGTGGCGGCCTGCGCGACCAGCGGCAGGCACAGGGCAAGCGCGGCGATCAGGGACAGAGGAATACGCATGGGGTTCTCCTTCAGGTGGGCAGGCCGGTGGACAACACCGCCTGCTGGGTCAGTTCCAGCCGCAGCGCATAGGTACGCTGCAGTTGCCCGAGCAGATAGCGCGAGCGCGGATTCTCAGCGATGGCCGCGCGGATGGTGTCCGCACTGGCATCGAGTTCGTGCAGGGCCGGGCGCCATTCCTCGGTGACCTCGGCATTGGGCAGGGCGGCGATGGCCTGCTGGTATTCGCCGGCCATCGCATCGGCCTGGCGCTGCAGCAGCGACGGTGCCGGCGTATGCGGGACCGGGGTCGGCACCACCATCAGCAGCGCCAGCGCGGCCGCCAGGCCGAGCCCGATACGCAGCGGCCAGCGGCCACGTCGGCGACGCGTCGACAACGTAGGCACGGTCGCCGCCGGGGACGTGGCTGCGCTCTGCGCCGGCAGCTGGGCGGCGATGGCCTGCCACACCCGCGCCGGCGGGACGCGCTCGGCCGGCAGGGCATGCAGGCGTGCAGTCAGCTCGTCGTGATCGGAATCATGGGGGTTCATGCGGTTTCTCCTAGGCGCGCACGCAGCAGGCCGCGCGCACGGTGCAACTGTGCTTTGGAACTGCCGACGGCCATCTGCAGCTGGTCGGCGATTTCCTGGTGTTTCCACCCTTCGATGTCATGCAGGACCAGGACCGCCCGGGCCCGTGGCGGCAGCGTTTCCAGCGCCCGCTCCAGGTCCATCGAGGTCCCGGCGCAGCGGTCCTGGGCGGGCAGCATCGCCAACGACTCCCAGCCTTCCTCGCCGGCATCGCGTGCATCGCCGGTGGCATTGGCACGCAGCTCCATCAGCGCGGCGTTGACGCCCAGGCGGTGCAGCCAGGTGCCCAGGCTGCTTTCGAAACGGAAGCCCGGCAACGCGCGCCATGCCTGCAGGAAAGCCTCCTGCAGGGCATCCTCGGCGCGGGCCGCATGGCCGCCACACAGGCGCCACAGCACGGCGTACACCCGTGGCGAATGGCGCCGGTAGATCCGCTCGTACGCCGTGACGTCACCGGCCGCCGCGGCACGCACCAGGGCGTGGTCATCGGCGGCATCGGCCTCGGGCGGGGCG
This sequence comes from Stenotrophomonas sp. TWI700, assembly GCF_039673645.1. Taxonomy (NCBI): domain Bacteria; kingdom Pseudomonadati; phylum Pseudomonadota; class Gammaproteobacteria; order Lysobacterales; family Lysobacteraceae; genus Stenotrophomonas; species Stenotrophomonas sp. TWI700. The sequence goes on along the minus strand of NZ_JBDJMB010000014.1, from coordinate 61,885 downwards.
CTGGAAGTGGGCATGGTCGTGTCGAGCATATCCGTTGGATGCGGGGGGCATGGAAAAGGTTTAAGCCGCCGCTGGAGTTCTTTTTCTGCGCGGCCTTTAAACCTTCCTGGCCGGCGCTGCATCCAATCCCTTGTCACTACCGGCGCCCGCCAAGGAGTATCCCCATGCCTTCCAGTTGCCTGGCCCTGCTGCTCTCACTGACCACCGGCTGCACGCTGCCGTGGAGCCCCTTGCAGATCCGGGTCACGCTGGCGCCCGAAGCGCCGGATGTCTGCCTGCAGTACGCGCAGAACGCGCCGCTGTGCGCCTCGGCGATGATCGCTGCGTTCGATGTGTACGGCAGCCCGCGGCCGTAAGCGCACACCACGATGCGGCGAGGCGCATCGGCATTACCATGGCGGGATCGGCACTATCGCTGCAAAGGAATTCCGCCCCCATGAAAGACCATCTGCCCGCCTGGACCCACGACTGGCTGCACTACGGGGTCCCTGCCCTGCAGATTCTGGTGACCCTGCTGGTGGCTTGGCTGCTGCGGCTGGTTGCCCGGCGGCTGATCCGCCGCGTCGGTGAGCACTACACACTCCCGCCGGAAATGATCATGGGCGCACGTCGGGTGTTCACCTTCCTGGTGTATTTCACCGTGCTGCTGATCGTGCTCAACATCGTGGGCGTCTCGGCAACGGTGCTGTGGACCGCCTTCACCGGGTTCGCCGCGGTCGGCGCGGTGGCGTTCTTCGCCGCGTGGAGCGTGCTGTCCAACATCTTCTGCACGCTGCTGATCTTCACCACGCGGCCGTTCCGCCTGCACGATTACATCGAGCTGCTGGAAAACGGTGAGAAGCCTGGACTCAAGGGCCGCGTGATCGACATCAATCTGATCTACACCACGTTGCAGGAAACCGGCAGCGGGCATGAAGGCACGGTGCTGCAGATGCCGAACAACATGTTCTTCCAGCGCACGGTACGCCGGTGGCGAGATCCGTCGCAGGCACCCGGCGGGATCCAGGGGGACGGTTGAGGGCGCGTGCCACGCCGGTTGTAGATACCGACCGTTGGTCGGTATGCGTCATTGCGTGCCGACCAACGGTCGGCACCTACCGAAGCTGGCTGTCCTTGCTGCCGCGCCGGTTGTAGCCGCTGCCTTCGTGCTGGGCGGCGTCTTCTTCTTCCTGGCAGCGCACGCACAGGCGAACGCCGGGGACGGCCTTGCGCCGCGCCTCGGGAATGGGTGCCTCGCACTGTTCGCAGTGGGTCAGCCCGGGGCCGTCGCGCAGCTGTGCGCGGGCCCGCTGGATGGCCTCATCGACGGTGGCGTCGATCTGATCCTGGACGGCGCCGTCGCCTGCCCAACCTGTCGCCATGATGTGTCTCCCATGCCGGTGTCAGGGCACCAGCATAGACCCGGGCCCCGCTGCCCAGCCGACGTAGGGCTGAACGCGCGCGGCGCCGGGTGAACGCTTCAGGCGCGGCTTACCAGACCAGGTCGTCCGGCACCTGGAACTGGGCGTAGTACGCATCGTCGTCGGCGTTGCCGGTGCTCGGCTCGCTGCCGGGCTGGCTGTTGTCGAGCACGATCACGCTGGCATCGCGCTCGCGGACCTTCTCGGCAGCCGCACGCGGCAGCAGTTCGAAGCCGTCGCCATGGCGCACGATCACCAGGCTGCCCGAGGCCAGCTGGCGGCGCAGCACGTTGTTGACCAGCAGGGTGCGGATCAGCGTTCCATCGTTGAAGCGGTACTCGCTCTCGCCTTCCCGCTTGACCTTGTGCGCCTCGATGATCTGGCGGACCTGGGCCTGCAGTTCCTGGGCATGGGCCTTGGCCTTGCGGTCGGCTTCCAGCGCGCGATCGCGCTCGGCCTTCTCCGCGCGCAGGCGATCGGCCTCGCGCTGGCTCTCGCTGGGCGCGACCGGGGCCTTGCCGTGGCGGGCTTTCACCTGTTCACGGGCGGCCTGGGAGACCTGGGATTTCTTGACCAGCCCAGCCTTGAGCAGCTGCTCCTGCAGGGGATTTGCCTTCGCCATACGCCTAGCATCTGTTGTTGCGGGATTCCGGAGGCCATCATACTGGTCTGCCCGTCCCGCCCCAACCGCCCGATGACCGCCCTGAAGTACCTCGCCGGCTATCCCGACGCCCTGCAGCAGCAGGTGCGCGAGCTGATCGCGGGCGACCGGCTGGGGCCATGGCTGGAACGCCGCTACGCCGAGCTGCACACGGTGCGCAACGACCGCCAGCTGTACGACTACACCCAGGGCCTGAAAGAGCGCTACCTGCGCCAGTCCGCGCCGCTGTCCAAGGTGATCTACGACAGCAGGCTCCAGGTCCTCAAACACGCACTGGGCACCCACACCACGGTCTCGCGGGTGCAGGGCAGCCGGCTCAAGGCCAGCCGCGAGATCCGCATCGCCACGGTCTTCCGCGAGGCCCCGGCCCCGTTCCTGAAGATGATCGTGGTGCATGAACTAGCCCACCTGAAGGAATCGGACCACAACAAGGCCTTCTACCAGTTGTGCACCCACATGGAAGCGGACTACCACCAGCTGGAGTTCGACCTGCGCCTGTACCTGACCCACCTGGAACGCACGCCGGGCTGAGCCGCGGCGGCCGTCATCGCGCAGCGCCGCGCCCCAGCCAGTACACTCCCCGCCCGCTTCCCGTTTTATGTTGCCTGCCCGATGACCGACCCGATCCGACTCGACAAACGCCTGACCAGCCTGATCGGCTGCTCCCGTGGCGACGCCCAGCGCTATATCGAGGGCGGCTGGGTGACCGTCAACGGCCAGGTCGTCGAACAACCGCAGACGATGGTCACCGACGAGACGATCGTGCTGCGCGAGAACGCCGAAGCGACCCGGACCGAAACCGTGAGCATGCTGCTGCACAAGCCGGCCGGCATGCGCTCGGACGAACTGTGCGCGCTGGTCACCCCGGAGAGCCGCAGCGAGCTCGATGCCACCGGCGTGACCCTGCTGCAGCGGCATTTCCACGCCCTGCAGCTGGTGATGCCGCTGTCCGACGACGAGAGCGGCCTGGTGGTGGTCAGCCAGGACGGACGCGTGATCTCGCACCTGAAGGATCGCGGTGCGACGCTGGAGCAGGAATACCTGGTCGAAGTGAGTGGCGAGCTGGCGCCCTATGGCATGAAGCGCCTCGCGCACGGCCTGAGCTTCCGCAGCTGGCCGTTGCCACCGTGCAAGGTGAGCTGGCAGAACGAAACCCGCCTGCGCTTTGCGATCAAGCCGGTGCATCCGGGCCAGCTGCGCGACATGTGCGCCCAGGTCGGGCTGGAGGTCATCAGCATCCGCCGCCTGCGCATCGGCCGCGTGGCGATGGGCAAGCTGGTCCCGGGCCAGTGGCGTTACCTGGCACCGGACGAGCGTTTCTAAACCGCGCCAGCACTCGCCCTGCACGCCCCTCCCGCTTACGATCGGGGCATGACCGAGAAAAAACCGTTCTGGCGCCGGCTGCTGCGCTGGCTGGGGATCGTTGTCGCCCTGCTGATCCTGCTGGTGCTCAGCGGCCTGCTGCTGGCCGACCACCTGACCCCGCAGGCCGTGGGCGAGCGTTCCACGGTGCTGCCCACCCGGGCCGACCAGACCCCGATCGATCGCGAGCTGGTCCGCCTGCAGGCCGAACATCCCGGCCAGACCGGTGTCGCCTTCCTGTCCGACGGGCTCGACGCGTACGCCGCGCGCGCGGTGATCACCCAGCACGCCGGCCGCAGCCTGGACCTGCAGTACTACATCTGGCACGACGACCTGATCGGCCACCTCATGACCAACGAGCTGTACCGCGCGGCCGAGCGTGGCGTGCGCGTCCGGATCCTGCTCGACGACATGAACGCGCAGGACAAGGACGCGCTGATGATGGCGCTCGATGCGCATCCCAACATCGAGATCCGCCTGTACAACCCGTTCCGCAACCGCAGCGGGCTCTGGCGCCTGGTCGAGATGGTGCAGCGCGTTTTCAGCGTCAATCACCGCATGCACAACAAGTCCTGGATCGCCGACGGACGCGTGGCGATCGTCGGCGGCCGCAACATCGGCGAGGAGTATTTCAGCGCACGCCCCGACGTGAACTTCCGCGACCTGGACCTGCTGGTGGCCGGTGCAGCGGTGCAGCAGGCCAACACGATCTTCGACGACTACTGGAACAGCGACACCGCGGTGCCGATCCGCGCCCTGGCGTTCTACACCGAACCGCAGCTGCGCCTGCTGATCCGCGAAAGCGAACACGAAGCGCGGCTGGACAGTGCGAAGCCGTACCTGGCGCGCGTGGCGCGTTCACAGGCGGAGCGCTCGTATTACCGCGATGCGCTCGACCTGCACTGGACGCCCAACGTGGAGATCGCCTCGGATCCACCGATGAAGCATCGCCGCGACGACCAGGCCGGCTGGCTGGTGACGCGCCTGGTCGAGGAACTGGAAAGCGCACAGCACAAGGCGCTGCTGATCTCGCCCTATTTCGTGCCCGGCGAGGACGGCACCGAAGGGCTGGGCGCGATGGTCGCGCGCGGTGCCCAGGTCGGGGTGATCACCAACTCACTGGCCGCCAATGACGTGGCCGCCGTGCACAGTGGCTACATGCACTACCGGGCGCCGCTGCTGCGCAGTGGCGTGCAGCTGTACGAACTCAAATCGCGCGGCAACGTCGACGGCGGCGGCCTGTTCGGCAGCAGCGGCGCCAGCCTGCACACCAAGGCCTTCATGGTCGATGACCGGCGGGGCTTCGTGGGCTCGTTCAACCTCGACCCGCGTTCGGCCTATCTCAACACCGAGATGGGCGTGCTGTTCGACGACCCCGTACTGGCCGGGCAGCTGCGCCAGGAGTACCTGCGCCTGGCCAGCCCGAGCCAGAGCTACTGGGTGGCCCTGGGGCCGGACGGTGACGTCCGCTGGCTGGAACGCGATGCCCAGCCACCGCAGTGGCTGTATACCGAACCGGATACCGGGTTCTGGTTGCGCGTCAGCGCGCGCGCGATCAGCTGGCTGCCGCTGGAATCGCAGCTCTAGCTCAGCCGGCCCCGGCGACCTCGAGCTCGGCTTCTTCACCGTCCAGGGTCTCCACCGCACGCCCGTGCACGCGCCGCCAGATCCACTGCAGCGCATGCGGCGGCGTGCCGTCCAGTTGTTCCAGCAGGGCCAGCGCCTGGACCTGGCCGATCTGGCCGTGCCGGCACAGCAGGCTGGCCGCCGCCGCCGCGCGGGCGAAACGCAGGCTCGCCGCCAGTCCACTGCCGCTCTGGCGGATCAAGGCGTCGTGCACGGCCTTGGGCAGCTCCCATGCCGCCGCGATGCGGCTGGCCACCGGCAGGATCCAGTTGTCGAGCAGGTCCGCCGCCAGCGCACGGGGTGGCGCGGCCACCGACTGCTGCGCACAGGCATCGAGCAGGTGGCGCATCACCAGCGCTGCGCCCAGGCCCTGGGTCAGGCCCAGCCACTGCGCGGCGAAGCCATCTTCGTGGGTCACCGTGCGGGCGTGGTCGGCGGCCGCGCGCGAGGCCAGCAGCGCGTGCTCCCAGATCACCGCACTGAACTGCGGAAACGCATCGCACTGCAGCTGCATCACCGGCTGTACCAGCACCGCACTGATGATCTGGCGGATGCCATCGGTCCCCACCAGGGTGACCGCGCGCTGCAGCGTCTCCACCGGGCGCGCCTGCACCCGGTAGACGGGGCTGTTGGCGATGCGCAGCAGGTTGCCGGTCAGCACCGGATCCTGGCTGATGATCGCGGCCATCGCACGTGCCGATGCATCGCTGTCGTTGACGGTCTGGATCAGCTGCGGCAGCAGCTGCGGCCGACGTGGGAGGTGCTTGGCCGACCAGTCACGGGCCAGCAGCGACGCCGTGACAGCATCGCGCAGTTCCACCGTGTGCGGCGCCGCGGCATCGGCGGCATCGCCACTGCGGGGCACCAGCGCGAGCGTGTGCAGCCCGGCCTGCAGCACCGCGACCGGATCGGTGCCCGGCGACAGAGCGGCGGCAGGCACTGCCGTCGCCCCCGCCTGCCCGGCGGCGGCACGCGCTCTCGATGGCTGCGCCACGGCACGCCGGTGGCGGACCAGGCCGATCACCCCCAGCAACGCCAGCACGGCGGCGCCAACCAGCATCACGCCGATCACGCCCATGGCCCTGGACACGCCGGATCCCGCACTTGCCTTATTGCGACTGCGCCCACGTGATCCTTCCTGCGATGACCGGCCATCCACACCGTTGCCACGGCATCGGCCTGTGCTTCAGCAACTTTAATGGCGGCGCGACGGGAGAGCCCTGACAACACCCTCCGCCGGAATGCACTAGAATGGCGCCGCGCGACCCGTCCGAGACCCGACGACGTCGCTTTTTTTGTTTTACAACCCACCTTTTGCTGGCGCGTTCGCCGCTGTTCGCCACCGTTCGCACCATCGGAGCCACCATGTTATTTGAAACCCTCGAAACCACCGGTCACGAACAAGTGGTGTTCTGCCACAACCGCGACGCCGGTCTGAGGGCGATCATCGCCATCCACAACACCACGCTCGGCCCGGCCTTGGGCGGTGTGCGCATGCGCCCCTACGCCAGCACCGACGAGGCCCTCGCCGACGCGCTGCGGCTGAGCCGCACCATGACCTACAAGAACGCGCTGGCCGGTCTGAATGTGGGCGGTGGCAAGGCGGTGATCATCGGCGACCCGAAGCGCGACAAGTCCGAGGTGCTGTTCCGCGCGTTCGGCCGTTACGTGGATTCGCTGGGTGGCCGTTACATCACTGCCGAGGACGTCGGCACCGATGTCAACGACATGGAGAACATCTATCTGGAGAGCGAGTACGTCACCGGCGTACACCAGGTGCATGGCGGCTCCGGCGATCCGGCCCCGTTCACGGCGTATGGCGCCCTGCAGGCGCTGATGGCGTCGATGCAGCACAAGCTGGGCCATGAGGAAGTCGGCAAGGCCAGCATCGCGGTGCAGGGCCTGGGCCACATCGGCATGGAACTGGTGAAGCTGCTGCGCGACCGCGGCGCCAAGCTGTACGTCAGCGACCTGGACAGCGCGCGCGTTGACCGCGCGGTCACCGAATACGGTGCCGAAGCGGTCAAGCCGGAGGACATCTACGACGTCAACGCGGACATCTTCGCGCCGTGCGCGCTGGAAGGGGCGATCAATCCGGACACGCTGCCGCGGCTGAAGTGCAGGATCGTCTGCGGCACCGCCAACAACCAGCTCTCGAGCCTGGAAATAGGCGACGAACTGCATGCGCGCGGCATCCTCTACGCACCGGATTACGCGGTCAACGCCGGCGGTGTCATGAACGTCTCGCTGGAAATCGACGGCTACAACCGTGAGCGCGCGATGCGCCTGATCCGCAGCATTTACCACAACCTCGGCCGCATCTTCGCGCTGTCGCAGGCCGAGGGCATCGCCCCGCAGCGCGCCGCCGACCAGATCGCCGAATCGCGCATCCTGTCGATCGGCAAACTGAAGATGCCGCTGGGTCCCAGCACCCCGCGCCGGGGCACCCTGCGCGGCAACTGAGCCGTTGGGCGATACAACGAAAGAGGGCGCGATCATCGATCGCGCCCTCTTTTTTACACACGTCGCAGTGAGACCGGCCGTCAGAACCCGGCCGAATAGCGCAGCTGCACCTGGCGCAGATCGCCCCGCGGGCCGAAGCGCTGGTCGTAGCCGAACGCCAGGCGGCTGGTGCGGCTCAGCCACGATTCCACCGAGAGTCCGAACAGCCCGCCCGAGCGGGCCGGCTGCAACCCGGCCACCGGTGCCCAGGCCTCGACCCCGACGAAGCTGGCGTCCAAGGCCAGGCCGTCGCTGGACAGATGCTGTTGCCACTCGGCGTAGCCGCGCAGCGACCAGCCGCCCCAGCGACGCTCGGCACGCAGACCGGCCAGGGCCTGGCTGCGCGTGCTCACGGCATCGTGCGCACGCAGGCCAAAGCCCATGCCGCCCGCTTCGCTGAAACCGTCGCTGTCCACCCGGGCGTACTCGGCGCCCAGGTAAGGCGTCAGCGAGGCGGTGGCGCTGCCGAAGCGGTAGCCCGATTCCACGCTGGCCGCGCTGAAGCTGCCGCCGTAGCGCGCGTTGACGCCGTACTGGCCGGCCCCCAGCAGCAACTGGCGATCGATCTCACGGGTGAACTGGCCGGCACCGATCTGGCCCATCGCATACGCACGGCCGGTCCCCCAGCCCGCATACACCTGCGCCTGCGATTGACGGTCGCTGCCGCGGTCACTGCCCCACTCCCGGCTGCCGTAGCTGCGCGTTTCACCGAACGCGAAACCGAGCATGCCGTGGCTGCCCAGCGCCATGTCCTGGCCCATCATCCAGCCCCGGGTCGCCACCCCGTTGCCGGCGAAGCTGCCCTGGCCCGCCTCGCCCAGCGTGCTCTGCCAGGCACCGCGCAGGCGCGGTGCGGCCTGCACGTCACCGACCCGTGCCGACAGCGCACGACGGTTCATGTCGATGCTGTCGAAGGTCGCCGCCGTGGCCAGCGCATGCGCCTTGCCGGACAGGCTGTCCAGGCTCGCCTGCAAGGCGTTGGCCCCATCGACCTGCTGCAGCTGGCCGGCCGCGTCCGCGAACCCGTCCAGCGCCGCCCCGTTGCCATCGAGCACCTCGAACGCGGATTCCACGCGCGCCGCCGACGCCAGCGCCGTTCCACCGAGGCCGGCCTGCAGGCTGGCGCTGGTCACGTTGATGCGGTCGGTGACCAGGGTGACGTCGTTGCTCGCATGCAGCAGGCTGGCCTGGAGCAGGGTGCCGGGCGCCAGCCCGTTGGTGACGCTGGCGAAGGTGCCGGTCACCCCACCGTCGGCGTGCAGCAGCGGCTGCGTGCGTCCGTCCCGGGGCACGTAACCGGCGATGATGCTGTCCACGCGGACCGTGCCGGCCAGGGTGGCGGTGCCGTTCACCATGAGCGGGTTGGCACCCAGTGCGACCACCAGTTGCGCGCTGGCACGCTGGATGTAGTTGCCTTCGATGACCGCATCGATGTTGTCGCTGCGCAGGATCACGCTGGCGCCGTTGTCCACGTTGCCGCTCACCCGCGTGGTACCGTTCATGAACTGCAGCGCCGCGCCGTTGGGATCGCCTGCCTGCGGCACGATGAGCACGTTGGAACGCAGCGACGCACCGCCGCGCAGCGCGAGGGTGCCGCGCTCGATGAACGTGTCACCGGTGTAGGTATTGGCGCCGGCCAGGGTCAACGCACCCGCACCCTGCTTGGTCAGCCCGCCGTTGCCACTGATGTCGTTGCTCCACACCGAATCCAGCCCCAGCGTGCTGACATTGACCGTCGTATCGCCCCAGTCCAGCCTCGCCGGACCATTGATCGCCTTGGCGATGTTGAGCAGGCCGTAGCCGAACGTCCGGTCCACGCCGGCCGCGCCGAGATCGGTCGCGGTGCCCAGCAGCGTCTGGCGCACCAGGTCGTTGGTGAAATACGGATATTTCTGCCACACCAGGGCCGCCGCGCCGGAGACCAGCGGCGCCGCATAGGACGTGCCCGAGCCATAGTAGTACTCCGGCGTGCCCCCCTTGTTGGCCGGATCGACATAGGCCACCGTGCCCGGTGCGGCGAGGCAATACTGCGCCGCGACGCCGCAGGCGTTGGCATACGAAGCCAGCTTGCCCGGGTCTGCGGTATCGACCGCGGTCACGCTCAGCCAGCCGCGTTCCAGATCCGCCGCGGGCAGGCTGCCGCCCGGCCCAACCTGGCTGGGCAGCGCCGCCATGCTGGAGGGATCGGGCTTGCTCTCGTTGCCGGTGGCGAACACCACCAGGCCGCCGTTGCTGATGATGAAGGGCCGGTATTCCTGGGCGATCGGCGCGGTGGCCGACGGGTTGGTCCAGTACAGGCCGCCCCACGAGTTGTTCATGATCTTGACGCCGGCCGCGATCAGGTCCTGATGCACGCCGTCCAGGCCGATCGCACCGGTCACTTCGTTGCCACTGCCCGAGCCGTCATCGACGGGGCGCTTGTCGGCGATGATCCGCGCCGAGACGATCTGCGCTTCGCTGGCCACGCCGCCCGGCCAGCTGCCTACCCTGCGACCGGCGGCCAGTTCGGCGACGACGGTGCCGTGGCCGACCACGTCGTCCACATTGACGTTGTTCACGCGCGGATCGACGTAGCTGTAGTTCGCCAGCACCCGTCCGCTGAGCGCGGGATGCTCACGGTTCACGCCCGAATCGACGATGCCGATGCGCACGCCTGCGCCGGTCCAGCCGGCGGACTGCGCCGGCCCCGCCTGGACGATGGCCAGGTGCGCGTCGATCGCCGGCTGCGGCGTCGGCGCCGTGGTCGGCGGTGGAGAAGGTGGCGTGGTGGGGGGCGGCGACGGGGGCTGGGTCGGAGGCGGCGACGGCTCCAGATCCCCGCGGACATTGCTGCCTCCGCCTCCGCAGGCACTCAGTGCCAACGCCAATGCCGCGGCCAAGGCCGACCTGCCGATCACAACCTGCTTCATCCCTGCTCCCCTTGTGAATGGACCTTCCCCACCTGCCTGCCTCCCGGGCAGACACCGGCGGTCAATGCCGACCCTCTATACTGGACCGACCCCCACGCAGTCTGCCGGGAAATGCGGCGGCTTCCAACGCCCGCGTTCCCATTCCGCTCTTCGCTCACGCACCAAAGAGATTGCACATGTCCAACATCGTCATCGCCGCCGCCAAGCGCACCGCCATCGGCTCCTTCCTGGGCCAGTTCAACGGCGTGCCGTCCCCGACCCTGGGGGCCACCGTGATCGCAGCGGCCCTGGAGCAGTCCGGAGTACCGGCTGCGGACGTTTCCGAAGTGATCATGGGCTGCGTGCTGCCGGCCAATCTCGGCCAGGCGCCCGCCCGCCAGGCCGCGATCGCCGCCGGGATTCCGGTCTCCACCGGCGCCACCACCCTCAACAAGGTGTGCGGCTCGGGCATGAAGGCCATCATGCTGGGGCATGACCTGATCAAGGCCGGCTCGGCCAGCATCGTGGTCGCCGGCGGCATGGAGTCGATGTCCAACGCCCCGCACATGATCCCCAACTCGCGCACCGGCATCCGCTTCGGCAACTTCCAGGTGATCGACCACATGGCCCACGACGGCCTGGTCAATGCCTACGACGGCAAGGCCATGGGCGAGTTCGCCGAATGCACCGTGGAGAAGTACCAGGTCAGCCGCGAGGACCAGGATGCCTTCGCCATCGAATCGGTCCGCCGCGCGCAGGCCGCGCAGGCCAATGGCGCCTTCGACGGTGAAATCGTGCCGGTGAAGGTCAGCACCCGCAAGGGTGAGGTCGAGTACGCACAGGACGAACAGCCGAGCCGCTCGGACATCGCCAAGATCCCGACCCTGCGCCCGGCGTTCAAGAAGGACGGCACGGTCACCGCCGCCAGCTCCTCGAGCATCTCCGACGGCGCCGCCGCGGTCGTGCTGCTCGCCGAGGAAGACGCCGCCGCCCGCGGCCTGCAGCCGCTGGCCCGCATCGTCGGCCATGCCACTCATTCGCAGGCGCCGGAGTGGTTCACCACCGCGCCGATCGGTGCGATCCAGAAGCTGCTGGAAAAGACCGGCTGGACGCTGGACCAGGTGGACCTGTTCGAAATCAACGAAGCCTTCGCCGTGGTCGCGATGGCGCCGATCCGCGAGCTGGGCATTCCGCACGACAAGGTCAACGTCAATGGCGGTGCCTGCGCATTGGGTCATCCCATCGGTGCGTCGGGTGCACGCTTGGTGGTCACGCTGGTGAACGCATTGCGCAAGCGTGACGCCAAGCGCGGAATTGCTACCCTGTGCATCGGCGGTGGCGAAGCAACCGCCATCGCTATCGAATTGATTTGATTTGGTTTAACGCGCATTTCTCAAAACTGAATGCGCGATCGCTTGACAGCCAATCGTGGCTTGTCATCATGTTGCCGGGCGCGCAATAGCGCGTTGCCTAATCTAACGACGAGGATTCACAACAATGAGCATCAACAAGCTGCTGATCGCAATGGCCCTGGGCCTGGCCCTGACCGCCTGCTCGAAGCAGGAGCAGGCTGCTGACGCCGCCGCTTCGGCCAACGAAGCCGCCGCTGACGCCCAGGCCGCTGCTGACCAGGCCGCTGCTGCTGGCGCCCCGGCTGCTGACGCTGCCCAGGCTGCTGCTGACACCGCCACCACCGCTGCTGACGCTTCGGCTGATGCCGCTGCCCAGGCTGCTGGCGCTGCCACCGACGCTGCTGCTGAGCAGGCGAAGGACGCTGCCAAGACTGCGGAAAACACCGCTGAGCAGGCCAAGGACGCTGCTGAAGAAGCCAAGAAGTAATAACTTCTTTCTTCAAGCAGGTCTGAAGAAGCCGCTGGTTCGCCAGCGGCTTTTTCTTTGGGTGTTCTTTACCGCGCTGCCGCGCGCACCGCGTCTTCACAGGCGCATGAATAGGCTGGCCTCCCATCCATCGCCGTTCTGGAGCGCCACATGAAGATCCGTCCGCTGACCACCTCCCTGCTGGCCGCTTCCCTGCTGCTCGGCCTGGCCGCATGCAAGGGCCCGGAGGCCGAACAGGCCCGCCGTGACGCCGCGCAGGCCGCCGACAGCACCAATGCCGCCGCGCGCGAAGCCGTCGACAAGGCTGCTGCGGCCACCCGCAGTGCCGCCGATGATGCCGCGGCCGCCTCCGAGCGCGCTGCCGCCGATACCCAGCAGGCGCTCGACCGCGCTGCAGCGGCCACCTCCGAAGCTGCCGGGGAAGCCAAGGTCGCCGCCAAGGATGCGGCGGCCCACGCCAGCGAGTCCACCGCCGACGCCGCGCAGAAGGTCGCCGACAAGGCACGCGACGTCGCGGACGATGCCAACAGGAACGCCAACGAAGCCAAGCGCTGAGTCCGGCCGTCCTTCAAGTGCATCACGTGGGTCACGACGCCCCCTCCCTTGGAGGGGGCGTCTGCGTTATGGGAGTGCGCGGCCCAGCACGGCCCCGAAATCGATATCCGCCGGCAACGTGCCGAACGCCATCCCATGCTCGGCATCGAGCCGTGAACGGATGAAGGCCGATGTGTTCGGACTCTGCGCCCGCAGCAGGACCGCGGCCTGCAACAGCAGCGCCAGGCGTTCGGTGATACGGCGGGCCTGTGCCTGCTCCGGCGTGGCCGCGAGCTGGGCGCGCAACGCCCGCAGCGCAGCGTCATAGATCGCATCGGCACCGGCCACCGCATTCAATTCCGCATCCAGCGCGTGCAGCACGTGCGGTTCGCGTGACAAGGCACGCAGTACGTCCAGGCACTGGATGTTGCCGCTGCCTTCCCAGATCGAATTCAACGGCGCCTGCCGGTACAGCCGCGGCAGCATCGACTCCTCCACATAGCCCGCGCCGCCGAGGCACTCCTGTGCTTCATTGACGAACACGGCCGCGCGCTTGCACACCCAGTACTTGCCCACGGCCGTGGCGATGCGCGCGAACGCGGCCTGCTGTGGATCGGCGCCGGCCTGGTCCACCGCGCGCGCCACACGCATGGCGAACACCGTGGCCGCTTCGGATTCGATCGCCAGATCGGCCAGGACGTTGGCCATCAGCGGGTGCTCGCTCAGCCGCGTGCCGAAGCTGCTGCGGTGCCGTGTGTGGTGCAGCGCCTGGGCGAGCGCCATGCGCATCTCGGCGGCGGCACCGAGCATGCAGTCCAGCCGCGTCATCATGACCATGCCGATGATGGTGGCCACCCCGCGCCCTTCATCGCCGACACGCTGCGCCCAGGCACCGCACAGCTCCACCTCGCTGGAGGCGTTGGACCAGTCGCCAAGCTTGTCTTTCAAGCGCATCAGCCGGAACGCGTTGCGGTTGCCATCGGGCAGGCGCCGCGGCATCAGGAAGCAGCTCAGTCCCCCCGGCGCCTGCGCCAGCACCAGGAAGCCATCGGACATCGGCGCGGAGAAGAACCACTTGTGGCCGACCAGCGCATAGCTGCCATCGGCTTGGGGCTCGGCCCGCGTGGTGTTGCTGCGCACGTCCGAGCCGCCCTGCTTCTCGGTCATGCCCATGCCCAAGGTGATCCCGGTCTTGTCGGCGATCGGCACGTCACGCGGGTCGTAATGCGGGGCCGCCGCCTTGTCCGCCCAGACGGCGAGCGACGGATCCTGGCGCAGCACGGCGACGGCGGCGTGGGTCATCGTCAGCGGACAACTGGTCCCCGCCTCGGCCTGGTGATGCAGATAACTCAATGCCGCGCGCGCGACATGCGCACCCGGCCCACCATCGTGCCAGGACAGCCCGGCCACGCCGTGCGTCTTCGCCGTGATCATCAGCTGGTGGTACGCCGGATGGAACTCGACCGTATCGATGCGATGGCCCTGCGCATCGTGGGTGCGCAGGCGCGGCCGATCGCGATTGGCGTCGAAGCCGATCCGGTACAGCTCATCGCCGGCGAGGCCGCCATAGCGCGCCAGCTGGCCCATGAACGCGGCGCCTCCCTCGCGCTGCACTGCTTCGGCCAGCGCGACGTCATCGGCCCACAGATTGCGCCCCCCGAATGGTGGCGGCTGGTTGCTCACCTCGTGCGTTTCGAACGCGGGCAATGCTGACGTCATCACGGCGAGCTCCTTGCAGACAGATGCACCGATTCTGCCGCATCCCCCTGCAGGCCGCCGTTCATGCGGATTCTCACCTCCTGCACGAGCGCGGCGGCACAGTGCAGGCATGAACGCGGATGCCGACAACGACGACCTGGTGGTGCTCCGGCCCGAGGGGCTGTACTGCCCGGCCGGTGATTTCCACATCGACCCGTGGCGCCCGGTGCCGCGGGCGGTGATCACGCACGGCCATGGCGATCACGCGCGCAACGGCATGGGCCACTACCACTGCACCACGCAGACCCTGCCGATCCTGCGCTGGCGGCTGGGCGATGTGGACTGCAGCGCGCACGCATACGGCGAACGCTTCACCCTCGGCGACACCGAGATCTCCCTGCATTCGGCCGGGCACGTGCTCGGCTCGGCCCAGGTGCGAATCGCGCATGCAGGACGGGTCTGGGTCGCCTCCGGCGACTACAAGCGGCAACACGATCCGAGCTGCGACCCGTTCGAAGTGGTGCCCTGCGACACCTTCATCACCGAAGCGACCTTCGGCCTGCCGGTGTACCGCTGGCCGGACACGTCGCAGGTCGCGGCGGACATCGTGGCGTGGCGGCGCGAATGCGAAGCGCGCGGCGAGGCGGCCGTGCTGCTCTGCTACGCGCTGGGCAAGGCACAGCGGATCCTGGCCGAACTGCTGCCGCTGGATACGCAGCCGGCGCTGCTGCATGGCGCGATCGCCACCGGGGTGGCGGTCTACCGCGAGGCCGGAATTGCGATGCTCGCCACCGAGCCGGTCAGCGAGCAGGCCCGCGGTGCGGAGTTCGCCGGCAAGCTGATCCTGGCCCCGCCCTCGGCGGCGGGGAGTGCGTGGATGCGCCGCTTCAAGCGCGCGCAGCTTGGTTTCGCGTCCGGATGGATGCGGGTGCGTGGCAACCGCCGCCGCAACTACGACCGTGGCTTCGTCGTCTCCGATCATGCCGACTGGCCCGACCTGCTGCGCACCATCGCCGAGACCGGTGCCCGTCGCGTCATCGCCACCCACGGCAACACCGACGCGCTGATCCGGTTCCTGCGCGAGCGCGGCGTCGCCGCCGAGGCCTTCGCCACCGGCTACGGGGACGAAGAATGAAACGCTTCGCCGCGCTCTACAGCGAACTCGACCGCAGCACCGCCACCGGCGACAAGCGCGCCGCGCTGGTGCGCTACTTCCAGCAGGCGCCCCCGCACGACGCGGCGTGGGCGCTGTTCCTGCTGGCCGGCGGCAAGGTCACCAGCGCGCGCCGGAAGATCGCCGGCAACGCCGAGCTGCGCGCGTGGGTCGCGGAGATCTCCGACACGCCGGCCTGGCTGGTGGACGACAGCTACGACCAGGTGGGCGACCTGGCCGAGACGCTGACCCTGCTGATGGACGATCCGCTGCAGGTCGGCGCGGATATCGCGCTGGCCGACTGGATCGAGCAGAAACTGCTGCCGGTCGCCAATCAACCCGAACCGGTACGCCACGCAGCCATCACCGGGGCCTGGCAACAGCTCGCCTTCGACGAGCGTCTGGTGTTCAACAAGCTGCTGACGGGTGCGCTGCGCGTGGGCGTGTCGCAGCGGCTGGTGCAGCAGGCACTGGCGGAGTGGTCGGGGATCGATATCGCGCGCATCGCCCAGCGCATGCTCGGCAGCTGGGTGCCGACGCCCGGATTGCTCGCGGCCCTGCTGTCACCGGAAGAACGCCCTGAAGATCGCCAGCAGCCCTACCCGTTCTTCCTGGCCTCGCCGCTGGAGGCGGAGGTCGACACGCTCGGTCCGATCGAGGACTGGCTGCTGGAGTGGAAGTGGGACGGCATCCGCCTGCAGGTGCTGCGTCGCCAGGGCGAGGTCGCGCTGTGGTCGCGCGGCGAAGAGCGGCTGGATGGCCGCTTCCCCGAAATCGACGCGGCGGCGATGGCGTTGACCGATGGCTGCGTGATCGATGGCGAGCTGCTGGCCTGGGCCGACGGCGACGCACTGCCACTGCCGTTCACCGCGCTGCAGACCCGCATCCAGCGGCTCAAGCCCGGGCCGAAGACACTGCGCGATACACCGGTGCGCGTGCTCGCCTACGATCTGCTCGAGCTGGGCGGTGAAGACCTGCGCGCGCTGCCGCTTTCGCAACGGCGTGCGCGCCTGGCCGACGTACTCGCCACGCTGGACGACCCGCGCCTGATGCTGTCGCCGGAGGTCAGCGTCGCGGATTGGAGCGCCGCCGCCCTGCACCGCGATCTCGCCCGCGAGCGTGGTGTCGAAGGGTTGATGCTCAAGCGCCGCGATTCGGTCTACCAGGCGGGACGCCGGCGCGGCGACTGGTGGAAATGGAAAATCGATCCACTGACCATCGATGCGGTGATGATCTATGCGCAGTCCGGCCATGGCCGGCGCAGCACGCTGTACACCGATTACACCTTCGGGGTGTGGGATGGCGAGATCCTGGTGCCGGTGGCCAAGGCGTACTCGGGCCTGGACGACAAGGAAATCCTCGCGCTGGACCGCTGGATCCGCGCGAACACGATCGAACGGTTCGGGCCGGTGCGCAGCGTCCGTGGCGAGCAGGTGTTCGAACTCGGCTTTGAAGCGGTGAACCGCAGCAAGCGCCACAAGTCCGGCATCGCGGTGCGCTTCCCCCGCATCCTGCGCTGGCGGCACGACAAGCCGGCCAGTGAGGCCGACACCCTGGCCCAGCTGCAGGCGCTGGCGCGGTGACGCGACGGGAGGCCATGGCCCGCCTGACGGCGTGGTTCGCCAGCCGGGGCTGGGCGCCGCTGCCCTTCCAGAAAGCGATGTGGCGGCACTATCTGGCCGGCGAGTCCGGCCTGCTGCACACACCCACCGGCAGCGGCAAGACACTGGCGATGTTCGGCGGTCCGCTGCTGCAGGCGCTGCACGATCCGCCGCCACGGACGACCCGCGGCCGTGCGAAGACACCGGTGCCGGTCCTGCAGGTCCTGTGGATCACACCGCTGCGTGCGCTGGCCGCCGACACCGCGCGCGCGCTGCGCGAGCCGCTGGACGCGCTCGGGCTGGACTGGCAGGTGGGCCTGCGCACCGGCGATGCCAGCGCGCGCGACAAGCGCCTGGCGCGCGAGGGCCGGCTCGATGTGCTGGTGACCACGCCGGAGTCGCTGGCGTTGTTGCTGAGCTATCCCGACACGATGGCGCGCCTGCAGCACCTGCGCTGCGTAGTCGTGGATGAGTGGCACGAACTGCTGGGCAACAAGCGTGGCGTGCTGCTGCAGTTGAACCTGCGCCGGCTGCGCGATGCCCTGCCCACCCTGCAGGTATGGGGGCTCTCGGCGACGCTCGGCAACCTGGAAGAGGCGCGCGAGGTGCTGCTGCCGGACCTGCCCGACGCGCCGCTGGTGGCCGGCGCGCGGCCGCGCCCGGTCAGCGTGGAGACGCTGCTGCCGGCCCAGGGCGAGCGTTTCCCGTGGGCCGGTCATCTGGGCCTGTCGCAGCTGCAGCGCGTCCTGGAAAAACTGCTGGCGGTGCGCACCAGCCTGCTGTTCACCAACACGCGTGCCCACGCCGAACTGTGGCACCAGGCACTGTCGGCGGTGTGGCCGGAAGATCCGGACACGCTCGCCCTGCATCACGGCTCGCTCGACCCGGCCCTGCGCCGTGCCGCGGAACAAGGCCTGCGCGAAGGCCGGCTGCGCTGCGTGGTCGCCACGTCCAGCCTGGATCTCGGCGTCGATTTCCCCAGTGTCGACCAGGTCCTGCAGATCGGCAGCCCCAAGGGCATCGCCCGCCTGCTGCAACGTGCCGGGCGCGCCAAACATCGCCCCGGCGAATCCGGGCACATCGTGTGCGTGCCCTCGCATGCGCTGGAGCTGGTCGAGTACGCCGCGGCGCGACGCGCCCTGGCCCAGGGCCATATCGAGGCCCGCCGGCCGCTGCGGCTGTCGCTGGACGTCCTGGCGCAGCACGCGGTGAGCTGCGCGCTCGGCGGTGGCTTCGATCCCGATGCGCTGTTCGCGCAGGTACGACGCACGCATGCCTTCGCCGCGCTGGACCACGCGCACTGGGAGGGTGTACTGGAGTTCATCGTGCAGGGCGGTCGCGCGCTGTCGCAGTATCCGGATTTCCACAAAGTCGTGCGCGATGACGATGGCATCTACCGCGTGCATGACCGTCGCGTCGCGCTGCGACATCGTTTGTCGATCGGCACCATCACCAGCGATGGCAGCGTCATGGTCCAGTTCCTGCGCGGCGGCCGGCTCGGCGCGGTGGAGGAACAGTTCCTCAGCCGGTTGCGCCCGGGGGATCGCTTCCAGTTCGCCGGGCGCCTGCTCGAACTGGTGCGCCTGGAGAATCTGACCGCGTACGTGCGGCTGGCGCGCGGCGGCGACGGTGTGGTGCCTCGTTGGCAGGGCGGGCGCCTGCCGCTCTCCGAGGCGCTCGGGCATGAAATGGAAGCGGTGCTGGCCCGCCCACCGGAGAGCCCGGAGATGCAGTGGCTGGCGCCGCTGCTGTCGCTGCAGACGCGCCTGTCCGCGTTGCCCGCGCCCGAGCTGCTGCTGGTGGAACACGTCCGCCGCCGCGAAGGTCAGTTCGTGTTCGTGTATCCCTTCGCCGGCCGCCAGGTCAATGAAGGGCTGGCCGCGTTGATGGCGATGCGCTGGACGCGCGTGCAGACCAATACGTTCGGCTACGCGGCCAACGACTATGGGTTCGTGCTGGCGCCGGCGCATGCCGTCGAGATCGATGCCGCGCGCGTGCGCACCCTGCTGGAACCGGAAGGACTGCTCACGGATCTGCGCGAGAGCCTCAACCTGGGCGAACTGGCGCGACGCCAGTTCCGCGACATCGCGCGCGTGTCCGGCATGCTGGTGCCGGCCCTGCCCGGCCGTACGCCACGCAGCCTGCGCCAGCTGCAGGCCTCCAGCGGGCTGCTGTACGACGTGCTGCGTCAGCATGATCCGGATCACATCCTGCTGACGCTGGCCGAACACGAGGTGCTGCACGATCAACTCGATCTCGGCAGCCTGGCGCGTGCGCTGGCGTCCAGCCAGGCACGCACGTTGAGCCTGCAGCACCCCACCAGCCTGGGCCCGCTGTCCTTCCCGTTGTGGGCCGAACGACTGCGCGGCCAGCTCAGCAACGAAGACTGGAAGACCCGCGTCCTGCGCGCCGCACAGCAACTGGAGAAACGCCATGGCGCCTGAACTGCCGATCCCCCTCGCCGGCGAAACCGTCCAGCTGCTTGGCGCGCGTGCGCTGTATTGGCCCGCGCGGCAGGGCCTGATGATCGCCGATCTGCACCTGGGCAAGGCGGACCTGTTCCGGCGCTCGGGCATCGGCCTGCCCAGCGGGGGCACCTCCGATGATCTGCAGCGTCTCGGCGCGATGGTGCAGCAGCACGCGGTGCGCCAGCTGTGGATACTCGGCGATGTACTGCATGGCGCTGCACACCGCGCCGCGTGGTACCGGCAATGGCAGGGCTGGCGCGAACAACATCCCGGGCTCTGGATCGGCGCGCTGGAGGGCAATCATGACCGGGTGCTGCCCAAGGCCGATCTCGGCATCGACCTGCTGGGTGAACGTGTCCAGGAGGGACCGTTCCTGCTGCGTCACGCACCGCAGCGTCAGCCCGGCCTGCACGTGCTGTGCGGCCACCTGCATCCACTGGCCCGCCTGCCGGGCATGCAGCGGCGCTGGCCATCGTTCTGGCTGCGCGAGGGAATGACGATCCTGCCCGCCTTCTCAGGATTCACCGCAGGTATCGCGCCGGTGCTGGGCACGGGCGAAAGACTGGTGGCCTGCGTCGAAGACCAGGCCATCGCGTTGCCGGCGCGCTAGGTCGAGCAGCGCGCGACAGCGGTCACTCAGTCAACGTGTGTGGATCAGGCCGCCGAGACCAGCAGGTCCGGCATCAACCGGATGTCCGGCGCGTGCGGATTGGGCCGCACCGGTTGCCGCTGGATCGCGGTCAACATCTCGTGGGCGGCGGCACGGATGCGCGGATGGTGCTCCGGCGCCGCGTGCGTGATGAGGCTGGTCACATGGAACTCGAACACGTCTTCCATCACGTCCGGCTGATCCTCATGCAGCATCTGCAGTAGTCCGCGCAGTTTGCGGATTTCACTTTCCAGAGTTTCGGCCGAGAACAGCATTTCAATCTCCTTGGGTTGCGATCGGTCCACCGGACCGTAGGTCGCAAACGCAGCACCACCCTACCACCCGTCAGTCGCGGGCCTCCAAGCGATCAGGAATCGGACACCGCTTCGGCGTGAGCAGCACGGGGCGCAGGATGAAAAACCGCGTACGCTGCGTTTGCCACGCTGTTGTCCCATGCCGACGGTGAGTCCACCGTCAATGAATGTTATTCGCGTCCTCACATCGGCGCGCAGGCACCGCTACGCCGCGTTATCAGCGGATGCCATCGGGTGCGTGCAACGCGCGCATCGCCTGCGCGAAGCCGGGCGACAACGGCAGTCTGCCGAGCCAGCCGTGCTGCGTGCCGCTGAGCACGCGGAGCATGTGCCCGCGCCCGCCCGGGACGCGGCCCATCGGCTGGAACAGCAGATCGCGTGCGCGCGCCCAGCCGTCGCGCTCGGACTGGAACAACGGCGTCAGCCAGCGGCTCCAGTACTGGTAGATCGCGACGTGGGCGCGGCGCTGCGCCTGGTAGGCCTGCAGCGCGGCGTCGCGATCGGCATGGGTGCGCAGCGCATCGCGCAGCGCCATCGCGTCCATCAGGGCCATGTTCACGCCCTGCCCCAGCTGCGGACTCATCGCGTGGGCGGCATCGCCGACCAGCACCAGCCGCTCGCGATGCCAACGCGAGAGCACCGCATCGCGATAGCCGGCGCGGGCCAGTTGCGCCGGTCCGGTCACGCCGGCGAGGCGCTCATGCGCCTGCGGCCACAGCGCGGCGACCTCATCGAGCCAGCGCGCCATGCCGTCACGCTCCCACTGCGCGAACCGGTCGCGGGGCAGGCTCCAGAAGAAACTCAGCTGCGGCGTGTCGTTGCCCGGTCGCGTCCCCACCGGCAGCAGGCCGATCATCCTGCGCGCGGCCACGTAGCGCTGCCGCAGTTCATCGATGTGCGGCCAATCGCCGCGCGGCAGCAGGCACCACAGCGCGCCCCACGGGTATTCGCGGTCCAGCGTGGTGCCCTGCAGCTGCGCGCGCAGCGACGAGGCGGCGCCATCGGCGGCGATCACCAGATCGTAAGGGCCATGCCAGTGCCCGCGTGCGTCGCGCAGGCGCCCCTGTGCGCTGTCCACCGCGACGATGGCGGTGTCGGCCTGCAGGTTGCCCGGGTGCTCCCACGCGTCGGCCAGCAGCGAGAACAGCGCGCCGCGCTGCATGCCTATCCCGTGCAGCGATGGATCCAGGTCGGCATAGCGCATGTCCATCACCGCGCGCCCGCATGGAGTCTCCCCGAACAGCCGGCGCACGGCGGCCCCATGCCGCAGCACCGCCGGCAGCAGCTCCATCTGCCACAGCACGTCCAGGCCGCTGGGCTGGAGCAGGAACCCCGCCCCGACCGGACCGGGTGTGGTGGCACGCTCGAAGACGTGCACGTCGTGATGGTCACGTGAAAGCAGGATCGACAAGGCTTGGCCAGCCGTGCCGTAGCCGACGATGGCGATGGTGCGACGAGGGGTCATGCGCGGACTCACTGATAAAAAAAACCCCGCCGAAGCGGGGTTTTCAATGCGCAGCTGAAAAAATCACTCAGCCGGCACGATGTTCGAGGCTTGGGCGCCCTTCGGGCCCTGGGTCACGTCATAGGTGACCTTCTGGCCTTCCTGCAGACTGCGGAAGCCCTTGGAGTTGATCGCGGAGAAGTGCGCGAAGACGTCGGCGCTGCCGTCCTCCGGCGAGATAAAGCCAAATCCCTTGGCGTCGTTGAACCACTTGACGGTACCGTTCGGCATGGTGATGCGAGACCTTCTTCTATGAATGGGTGGTGTACGCTCAACCAGCGCACTGGCGGAGTATGCAAACCTTGTACCGGAATGACAATCACCCCCGTGCCAATTCACCGATCAATTCGGGCAGGCCGGAGGAGGCAGCGTCCACATTGGCCAGCACTTCGGCCATCGTGATCTCATCGCCATCGCCACAGCCGGCGGCCCAGTTGGCCACGATTGCCAGGCAGGCGTAGTCCAGCCCAAGCTCGCGGGCCAGGCTGGCTTCGGGCATGCCGGTCATGCCGACCAGATCGCAGCCATCACGGCGCATGCGCGCGATTTCCGCATTGGTTTCCAGCCGCGGGCCCTGGGTGGCGCCGTAGCAGCCCCCGTCCTGCAGGCGCACGCCGGTGACTTTCGCCGCGGCCAGCACCTTGCTGCGCAGCATCGGCGTGTACGGATGGCCGAAGTCGACGTGCAGCACCTCGGTACCCGGTTCTTCGCACAGGGTCGAGATGCGCCCCCAGGTGTAGTCGATCAACTGGTCCGGGCAGGCCAGCACGCGCGGGCCGAAGTGCTCGGTGATCCCGCCAACCGTGTTGAGCGCAAGCACGCGCTGCGCGCCGATCTGCTGAAGCGCAGCGAGATTGGCGCGGTAGTTGATCTTGTGCGGCGGCAGCGAATGGCCTTCGCCATGGCGCGCGAGGAAGGCCACGCGCTGGCCCAGCAGCGTGCCGACGCGGATCGGACCGGACGGCGTGCCGTAACGGGTCTCGACCTGGTGGCTGCTCACGTCGTCGAGCTGGGCCAGCTTGTAGACGCCGGTGCCGCCGATGACGGCGAGGGAAATGTGTTCCATCATTCCTTCATCGCGTAGATGGCCGGCACGCAGCGCAGCGTCTCGTTGACGTCCATGCCGAACCCGAACACATAGCGGTCCGGCAGGTCGATGCCGGCGTAGTCGGCCTTGACGTCCGGCAGCGCGCGGTCGTGCAGCTTGACCGTCAGCGCGGCGATGCGCACGTCGGTCGCGCCCTGCTCCAGGCACCAGGTGCGCACGCCCTGCAGCGTGTAGCCCTCGTCGAGGATGTCATCGACCAGCAGCACGCGGCGGCCGAACAGCGCGGTGGCCGGCTTGTGCTTCCAGACCAGGTCGCCGCCGGTGGTTTCACCGCGGTAGCGGGTGGCGTGCAGGTAATCGAACTGCACATCCTGGCCGCGTGCGCCCAGTTCCAGCGCAAGCTGGCCGGCGAACGGCAGCGCACCGTGCATGATCGACAGGAACAGCGGGACCTCGCCCTTGTAATCGCGCGCGATGGCGTCGGCGATGCCAGCGATGGCCTTGTCGATGGTGGGACGGTCGACCAGCAGGTCGGCCTGGGCCAGGGCCTGGGAAATGGTGAGGTTGGGCATCAGACGGTTCTTCCAAGGGTGTCAAGCAAACGGGATTGGGTGGTGCCATGGCGGGAATCGGCCAGCAGGCCGTCCCAGCCCAGCGCGCCGCGACCGATCAGGCCAAGCAGCGCAGCAGTGTTGAGGGTGCGGCCTTCGACCGCGCGCAGCGATTCTTCCACCAGTTCGGGGTGGCAGACCAGCACCACGTCGCAGCCGGCGTCCAGGTGCGCATCCACGCGCGCCTTGACGCCACCGGCCGAGAACGAGGCCGCCATGCCGATGTCATCGGAGAAGACCACGCCGCGGAAACCCATCTCCTCGCGCAATATCTGCTGGATCCAGCGCGGCGAGTAGCCGGCCGGCTCCGGCGCGACCTGCGGGTAGACCACGTGGGCCATCATCACCGCATCGGCGCCGGCGCGGATGCCGGCCGCGAACGGGACCAGGTCCAGCGCGCGCAGTTCATCGAGCGTGCGCGGGTCGCTGGCATCGTCGAAGTGGGTGTCTTCCAGCACGGTGCCGTGGCCCGGGAAATGCTTGAGCGTGGCGGCCATGCCGACGCTGTGCATCCCGCGCACATAGGCCGCGGTGAACGCGGCCACCACCTGCGGATCGGCGCTGAAGGCGCGATCGCCGATGGCCCGGTTGCCGCGGCCCAGATCGACCACGGGGGCGAAGCTGAGGTCCACGCCGCTGGCGCGCACTTCGCTGGCCATCAGCCAGGCGTGCTGCTCGGCCAGGGCCAGCGCAGCCTGCGGATCGGTGGCATACAGCGCATCGAAGCCCTGCAGCGGCGGCAGGGCGCTGTAGCCCTCACGGAAGCGCTGCACGCGCCCGCCTTCCTGGTCCACGCAGATCAGCTGCGGGCGCGGCGCGGCGGCACGGATCGCCGCCGACAGCTCGGCCACCTGCTCGCGCGAGGCGAAGTTGCGCTTGAACAGGATGACGCCGGCCACGGCGTCGTGCTGCAGCCATTCGCGTTCCTGGGCGGTGAGTTCGGTCCCGGCAACGCCGATCACGAGCATGGGGTGTCTCCAATACGGGGCGCCACCATGGCGCACCGCCGCATTGTCGCAGAACCCGCGCGCAGCGTCAGACCTCGCAGCCGTCCGGGCCGCAGCCGTCGCCCTGCCCGGCAGCCCCTGCGGGCGAACGCTCCGCCGCGATCTGGCGCAGTGCCTGGGCGAAGGCCTCCGGCGGCTGGGCGCCCTGGATGGCGTACGTGTCGTCGATCA
Organism: Stenotrophomonas sp. TWI700; assembly: GCF_039673645.1. Classification (NCBI taxonomy): domain Bacteria; kingdom Pseudomonadati; phylum Pseudomonadota; class Gammaproteobacteria; order Lysobacterales; family Lysobacteraceae; genus Stenotrophomonas; species Stenotrophomonas sp. TWI700. The sequence continues at coordinate 36,849 of NZ_JBDJMB010000014.1, read as the reverse complement.
CAAAGGTGGGCACCGACTGAATGCCAAAGCGCTGCGCCTGTGCCAGCTGCGCCTGGATCTCCTCCAGCCCCTCCTCGCCCGCCAGCAGCGCGGTGATGCGCCCGGCGTCGAGACCACCGGCAGCGCCGGCGGCGATCAGGGTCTGCGGGTCGGCCAGGTTGCGGCCTTCCACGAAATGCGCGCGGAACAGCGCCTCGCCGACGGCGGCCTGGACGCCTTCACGCCCGGCCAGCCACATCAGACGGTGCGCCGGCAGCGTGGTGACCCGGACCTGGCCCTGGTCGAAGTCCATCGGCAGGCCTTCGGCGCGCGCCGTGGTCTGGGTCTGGGTCAGGATCTGTTCGGTGCGCTCGGCGCTGCCGAACTTGGCCGCGTAGGCCTCGCGCAGCGGGACGGGCGTGGTTCCCGCGTCGGGGTCGAGCAGGAACGGGTGCCAGTGCACCTCCACGTCGGGCGCGTCATCGCCCAGCAACGCCAGGCCCTGCTGGAACCGGTGCTTGCCGATCCAGCACCAGGGGCACACCACATCCGACCAGATATCGATTTTCATGTGGCCAGATTGTGGGTGCGGCGGGACGTTTACAAGGTCTGCGGTCAGCCGCGTTCAGCGCTGGACCAGCGTGAAAACGGGTGCGCGGCCAGCGCCAGATTGTAATAGCGGACCTCGTCGGTCACTTCAGCGCCGGCCCAGTCGGGCAGCGTGATCGCCTGGTCGGCGTGCTCGAGCTCGACTTCGGCCACCACCAGCCCGGCGTTCTCGCCCAGGAATTCATCCACTTCCCAGAGCAGCCCCTCGTGCTCGACCAGATGCCGGCGCTTGTCGATCAGCCCGCCGACACACAGCGCCAGCAGCGCGCGCGCATCGTCCACCGGGATCGGGTAATCGAACTCCTGCCGGGTAGGCCCGATCTCGCGCGATTTCATGTTGAGGAAGGCCTGCTCGCCCTGGATGCGCACGCGCACGGAGGCCTTCTGTGCGCCACTGTCGAGCGAGGCGGTGTCGTTGAGATAGCCCTGCGCCATCGGGATCACCGCGTGTGCGGCGGTGCGCCAGCCTTCACCGGTGACGAGGTATTTGCGTTCGATTTCGATGCCCATGCGCACAGTATGCGGCGATCCCGGCACGGCGGCCACGCGCTGCTTCTATACTGGCCGGCTGCCCTGCAAGGACGCCCGATGAAACCCCTGTTCCCCACCCTGCTGCTGTCGTTGCTGCCGCTGGGCGTGTCGGCCGCCGCGCCGCCCACGCACGCGCAGATCGAAGCGGCCATCATGGCCATGATCGAGGCCGAGAAGAAACCGGCCGCCTCCGCCCAGGATCTGCTGCTGCAGTCGATGTTCACCCCGCGCGGGTTCGAGCATGGGCCGTGCTTTGCCAGCACGACGGTGACCGGCGCGTACGAGTGCCTGGTCGGCATGGAGATCGGGCTCAAGAACCGCTACCGGATGCTGCGCTTCGTCCCGCAGGGGATGGGCTGGGCGATGCAGCGCGCCGATGTCGACGCGCCGGTGCCTCCGCGTGAGCGCGTCCGCGAACTGCTCATCGAACAACTCGATCATCGTGCCGCGGCCATCGACGATGCCGCTGCCCGAGAGGAACTGCGTGCCTTCCAGCAGCGCCTGCAGATCCTGGCGATCGAGGACTGCGAACTGCACTCCATGCAGGCGCCGGAAATCCGTTGCGACGTCACCGCCGGGGACGGCACCGAGCGCGGTACCGACCCGCAGACCTATGTGTTCGATGCACAGGGCCAGTGGCAGAACGCCGCGGCGGCAGACCGCCGCTGAGCCCGAACGCGGTCAGCGCTTTTCGAACACCGCGATGCTTTCCACGTGCGCGGTGTGCGGGAACATGTCCATCGCGCCGGCCGAGACCAGGGTGAAACCCTGTTCGTTGACCAGGTAGCCGGCGTCGCGCGCCAGCGAGCCCGGATGACAGCTCACGTAGACGATCCGCTTGAACTGCTTCAGCGGCAGCTGCTGCAGCACTTCGATCGCGCCCGAGCGCGGCGGATCCAGCAGCAGCTTGTCGAAGCCCTGGCGCATCCAAGACGCCTGGCGCTGGTCCTGGGTCAGGTCGGCGGCATGGAACTCGGCGTTCTCCAACCCGTTGCGCACGGCGTTCTCTTTCGCACGCGCGACCAGGCCGGCATCGCCTTCCACGCCGACGACGTTGCGAACGGTACGCGCCAGCGGCAGGGTGAAGTTGCCCAGGCCGCAGAACAGATCGAGCACGCGCTCGTCCGGGCCGGCATCGAGCAGCGCCAGCGCGTGCGCGATCATCTGCACGTTGAGCTTGGCGTTGACCTGGATGAAGTCCAGCGGGCGGAACGCCAGCTCGACATCCCACGGCGCCAGCTTGAACGACAGCGGTACTTCGGCCGGCCACAGCGGATGCACGGACTCCACGCCACCGGGCTGCAGCGAGATCGCGAAGCCGTGCTCCTGCCCGAAGGCGGTCCAGGCCGCGCGGTCAGCGTCGCTGAGCGGCTGCATGTGGCGGATGGTCAGGACGATCGCGTCATCGCCGGCGATGAATTCGATCTGGGGAATATCGCGTTTGCCATCGAGCGTTTCGATGAACTCGGACAGCACGCCGACCTTCATGCCGATCTCGGGAATGACGGTCAGGCACTGGCTCAGGTCCGCGACGAAGCGTGGATCCAGCTCGCGGAAGCCGACCAGGGTCTTGTCCTTCTTCTCGACGCGGCGCACCGAGAAGCGGCCCTTGCGGCGGTAGCCCCAGCTGTCGCCGACCAGCGGCGGCAGCACGGTGCCGGGGCTGACGTGGCCGATCCGGGTCAGGTTGTCGATCAGCACGCGCTGCTTGGCCACGATCTGCTGCGACTCCTCCAGGTGCTGCAGCACGCAGCCGGCACAGACGCCGAAATGCGGGCAGCGCGGGGTCACCCGCTGCGGCGAGGCCTGTACCACCTCGAGGGTCCGGGCTTCATCGAAATGGCGGTTGCGCGCGGTCGGTTCGGCGGTCACCACCTCGCCCGGCAGCGCGCCGGTGATGAAGGTGACCTTGCCACCCTCGCCGTCGCGGCGGGCAACGCCACGGCCATCATGGCTGAGGTCGAGGATGTCGGTCTGGAAGGGGGTACGGTCGAGGCGGGAGCGGGTTCGGGCCACGTGGCAACAGGCTGCGGGCAAAAAGGGTGCGTATTGTCGCAGATACCAACTGCCAACTGACTTGCCGCCCGCTGAAACCGCTTGCAGGCCGAGCCTTCGCGTTTACTATGGAGGCAGCTGACATGGAGGCAGCCCATATGCAGATGACCCCGAGGGATCCCATGCCCCGATTCCTGCTCGTCGAGGACGACACCATCAGCCGCGGCTTCTTCAAGGCCGCGCTGGAAACCCTGCCGGCCCAGGTCGATACCGCCGATTCACTGGCCACGGCCATGGACCGCGCCCGCGGCAGCCAGCATGACCTGTGGCTGATCGACGTCAACCTGCCCGACGGCAACGGCACCGAGCTGCTGCAGGAACTGCGCCGCTCGCGGCCGGACACCCCGGCGCTGGCGCACACTGCCGACGGCGATACCTCGATCCACTCGCGCCTGCGCGACGCCGGCTTCAGCGAAACCCTGGTCAAGCCGCTGAGCCGCGAACACCTGCTCAAGGCGGTCCGTCGTGCGCTGGTACATACCGCCGGCAGCCTGTCGGCCCCGCTCGACCCGGACGCGGATGATGCCGACAGCCTGCGCCAGGATTGGGACGAGACCACTGCCCTGGCTGCGCTGAATGGGCAGCGCCACCACCTGATCGCCCTGCGCGAACTGTTCCTGGCCGAGTTGCCGGGGGTGCGCGATGCCGTGGCCCAGGCCCTGCGCGAGGACGATGTGCGGGCCCTGCGGGGGCAGCTGCATCGGCTGCAGGCGAGCTGCGGGTTCGTCGGCGCCGCACGCCTGGCGCGGGCGGTCCGCCAGCTGCACCAGGCGCCGGAATCCACCGGTGCCCAGGGACGCTTCCGCGTGGCGGTCGACGCGCTGCTGCAGTGAGCACAGGGCGGCAGCCGGGGCACCGGCGCCGCGTGAGTCACCCCGCAACGATGCCGCGACCCAGCCGCGCCTACGTGCGCCGCCGGGCCAGGTCCTCCAGCATTTCCCAGGATTTCAGGCCGCGTCCGCCCAGATGGTGCATCAGCACCGCGCGCATCGGCCGGCGCAGGCTGCCCAGATCCTCGGGCCCGGGCATCGCATCGGCGGCCAGCGCCAGCAAGGCGCTGCCGGTCGCCGTGCCACGGCGCTGATCGACACCACGGTCGCTGAGCAGCCGACGCGGCCCCTCCTGCGGGTCCAGTTCGTAGCGCGCGGCCGGGTCGACCGGCTCGTCATCGCTGCCGTGCAGCAGATCGAAGCCGAAACCCAGCGCCTCCAGCAGATCGCGCTCGAAACGCCGCAGGGTCCAGGCCAACGGCTCGCCATCGCGCAACCGGGCACGCACCTGCGCGTAGTGGTCATAGAGCTCGGGCAGCGGGTCCTGGCGAGGCGCCAGCCGCATCATCAGCTCGTTGATATAGAACCCGGCCAGCATCGCCTCGCCGGTCAGCCGCGGCGCGGCATCGAGCGCTTCGGCCCCACGCAGCTGGGCGAGTTCGCCCCGCTGCACGGCGGTCAGGCGGATCCACTGCAACGGCTGCAGGGCCGCGCGCAGCGCCTGGCTGCGCGGGCTGGAGACACCCCGGGCCAGCACCCCGATCCGGCCATACTGCTCGGTCAGCACCTCAACCAGCAGGCTGGTCTCCCGCCACGCCCGGGCGTGCAGTACGAAGGCCGGCTCATCCTCGATGCGCATGGCTCAACCGCCCGGGGCCGGAATGGCCGGCTTATTCGTAGCCGAACGCCTTGAGCGCGGCTTCGTCGTCGGACCAGCCTTCGCGCACGCGGACCCAGGTTTCCAGGAAGACCTTGGCCCCGAACAGGCGCTCCATCTGCAGGCGCGACTTGGCCCCGATTTCCTTCAGGCGGGTGCCGGCCTTGCCGATCACGATCGCCTTCTGGCCTTCGCGCTCGACCCAGATCACCGCGCCGATGCGCAGCAGGTTGCCGTCTTCGACGAAGCGCTCGATCTCGACCGTGGTCGCATAGGGCAGTTCCTCACCGAGCTGGCGCATCAGCTGCTCGCGCACCAGTTCACCGGCCAGGAAACGTTGGCTGCGGTCGGTGATCTCGTCCTCGCCGAACATCGGCGGGGCTTCCGGCAACAGCTTCATCAGGTCGCGGACCAGCGACTCCAGGCCGTTGCGCTTCTGCGCCGAGATCGGATGCACGGCCGCGAACGTGCGGCCTTCGGTGACCTGCTGCAGGAACGGCAGCAGGGCGCCCTTGTCCTTGAGGCGGTCGATCTTGTTGACCACCAGCACCACCGGGATGCCGGAGTCGCTGAGCACGTTGAAGGCCAGGGTGTCTTCGTCATCCCAGCGGCCGGCCTCGATCACCAGCATGCCGGCGTCCACGCCCTCGAGCGAGCCGCGCGCGGCGCGGTTCATCACCCGGTTCATGGCGCGCTTCTGCGCGCGGTGCAGGCCGGGGGTGTCGACCAGCACGATCTGGCCGTCCGGGTAGCTGGCAATGCCCAGCAACCGGTGCCGCGTGGTCTGCGGGCGGTTGGAGACGATGCTGACCTTGGCGCCCACCAGGGCGTTGGTCAGGGTGGATTTACCGACGTTGGGGCGACCGATGACGGCCACGCTGCCGGAACGATGGGGGGTTGCTTCGTTCACTTGGAATCCAGTTGCTCAAGGGCGGCGGCAGCCGCTTGTTGTTCGGCCAGCCGTCGCGAGGCACCTTCGCCTTCGGTGCTGACAGCGGGGTCGGTTACGCCGCAGCGTACCCGGAAGGTCTTGGCATGATCGTCACCCGATTCTGACACCAGCTCGTACTGGGGCAGCGCCTTCTGCCGGGCCTGCAGCCATTCCTGCAGCCGCGTCTTGGGGTCTTTCTCGGGCTTGCCGGTGGCCGGCAGGGCCTGCATCGAGGCGCTGAACCAGGGCAGCACCACCGTGCCGCAGGCGGCAAACCCGGCATCGAGGTAGATCGCGGCGACGACGGCCTCCAGTGCATCGGCCAGGATGGAGTCGCGGCGATGGCCGCCGGTCTTCATCTCGCCGGGGCCCAGGATCAGGCGCTCGCCCAGTTGCAGCTCGCGCGCGATCACCGCCAGCGCGCCTTCACGCACCAGCTCGGCGCGGGCACGGGTCAGCGCGCCCTCGTCGGCCTTGGGCCAGCGTTCGTAGAGCGCCTGGGCCACCATCATGTTGACGATGCTGTCGCCGAGGAATTCCAGCCGCTCATTGTTGGGCGTGCCGGCGCTGCGATGCGTCAGCGCCTGCTGGAGCAGGCCCGGATCGTTGAAGGCGTGACCGATCAGGTCACCGCGTTGGAAGGTCTTAGTCGGCACCGCTACGGGTCAATTCCTGGTTTGAATCAAATTTGCCCACCACGTCCAGGTTGCCGATCATTTCACGGCGCACTTCGTAGTAGACCTTCATGTTCCAGCCGCCATCGATGCGATCGAACTTCACGTCGGCGGGTTTCACGTTTTCGGAGTAGTTGATGTACAGGCGCTTGAAGAACATGTCCTGGATGCGGTGCGGCTCCATGTTGCCCACACCGGGCTCCTTGGCCAGGCTCTTCATCGCCGAACGGACGGCGTAGTACTCCTGGTACATCGGGAACAGCTTCATGCCGATGTACAGGCCGAAGGCGACCACGATCAGCACCACCAGGAACGAGGTCAAGGTGATGCCGCGCTGCGATGTCATGTTCTTCATTGCGTTCTCCCCAGATACGCGTGTGCCATGAATCAATGGATGGCCGTGCCGATCCGCGACGGCTCAAAGCCGTCCTTGCAGAACCAGCCCGAGCAGTTCAGCCAGATCAGGAACGCCTTGCCGCGGAGGTTCTCTTCCGGCAGCAGGCCCCAGAAACGGCCATCGTCACTGTTGTCGCGATTGTCGCCCATCACCAGGTACTTGCCAGCCGGGACGGTCCACTGCCCTTCACCGCGGGCGTAATCGGTCTCCAGCACGGTATGCGTGCGGCCCGGCAGGTGCTCGACCAGCAGCGAGCTGCCCTCGCCCTGGCCGTTGTGGCCGGCGTACAGGCCCTTGTTGTCGTACTTGACCGGCTCGCCGTTGAGGATCAGGCCGTTGCCCTGGAACTCGATCTGGTCGCCCGGCACGCCGATCACGCGCTTGATGAAGTTCTCGCCCTTGGCCGGATCGTTGTCCGAATGGCCCGGGAAGTGGAACACCACCACGTCGCCGCGCTTGGGCTCGCCGAACGGGATCACCTTGGCGTTGTTCAGCGGCAGACGCAGACCGTAGGAGAACTTGTTGACCAGGATGAAATCGCCGATCAGCAGGTTGGGCATCATCGAGCTGGACGGGATCTTGTACGGTTCGGCGATGAAGCTGCGCACCACCAGCACGATCGCCAGCACCGGGAAGAACGCCCGCGCGTAGTCGACCATTACCGGCTCGGTGTCCAGCAGGCCGGCGCGCTGGGCGCGGCGCTTGGCGAAGTACAGCTTTTCGGCCAGCAGGATCAGGCCCGAGGCCAACGTCAGTACGACCAGGAGGAGCTCAAACAATTTCATGCAGTGTCCTTGGGAACGATTGCAGCGGTGTGGTGTGCCCCTGCGCGTCCGGCGACACCGATCCGGTGCCGCCCGCCGCTGCCGGGAAAGCCATCCGGCCTTACTTGTCCATCTGCAGCACGGCCAGGAAGGCTTCCTGCGGGATTTCCACGCGGCCGACCTGCTTCATGCGCTTCTTGCCTTCCTTCTGTTTCTCGAGCAGCTTCTTCTTGCGCGAAACGTCGCCACCATAGCACTTGGCCAGCACGTTCTTGCGCATCGCCTTGACCGTGGTGCGCGAGATGATCTGCGAGCCGACGGCGGCCTGGATCGCCACGTCGAACTGCTGGCGCGGGATCAGTTCCTTCATCTTCTCGCACAGCTCGCGGCCGCGGCGGTCGGCATGGCTGCGGTGCACGATCAGCGACAGCGCATCGACCTTGTCGCCGTTGATCAGCACGTCCACACGGACGAACGGGCCGGCATCGAAGCGCACGAAGTGATAGTCCAGCGAGGCATAGCCACGGCTGACCGACTTGAGCTTGTCGAAGAAGTCCAGCACCACTTCGGCCATCGGCAGCTCATAGCTGATCTGCACCTGGCTGCCCAGGTAGTTGATGCCGATCTGGCTGCCGCGCTTTTCCTCGCACAGCTTGATGATGTTGCCGATGTACTCCTCGGGAGTGAGTACGTTGGCACGGATGATCGGCTCGCGGATCTCATCGACCATGTTCACCGGCGGCAGCTTGGCCGGGTTGTCCATGTTGATGATGGTGCCGTCGGTCTTGAGCACTTCATAGACCACGGTCGGCGCGGTGCTGATCAGGTCCAGGTTGTACTCGCGCTCCAGGCGCTCCTGCACGATTTCCATGTGCAGCATGCCCAGGAAGCCGCAGCGGAAGCCGAAGCCCATGGCCTCGGAGCTTTCCGGCTCGAAGCGCAGCGCGGCATCGTTCAGGCGCAGCTTGTCCAGCGCTTCGCGCAGGTCCGGGTAATCCTCGGCATCGACCGGGAACAGGCCGGCGAACACGCGTGGCTGCATTTCCTGGAAGCCCGGCAGCGGCTTGGCGGCCGGATCGGCGGCCAGGGTCAGGGTGTCGCCGACCGGTGCACCGTGCACGTCCTTGATGCTGGCCGTCACCCAGCCCACCTCACCGGCGTTCAGTGCCGGCAGCACCTTGCGCTTGGGGGTGAACACGCCGACGTTGTCGACCTGGTGATTGCGGCCGGTGGACATCACCTGCAGCTTGTCGCCGGCCTTGATCTGGCCCTGCATCACGCGCACCAGCGAGACCACGCCCAGGTAGTTGTCGAACCACGAGTCGATGATCAACGCCTGCAGCTTGTCGGTATCGCGCGGCACCGGCGGCGGGATGCGATGCACGATCGCTTCCAGCACGTCGCCCACGTTCAGGCCGGTCTTGGCGCTGACCGCCACGGCGTCGGTCGCATCGATGCCGATCACGGCCTCGATCTCGGCCTTGGCACGGTCGATGTCGGCAGTGGGCAGGTCGATCTTGTTGATCACCGGCACCACTTCCAGCCCCTGCTCGACGGCCGTGTAGCAGTTGGCCACGGACTGCGCTTCCACGCCCTGGGCCGCATCGACCACCAGCAGCGCGCCTTCGCAGGCGGCCAGCGAGCGGCTGACTTCATAGGAGAAGTCGACATGCCCGGGGGTGTCGATGAAGTTCAGGTGGTAGGTGTGGCCGTCTTTGGCGACATACGGCAGCGAGACCGACTGGGCCTTGATGGTGATGCCACGCTCGCGCTCGATCGGGTTCGAGTCGAGCACCTGCGCCTCCATCTCACGGGCCTGGAGGCCGCCGCAAAGCTGGATGATGCGATCGGCCAGCGTGGACTTGCCGTGGTCGACGTGGGCGATGATGGAGAAGTTGCGGATGAACCGCATCGAATCAGAAGACATAGGTGGCGGCGGCGCGTCGCGTCGTCAGGATGACTGCGGATTATCGCATGGCCGGCCCGGTCCCGCGTGCGGCCGCCCGCGATTGGCGTGATCGCCCCGCCAGAAACGACCGGGCCCGCCGAAGCGGGCCCGGAAACGCAGGCGGGGCGGGGCTTACTGCCCGGCCTTGACCGCCACGAAGGCGCTGTTGCCGTTGGCGCGGATCAACAGCATGACCACATCGCCCTTGGAGTAGCCACCCAACGCCTTGTTCAGCGCGGCCACGCTGCCGACCGGGGTCCGGCCGACCTGCAGCACCACCAGGCCCGGCGACAGCCCGGCGTCACGCGCCGACTGGCCATTGACCCGGGTGATGCGCACGCCCTCGCCCGCCGACAGGCCCAGCTGCTGGCGCTGCGGGGCGGTGAGATCGGCTACCTCCAACCCCAGCAGGGCATTGGCACCGGTCTCCGGCTTGGCCGCTTCCGCGGCCGGACGGGCCGGACCGCGCTCGGCGTCTTCGGCCAGCTCGGTCAGGGTGGCGGTGATCTCCCGCTCCTTGCCATCGCGCAGCACGCTCAGGCGCACCTTGCTGCCCGGCGGCAGCGCGCCGATGGCCGGCGGCAGATCGCTGAAGGTAGTGATCGGGCTGCCGTTGACCGAGCGGATCACATCGCCCGGCTCGATGCCGGCCTTGAGCGCCGCACTGCCTGCGACGACCTCATTGACCAGCGCACCACGGCTGTCCGGCAGGCCCAGCCCCTGGGCCTTCAGGCCATCGATCGGGCCGACCGCCGCGCCGAGCTGGCCGCGGCTGACCCGGCCGGTCTTCTTGATCTGTTCGACCGCACCCATGGCCAGGTCGATCGGGATCGCGAAGCTGATGCCCATGTACCCGCCCGAAGCGGAGAAGATCTGCGAGTTGATGCCGACCACTTCACCGCGGGTATTGAGCAGCGGGCCGCCGGAGTTGCCCTGGTTGATCGCCACGTCGGTCTGGATGAAGGGCACATAGCGCTGGTCCGGGCCGCCGGTGCTGCGGCCGACCGCGCTGACCACGCCGGCGGTGACCGAATGATCCAGGCCGAACGGCGAACCGATCGCGACGACCCACTGGCCGGGCTTGAGGGTGTTGGAATCCCCCACACGCACGGTCGGCAGATTCTTGCCGTCGATCTTGAGCAACGCCACGTCGTACTGCTGATCGCTGCCGATCACCTTGGCGGTGAACTCGCGGCGGTCGCCGAGCTTGACCTTCACTTCGCTGGCGTCGGCGACCACGTGATAGTTGGTCAGCACATAGCCATCGGCGGAGATGATGAAACCCGAGCCCATGCCGCGGCCCTGGATGCGCGGGCCGTCGTCCTGGCCACCGGGGCCCTGCCCCGGCATCTGGAAGTCCGGGCCGAAGAAGCGGCGGAAGAACTCGGGCATTTCATCGTCGCCGCCCGGGCCCATGGTCCGGGCCTGGCGGTTGCTGCGCACGATGGTGGTTTCGACATTGACCACGCCCGGCCCGACCTGTTCGACCAGGTTGGTGAAGTCCGGCAGGCCACTGACCAGCTGCGGCGCAGGTGCCCGCGGTGCGGCGGCGGCCGGTGCGGCCGGGGTCGTCGGCGATGGCGACTGAGCGCAGGCCACCAGCGGCAGGGTCATGGCGATCAGCGCCAGGGCATGGGTACGGATACGGGCGGTCATCAGACACGAACCTCCGGGTCAGGAAACAAAGCGGGGGGGAGCGCTCCGGCGCACAGGCCGGAGCGGAACGTCAGGGCAACGATGTTCAGTCGCGGTGCCGGCGCGCAGGTTCGGCCGTGTCGGCCGATTCCTGAAGACGCGGCTCGAACGGATAGAACGCGGCCTGCGGTGCCTGCGTGGAGAAGCTGGCATTGAGCGCGCCGCCCGCAGCCGGGGCCAGGCTGGAGCGCGGCCACGGTTTGGCCTGCAGATTGCCCACCTCACCGAACGGGAACTGGCGCGCAGTGGCCGCCGGTACGGCCGGCGTCAGCGGCGCCTGGCTGGCGACCGCACGCTGCGGCTCGGCACTGCGCTCGGCAGCGCTGCGTGCCGCCTGCTGGGTGCGGGTGGCGCTGGCACGGCGTGCAGTTGCCACGTCCTGGCGGCGGCTGGCTGCCGCCACGGCTGCAGCCGGAACCGCCGCTACGGCCAGCGCCTGCTCGGCGGCAGAGGCTTCGGTCGCCGGCGCGGGCGCGGGCGGCAGCTCGGCCTGGCTGGCGATGATGGTGGTCGGCGCGTCCAGCGCTGCCGGGTCCGGCAGCTGCTCGCGGGTCATGAACATCGCCACGGCCGCGACGGAAGCGGCCAGTGCCGCGCCACCGCCCCAACGACGCCAGCCGCCACGGCGTTCCTTGCGGTCCTGGCTGCGCTCGACATTGGCCTGCATCGCTGGTGCCGGCTCAGCGACCACGGAAACGCGGACCCGCTCGGCGAAATCGACCGGCGCCGGCGCGCAGGCCTGCCCGCGCAGCACATCGCCGAGCATCTGCCAGCGTTCGTTGCAGCTGGACAAGGTCTCATCGTGTTCCAGCCGACGCAGCATGAAACGGGCTTCATCGGCCGACAGCTCGCCGTCGATCAACGACGACAGCTGCTGCCGGTAATGGGCGTCGAATTTATCGGGGGACGCGCCCCGGGAAGCATCATTGGACATATCGTGGCTCATGCGCGGCTCTTCTCGCGGGTGGCGCTGCCCACATCGAGCAGCGGCCGAAGTTCAGTGTCGATCGCCTCGCGGGCACGGAAAATCCGCGACCGCACGGTGCCGATCGGGCACCCCATCTTCTGCGCGATTTCGTCATAACTCAGACCCTCCACCTCGCGCATGGTGATGGCCGAGCGCAGTTCTTCAGGCAGCGCGGAGACCGCCTTCATCACCGTCTGCTCCAGCTCCTGGCGCATCAACTCGCGCTCGGGCGTGTCGGTGTCGCGCAGGCGCGTGCCGCTGTCGTACTGCTCGGCGTCCCCGATCTCGATGTCATCGGTGGGCGGGCGGCGGTTGTGGGCGGCGAGATGGTTCTTGGCAGTGTTCACGGCGATCCTGTGCAGCCAGGTATAGAACTGGGCGTCGCCCCGGAAACTGCCGATCGCGCGATACGCGCGGACGAAAGTGTCCTGGGCCACGTCCTGACATTCACTCCAGTCCGCGATGTAGCGCCCGATCAGCGCGATGATCCGATGCTGGTACTTGCGTACCAGGACATCGAACGCCGCGCTCTCGCCACGCTGCACACGTCGGACCAGCTCCAGGTCCAGCTCCTGTGGTGTTTCAACCTCGGCCATGGGGGGCCGCACTCCTGTCAGCCCAACCGACGTCGGGCAATGAGACTGCCAATCCCGGGAAAAGTTCAGCGCGCGATCACACCGCGCCGCACCAGCTTTTAACCACCGTTCCGTTAAGGTTTCCGATCCAGGCAATGGATCGACGGCTTCTCTCCCCCAGCTATAGGGATTTGACGGGGAGGAAACAACCTCTGGATCATAGCCCCCTTCTCCATACACAACCGGATGGAACGTTCCCATGCTCTCAGGCTTCGATGGGCTCCGCTTCTCGCATTGGCACCCGCAGATCCGTGACGATGGCGTCGTCGTGCTCAGCCTCGACCGCCAGGACAGCAGCGTCAATGCGATGTCGCAGGACGTGCTGCTCGAACTGGGCGACCTGATCGAGCGGATCGCGATGGACCCGCCCAAGGCGGTGGTGATCCAGTCGATCAAGGCGGCCGGCTTCATCGCCGGGGCGGACCTGAAGGAATTCCAGGAATTCGACCGCCGCGGTACCGTCAATGACGCGATCCGCCGGGGCCAGAGCACCTACCAGAAGCTGGCCGAGCTGCCCTGCCCGACCGTCGCCGCGATCCACGGCCATTGCCTGGGCGGCGGCACCGAGCTGGCCCTGGCCTGTCGTTACCGCGTGGCGTCGAACGATCCCTCCACCCGGATCGGCCTGCCGGAGACCCAGCTGGGCATCTTCCCGGGCTGGGGCGGCAGCTCACGCCTGCCGCAACTGGTCGGCGCACCGGCCGCGATGGACATGATGCTGACCGGCCGCAACCTGTCGGCCTCGGCTGCACGCAACATCGGCCTGGTCGACAAGGTCGTCGCACCGGCCGTGCTGCTCGATACCTCCGTGTCGCTCGCGCTGAAGGGCACCACCCGCCCGTTCAAGCAGCGCGCGACCGCCTGGATCACCAACACCTGGCTGGCCCGCAGGCTGCTCGCCCCGCAGATGGCCAAGCAGGTCGCCCGCAAGGCGCGGAAGGAGCATTACCCGGCGCCGTACGCGCTGATCAACACCTGGGCACGCACCGGTGGCAGCCCGATCCAGACCCGACTGGATGCCGAACGCCGCGCCGTGGTCAAGCTGGCCGGCACCCCGACCGCCCGCAACCTGATCCGCATCTTCTTCCTGACCGAACGCCTGAAAGCCCTCGGCGGCAAGGACCACGGCATCCAGCACGTGCACGTCGTCGGTGCCGGTGTGATGGGCGGTGACATCGCCGCGTGGTCGGCCTACAAGGGCTTCAACGTGACCCTGCAGGACCGCGAGCAGCGCTTCATCGACCCGGCCATGGAACGCGCGCAGGCGCTGTTCGCCAAGCGGGTCAAGGACGACAGCAAGCGCCCGGCCGTGGCGGCACGCCTGAAGGCGGATCTTGCCGGCGAGGGCGTGGCCCAGGCGGATCTGGTGATCGAAGCCATCATCGAGAACCCGGAGGCCAAGCGTGAGCTGTACCAGTCGCTGGAGCCGAAGATGAAGGCCGATGCGCTGCTGACCACCAACACCTCGTCGATCCCGCTGGACGAACTGCGCGACCACATCCAGCGTCCGGCGCAGTTCGCCGGCCTGCATTACTTCAATCCGGTCGCGCAGATGCCGCTGGTGGAGATCATCCATCACGACGGCATGGCGCCGGAGACCGAGCGCCGCCTGGCTTCGTTCTGCAAGGCGCTGGGCAAGTTCCCGGTACCGGTCGCCGGCACGCCCGGCTTCCTGGTCAACCGCGTGCTGTTCCCGTACATGCTTGAAGCCGCCACCGCGTATGCCGAAGGCGTGCCGGGCCCGGTGCTGGACAAGGCCGCGGTCAAGTTCGGCATGCCGATGGGCCCGATCGAACTGCTCGACACCGTCGGCCTGGATGTGGCGGCCGGCGTGGGCAAGGAGCTGGCGCCGTTCCTCGGCCTGCAGGTGCCGGCCGCACTGGCGACCGTGGAACAGGGCAAGCGTGGCAAGAAGGACGGCCAGGGCCTGTACAAGTGGGAGAACGGCCGCGCGCAGAAACCGGACGTCCCCGCCAACTACGCGGTGCCGGCCGATCTGGAAGACCGCCTGATCCTGCCGCTGCTCAACGAGGCGGTGGCCTGCCTGCACGACGGCGTCGTCGCCGATGCCGACCTGCTCGATGCCGGCGTGATCTTCGGCACCGGCTTCGCCCCGTTCCGCGGCGGCCCGATCCAGTACATCCGCGCCACCGGTGCCGACGCGCTGGTCGAACGCCTCAAGGTCCTGCAGCAGCGCCATGGCGACCGTTTCGCCCCCCGCCCGGGCTGGGATTCGCCGGTGCTGCGTGACCCGGTGATCTGAGGATCGCCGTGACCTGAAACGACGACGCCACCGCAGGGTGGCGTTGTTGTTCCCGCCGCCGGCGTGCAACCAGAACACCCTGTTACCGATACAGGCCTCCCACCCCCACACCCCGCGTGCGATCCTCCCGCTCTGTCCCCGCCCGCGAGACCGCCCGCATGACGACCATCATCGCCCCCCGCATCCATGACATCGGTGGCCTGCAGGTGCGCCGCGCCGTGCCGACCCTGCAGGCGCGCAGCGTCGGCCCCTTCGTCTTCGTCGACCAGATGGGCCCGGCCGTGCTCTCCCCCGGCACCGGCATCGACGTGCGCCCGCACCCGCATATCGGCCTGGCCACCGTCACCTTCCTGTGGTCCGGCGCCATCGGCCACCGCGACACGCTCGGCTCGGACCAGGTCATCCGCCCCGGCGACGTCAACTGGATGACCGCCGGCCGTGGCATCGCCCACTCCGAACGCACGCCTGCCATCGAGCGCGAACACGACCATCCGCTGCACGGCATGCAGACCTGGCTGGCGCTGCCGAAGAGTGCCGAAGAGACCGATCCCGCCTTCTACCACCATGCCGCCGACACCCTGCCCCAGCAGCGCCGCAACGGTGCCTGGCTGCGCGTCATCGCCGGCCGCGCGTACGGCGAAGAATCCCCGGTCAAGGTGTTCGCCGATACCCTCAACGTCGCCATCGATCTCGACGCCGATGCGGAAATCGACCTGGATACCGGCCACGCCGAGCGTTCGCTGTACATCCTCGAAGGCCAGGCCCAGCTCGACGGCGTGGACGTTCCCGCCCAGCACCTGATCATCCCCGAACCCGGCGCCCGCGGCCGCCTGCGCGCCAAGACCCCGATCAAGGCGATGCTGATGGGCGGCGAGCCGCTCGATGGCCCGCGCCACCTCTGGTGGAACTTCGTCTCCAGCTCCACCGAGCGGATCGAGCAGGCCAAACACGACTGGGAATCCGGCCGCTTCGGCACGATTCCGGGGGACGACAAAGAGTTCATTCCGCTGCCCGCGTACTGAGCCGCACACCCGGCGGCCAACCGTTCGTCGGGTCTTGACGTGACCGTCACCCCGATGAACCCCGATTCAGCTACGTTGCGCCTGCCCACCCCGGGCATAACGTGGAGCACATCGATGAGCATGGGCAAGCGTCTGGCCGCCGAGTTTCTGGGCACGTTCTGGTTGGTGTTGGGTGGGTGTGGCAGCGCGGTGCTGGCCGCCACGTTCGGCGGCGACGGCAATCCGCTGGGGATCGGTTTCGTGGGCGTCGCGCTGGCCTTCGGCCTGACCGTGCTGACCGGCGCCTATGCGTTCGGGCATGTCTCCGGCGCGCACTTCAATCCGGCCGTCAGCGTCGGCCTGTGGGCCGGCGGCCGCTTCCCGGCCCGTGACCTGCTCCCCTACATCGTCGCGCAGGTGCTCGGTGGTGCGCTGGCCGGCTTCATCCTGCTGCAGATCGCCTCCGGCGCGCCCGGCTTCCAGATCGATGGCAGCCAGGCCGGCGCGTTCGCCAGCAACGGGTATGGCGCGCTCTCACCGGGAAGCTACAGCCTCGCGGCGGCGTTCCTGTGCGAAGTGGTGCTGACCGCCTTCTTCCTGATCGTCATCATGGGCTCGACCCACGGCAACGCACCGGCGGGCTTTGCCCCGATCGCGATCGGGCTGGCCCTGACCCTGATCCACCTGATCAGCATTCCGGTCACCAACACCTCGGTCAATCCGGCCCGCTCTACCGCCGTGGCCCTGTTCGCCGGCAGCGGTGCGCTGAGCCAGCTCTGGCTGTTCTGGCTGGCGCCGCTGCTGGGCGGCCTGATCGGCGGCATCGTCTACAAATGGATCGGCGCGGCGCCCCGCTGAGGATCCGGCCGGGCGGCCGCGCGCTGCCCGGCCCGCGGTGCGGAAAGGTTCACCTGAAACCGTTATTTGTACACTGAGTCACATTCCGTTAAGGTCCGGGTCACTCGTCCGACACTGACGGCAGCGAGTCATCCGGTACGCGCGCGGGGAATGCGCCACCACGGCCTGGGTTGTCGACGGCCGCCGGAATGCCTGTCAGCGACGGACGCGATCATCGACCCTGGGGGAACCATGAACGTCCTGAGCGCTGTCGTGTGTGTGTGTCTGCTGATGTCTGTCGGCGCCGTCGCGGCGCAATCCACCAGCGAATGTCCGTCCCTGCCCGCCAGCAGCGGCCTGCACTGGCAGGAACTGGCCCAGCGGGATCTGATCCTGTGCAAGGCCAGCACCGCCGAGGGACGTGAAGTACTCAGTCTCACTTTGAGTGTCCGCAACCCCGAGCTGCCGTTGAACCGCGCGCTGCGCCAGGAAAAAGGCAGCTTCGCGGGTGAAACGCTGTACTGGTACCAGCCCGACCTGGGCGGCCAGAAACCGCCGGGCTACGACACCCGCCGGATTACCGTGGTGAAGTTCGACAGGAACCGCTTCGCCCAGATCGCGCTGTATGCCGGTGATCCCAATGAACTCGGTTCGCTGCAGTCGCTGGCACAGGGGATGAACCTGACGCCCTCGGCCGTTGCCGCCGGGCGCTGAGGAAGAGGCCGGGACGGTGCGCCGCACTCATCCCGGAAGCAACAGTAGCGCCGGCCGCTGGCCGGCGCCTCCCCCACGGTCAGGTGTCATGCGGTTGCCGGCCAACGGCCGGCACTGCCGCGCCTCAGAAGCGGCCTTCCTGGAAATCCACGAAGGCCTGCATCAGCTCCTGCTTGGTGTTCATCACGAACGGCCCGTGCCGCATCACCGGCTCGCGCAGCGGGCGGCCCGCCACCAGGATCAGGCGCGCACCGGTCTCGCCCGCGCGCAGGGTCAGCTGCTGACCGCCGCCCAGCACCGCCAATTCCTGCTTGGCCACCGGGCGCGCATCGTCGCCCTCGCCGATCTCCAGCCCCCCTTCGAACACGTAGGCAAACGCGTTGTGGCCATCAGGCAGCGTGTAGCTCCAGCCCGCGCGCGCCTCCAGGGTGATGTCCAGATACACCGGGTCGGTGGCCGGCTGCACGATCGGCCCGGCGGTGTCACCCACCTGCCCGGCGATCACCTTGACCTGCACGCCCTCGGCCGGCGCCGTCACCGGGATGTGGTCCGGCGCGAACTCCTGGTATTTCGGGTCCGTCATCTTGTCGCGCGCCGGCAGGTTCACCCACAGCTGGAAACCGCGCATCTGGCCGGATTCCTGCTCGGGCATCTCCGAGTGGATCAGGCCGCGTCCGGCGGTCATCCACTGCACGCTGCCCGGCGTGAGCAGGCCCTCGTTGCCGTGGTTGTCCTTGTGCCGCATGCGGCCGTCGAGCATGTAGGTGACGGTCTCGAACCCGCGGTGCGGATGGCTGGGGAAGCCGGCGATGTAGTCCTCGGCACGGTCCGTGCCGAATTCATCCAGCAGCAGGAACGGATCCAGGTCGGGCAGCGACGGCCCACCGATGACCCGCGTCAGGCGGACGCCGGCGCCATCGGAGGTGGCCATGCCACGGATGGTGCGCAGCACGCGCACCGGGGTTGGGCTGCTCATGGTGACTCCAGGGTCGGTGATCTATCGACAAGATGGCCTCGCCGGCCCCGCCGGCCAACCGTCACGCCCGCAACCGATTGTTCCAAGCGTGATGTTCCGATGACGTGCACGGGCACGTGCCACAACCAGCCTACGACCAAAGTACTAGCGGCAAGCCCCCGTCATTGCATTGACCCCGTCAGTGCCAAGGCGGACTCTTACGACGATCTCCAGGGAGACGCAATCTCATGAAAGGTTTTTCGAAACTGGGCTGGGCAGTCATCGCACTGCTTGGCGCATTCTGTCTAGGCACCGTCGCGCTGCGCCGCGGTGAACCCATCAATGCGCTGTGGATCGTCGTCGCTGCGGTCTCCATCTATCTCATCGCGTATCGCTTCTACAGCCTGTTCATCGCCGACAAGGTGATGCAGCTCGATCCGACCCGGGCCACGCCCGCGGTGATCAACAACGATGGCCTGGACTACGTTCCGACCAACAAGCACGTGCTGTTCGGCCACCACTTCGCCGCCATCGCCGGTGCAGGCCCGCTGGTCGGGCCGGTGCTGGCCGCGCAGATGGGCTACCTGCCCGGCCTGCTCTGGCTGGTGGTGGGCGTGGTCGTGGCCGGCGCGGTGCAGGATTTCATGATCCTGTTCCTCTCCAGCCGCCGCAACGGTCGCTCGCTGGGCGATCTGGTGCGCGAGGAAATGGGGCCGGTGCCCGGCACCATCGCCTTGTTCGGTGCCTTCCTGATCATGATCATCATCCTCGCGGTGCTGGCGATGGTGGTGGTCAAGGCGCTGGCCGAAAGCCCCTGGGGCATGTTCACGGTCATCGCGACCATGCCGATCGCGATCCTGATGGGCGTGTACATGCGCTACATCCGCCCGGGCAAGATCGGTGAGATTTCCGTGGTCGGCCTGATCCTGCTGCTGGCCGCGATCTGGTTCGGTGGCAAGGTCGCCGCCGATCCGGTCTGGGGCCCGGCCTTCACCTTCACCGGCATCCAGATCACCTGGATGCTGATCGGCTACGGCTTCGTTGCCTCGGTGCTGCCGGTGTGGCTGCTGCTGGCGCCGCGCGACTACCTGTCCACCTTCCTCAAGATCGGCACCATCGTGGCGCTGGCGATCGGCATCCTGATCGTCATGCCGGAACTGAAGATGCCGGCGCTGACCCAGTTCGCCGCTACTGGCGACGGCCCGGTCTGGAAAGGCGGGATGTTCCCGTTCCTGTTCATCACCATCGCCTGCGGCGCGGTGTCCGGTTTCCATGCGCTGATCGCCTCGGGCACCACGCCCAAGCTGCTCGCCAATGAGCGCCACATGCGCTACATCGGCTACGGCGGCATGCTGATGGAATCGTTCGTCGCGGTGATGGCGCTGGTGGCCGCCTCGATCATCGATCCGGGCATCTACTTCGCCATGAACGCGCCGGCCGCCGTGATCGGTCCGGATGCGGTCTCCGCTGCGGCCTACATCAGCAATACGTGGGGCTTCATCATCACCCCCGAGCAGCTGGAGGCGACGGCCGCGGCCATCGGCGAGCCCACCATCCTGCACCGCGCCGGTGGCGCACCGACGCTGGCGGTGGGCATCGCGCAGATCCTGCACGAGGCGATCCCGAGCGGCAGCAACGCGATGATGGCGTTCTGGTACCACTTCGCGATCCTGTTCGAAGCCTTGTTCATCCTCACTGCGGTCGATGCCGGTACCCGTGCCGGTCGCTTCATGCTGCAGGACCTGCTGGGCAACTTCATCCCGGCCCTGAAGAAGACCGAATCGTGGACTGCCAACATCATCGCCACCGCCGGCTGCGTGGCGCTGTGGGGCTATCTGCTCTACACGGGCGTGGTCGATCCCTTCGGCGGCATCCAGACCCTGTGGCCGCTGTTCGGCATCTCCAACCAGATGCTGGCGGGTATCGCACTGATGCTCGGCACCGTGGTGCTGTTCAAGATGAAGCGTGACCGCTTCGCCTGGGTGACCGGCGTGCCGGCCGTGTGGCTGCTGATCTGCACCACGTATGCGGGCCTGATCAAGATCTTCGACAAGAACCCGGCACAGGGCTTCCTGGCCCAGGCGCACAAGTACCAGGATGCGATCGCCAGCGGCACGCTGACCGCGCCGGCCAAGACCGTCGGCCAGATGCACCAGATCGTGGTCAACGCCTACGTCAACACCGGCCTGACCGTGCTGTTCCTGTTCGTGGTGTTCTCGATCCTGTTCTACGCGATCAAGACCATCTTCATGGCCCGTCGCACCCCGCAGCGGACCGACAGGGAAACCCCGTACGTGGCGCTGGAACCGCACCAGATGGCGGACCTGTGATGAGTACCGAACTCGTCCCCGCCGGTCAGTACCAGGCCCACCGCCGCATCTGGCGGCGCCTGGTGCAGACCGCGCGGCTGTGCTGCGGCATTCCCGACTACGACAACTACGTCCGGCATGTGCTGGAGAAGCATCCGGACCGCGTGCCGATGGACTACAAGACGTTCTTCCGCGAGCGCCAGGAGGCGCGTTACAGCGGCAAGAACGGAGGACGGTGCTGCTGAAGCCGCAGCATCCGCACGGTCCCGACTGTTGATCGGGATACCGATACAAAAAAACGGCGGCGCGAAAGCGCCGCCGTTTTCATTGGGCCGCACCGCGGCCTGGACCGGCCACGACGTGGGTCGTGGCGCCTCGATCCCGCCTTAGGCGCCGGCCATCCACTTCAGGATCAGCCCGGTCACATAGGCCAGCCCGGTCCCGGTGGCATAGCCCACGGTGCCCAGCAGCACGCCGACCGGGGCCAGCGATGGATGGAATGCCGCGGCGACCACCGGGGCCGATGCCGCTGCACCGATGTTGCCCTGCGAGCCGATCGCGAAGAAGAACAGCGGTGCGCGCAACAGCTTGGCGGCGATCCACAGCACCAGAATGTGCGTGAGCATCCAGATCGCACCGAGCGCGAACAGCCACGGACGGTCGAGCAGCGAGAGCAGGTCCATCTGCATGCCGATGCAGGCGATCAGGAAGTACAGGAACATCGTGCCAAGACGCGACGCACCGGCCGATTCCAGCCGCCGCGCGCGGGTGAAGCTCAGGGCCAGGCCGAGCGCGGTGGACAACAGGACCACCCAGACGAATGCGCTGTCCAGGCTGAACTGGCTGGCCCAGCTCACATTGGCCTTGAACCAGCCGCTCAGCGGCGCCGCGATGGCATGCGCCAGGCCGACACCACCCAGTGCCACACCGACGATCACCATCAGGTCGGTCAGGCTGGGAATGCGCGCGTTCTGCGCTTCGTAGGCAGAAATCCGGGCTTTCATCTCATCGATGGCGCGGGTATCGGCCCCGTTGCGCGCATCGATCTGCGGGGCGCGGTTGGCCAGGAACAGCAGCACCGCCATCCACAGGCTCGCGCAGGCCACATCGACCACGGCGAACTGGCCGAACGTGGTCGCATCGGTGCCGAATACTTCGCGCATCGCCACCATGTTGGCACCGCCACCGATCCAGCTGCCGGCCAGTGCGGCCATGCCCTTCCAGGTATCGCCGGCCACGGTGGCCGGGTGGATCCAGGACATCGTCTGGAACGACACGATGGCGCCGAGGATGATGCCCAGCGTGCCGGCGCAGAACACCAGCAGCAGCTTCGGGCCGAGCTTCATGACGCCCTTCAGGTCGATCGAGAGCGTCAGCAGCACCAGCGCGGCAGGCAGCAGCACGTCACGGGCGATCGGGTTGTAGAGCGAGGTGTTGTGGCCGTCGATGAGGCCGGCGGTGTTGTAGATGGCCGGGATGAAGTAGCACAGCAGCAGCGCCGGCACCCAGGCGAACACCTTCTTCAGCAGCGGCGTCGGGCCGCTGGCGGCCCAGAAAATCACGGCGAGCGTGGCGGCGATCAGGCCGAGGCCGACGATGTCATTGGTGATCAGGGCAGTACTGGGTTCGGTCGGCATCACGCCATCCTCTGTCGATCGAAGGGATAAAAAAAGCGCCGCATAGAGCGGCGCCTCCGGAGCTTAACATTGTCTTCACGAGGTCACACTTTGCAGCGCAGCGATCAGGGCGATCACGACGCTGGCAGCGAGCCCGTGCGGCTGCGCTCCGGCAGCGAGGCCCCCAGATCCAGGATCACGCAGGTCCCACGCGGCACGCAGGGCTGGATCTGCAACGCCCAGCCAAGGTGTTCACAGAGCCGGGCGATGAGCTCCAGGCCGATCCCGCTCTGCTCGTTGCGGTCGCCCCGCGCCATGCGGGCGTAGACGGCCGCGATCTCCTCCGGGCTCATGCCCAGCCCGGGATCCTGCAGCGTCACCACCGCCTGGTCCGACACTTGGATGTGGATCGTGCCGCGGCCACTGTTCTCGATCGCGTTGCGCAGCAGGTTGCCGATCGCCGCCTGCACCACGCCCAGCGGCGCGATGATGTCCACCCGCGCCAGGCCATCGATCCCGATGCGCAGGTCCTTGTCGCCCATCAGGTGACGATGGTCTTCGATGATGTCCGGTACCAGCAGGTCCAAGGGAATGCGTTCGCCCAGTGCGGCCAACCGCGCAGGATCGCGCGCGAGCACCAGCAGCAGCTGGATCAGTTGCTCCACGCCCTGCGCCGTGCGGTGCACGCGCTGCATCTGCTGTCGCGCACGCTCAGGGATGTCAGGCTGGCCGAGCGCCAGCTCCGAGGCCCCGGTGATCACCGCGATCGGCGTGCGCAGTTCATGGCTGGCCGTGCTGATGAACACGCGCTCGCGCTCGACGAACTGTTCGTTGCGCGCCAGGTAATCGTTGAGCGCATTGGCAATGACGTACAGCTCCGAGCTGGCACGCGGGTCCACCTCCACCCGCTGCCCGGGAACACCCGGGTGCAGCTCATCGATGCGCTTGGCCAGCGAGCTCAGCGGGCGCACCAACCGGCCGACGCCGAAGGACGCCATCAGCACGGTGACGATGATCATCAGCACGCCGGCCAGCAACACCCAGCGCGTGGCGAACTGTTCCAGCTCATGGAAATCGTTGATGTCCAGCACCAGCGCCAGCCGCCCCAGCTGCGGGGTCTCGCGGATCATCACCGCACTCTGGCGATCATTGACCATCACCCCGTCGTGCAGGCCCGGGTGCAGCGTGCGCAGGCTCTCCGGCACCGCCGGGCTGCCGTTGATATGGAACAACCGCAGTGTGTCCGAATCCTGCCAGCGGTAGTGCGGCTCGTGTTCGATGTGGTTGACGATGCTGTCCAGCTCGGAGTTGAGCAGCGCGCGCCATGCCGAGTGCTCGGCATGTTCATGCACATAGTTGCCCACGCTGAACACCGCCAGCGAGATCAGGGCCAGATACCCCAGCAGCCACCACACCATGCGCCGGTGCATCGGCGCTGGCATGGGCGTGCGCTTACGCCACTGCATCGGCAGTATCCGCAGCCGACACGCCCAGGCGGTACCCCACCCGCGGCAGGGTATGGATCAGCTTCTTTTGGAACGGGCCATCCACGCTGCGGCGCAGTTCGTAGACATGCGAGCGCAGCAGATCGCCGTCGGGCAGCTCGTCGCCCCACAGCGCGAACTCCAGCTGCTGGCGGGTGACCGCCCCCGGGCTGGCACGCATCAGCACTTCCAGCAGTTTGCGGCAGGCCGGATACAGGTGCAGCGGCTTGCCGTCGCGCTGCGCTTCCAGCGTGGCCAGATCCAGCCTGAGGTCGGCCACCTCCAGCACCTTGCGCGGGTTGCGCCCTTTGGCACGCACCATCAGTGCTTCCAGGCGCACTTCCAGCTCGGGCAGCGCGAACGGCTTGGTCAGATAATCATCGGCGCCGGCGCGGAAACCGGCGATCTTGTCCGGCAGTTCGTCGCGGGCGGTCAGCATGATCACCGGCACTTCCGAACCGTGGTCGGCGCGCAGCCGCCGCAGCACTTCCGGGCCTTCCATGCGCGGCAGCATCCAGTCCAGGATCAGCGCGTCATAGGGCTGCGACACGGCCAGATGCAGCCCGGTCACGCCGTCGGGCGCGACATCAAGCACATGGCCCCGCGATTCGAAGTAATCGAAAAGATTGGCAACCAGCTGACGGTTGTCTTCAATGACCAGCAGCCGCATGGGACACTCTCTTGACCGGTTGCGCGCATGGTAGCGGGAACCATGTCGGAATCCGGTCGCAATCGGGTGGTTCCGACGCTTTTCCTACGCTGTCGGGCAGACAGTGGCTGTTTTGCCGATGAGCCTGGGCGTGACCGAATCCTTCTTCCTGCGGCGCTGGCCGCGTGTGCTGGTCTGCCTTGCCCTGCTGCTGGCGCTGGCGGCCGGCATCGGCCTGCGCCAGCCCTCGCCGCCGGATGAGCCGCGTTTCGTGCTGGCGGCCCGTGCCATGGTCGACTCCGGCCAGTGGCTGCTGCCCCACCGCGGCAGCGAACTGTATGCGGAAAAACCCCCTGTTTTCATGTGGATGCAGGCGGCCAGCCACCAGCTGTTCGGCGGCTGGGCCGTTGCCTTCCTGGTGCCGTCGCTGCTGGCGGCCCTGCTGACCCTGTGGCTGACCTGGGATATGGGTCGGCGGCTGTGGACCCGGCGCGTCGGGTGGTGGGCCATGCTCGCCTTGTTCAGTTGCCTGCAGTTCGGCCTGATGGCCAAACGGGCCCAGATCGACATGGTGCTGGTGGCGATGACCACCCTGTCGCTGTGGGGGCTGCTGCGGCATCTGCTGGAGGGCCGCAACCGGCCGGCGCTGTGGCTGGCCGGCGTCGCGGCCGGTCTCGGCACGGTGACCAAGGGCGTGGGCTTCCTGCCGCTGCTGGTGCTGGTGCCGTTTGCCCTCTGGCGCTGGCGCACTCGTGGCACGGCGCTGCCGCCGGGCAGCGCGCGCGATCTGTGGTGGCTGCTGCCGGCGTTCCTGCTCGGCACCGCGGTCTGGCTGGCGCCGTTGGGGGTGGCACTGCTGCACTCGCCCGATCCGGCCCTGCACGCGTATGCGCGTGAACTGCTGTTCAAACAGACCGGCACCCGCTACGCCAACGCCTGGCACCACGTAAAGCCGGCCTGGTACTACCTGCAGGTGATGGCGACCCTATGGCTGCCCGGCAGCCTGCTGCTGCCCGCGCTGATCCCGGCATGGTGGCGGCGCCTCAAGCGCCTGGACGGGCGCTGGTGGCTGCTGCTGGGCTGGGCCCTGCTGGTACTGGTGTTCTTCAGCGCGAGCCCGGGCAAGCGCGAGGTCTATATCTTCCCGATGCTGCCCGCGCTGTGCCTGGCCGCCGCGCCCCTGCTGCCCGGGCTGCTGCGTCGTGCCGGGCCGCGTTGGCTGCTGTGGGCGTATGTCGTCGTGCTGGGCGCGGCCGGGTTGTACATCGGCCTGCAGCTCTGGAACGGCAGTGCGTGGGCGCATGCGCAACTGGCACGGCGCGCCATGCCCGACAGCCTGCTGCCGGTGCTCGGCGGCTGGCTGCTCGCCTTCGGCGTAGTGCTGCTGGCCTTGGCACTGTGGTGGCGGCCACGCCGTGTCGGCGCGCTGGTGGTGGCGACGTCATTCCTGCTCTGGAATCTGTATGGCTGGGTGCTGATGCCAACCCTGGACCCGTACAGCTCCGCCTCCGCCGTGATGCAGCAGGTGGGCGCGCGGATCGGCCCGCAGGCCGAACTGGGCGTGGTCGCCTGGCGCGAGCAGAACCTGCTGCAGGCCGACCGCCCCGTCACCGACTTCGGTTTCAAGACACCGTGGGAGCAGCAATGGCAGGCCGCCGGCCCGTGGCTGGCGCAGGCGCCCGCGCAGCGCTGGCTGCTGGTGCTGGATGAAGCGATCAGTCCCTGCGTGGACCCCGCGGCCGTGATCGAGATCGGCAGCGCGAACCGCAACCGCTGGCTGCTGTTGCCGGGCACCGCGTGGCAGCCGGACTGCCACGCGGCGGTGACCGCGACCGACACCGCGCAGGACGAGGAAGACTGAACGGCAGGTCGCGCTTAACCGGTGGCCAACATCGCTCCGACCGCTCTCCGACACCCCGCTGACGACCATGGCGCCGGAATCTCCGCCGGCCCCTTTGTCCATGTTCCCAGCGTCCACCGTTGCTCTTTCCTCCGCGCCCGTTGCCACGGCCACGCCGGGTTTCCTCCGCGACCACCTCTGGGCTCCGCTGGCGTTGACCCTGCTCGCCAGTGCGGTGCTGATGGGCGCCGGGGGCGACCAGTGGCTGGCCGACCAGTGGTATCGCCTGGAAGGCCAGCAGTGGGCGCTGCAGAACGCCTGGTTCACCACGCATCTGATCCATCAAGCCGGCAAATGGGCCAGCAGTGTGGCGGCGCTCGTGGCGATCGTGCTGTGTTTCCACGCGTGGCGCAGCGAGCGTGCGGCCGGGTGGCGCTGGCCGCTGCTGTACCTGGTGCTGGCGGTCGCGCTGGGCACCGGTCTGGTCTCGCTGCTCAAGTCATTGACCAACATGGACTGCCCGTGGGATCTGACCCGCTACGGCGGCACCCGCGCGTTCATCGGCCTGTTCGCCACACGCCCACCGGGCATGCCGCGCGGGGTGTGCTTCCCGGGCGGGCACTCCAGCGCAGGCTTTGCGTGGATCAGCCTGTACTTCTTCGCCCTGATGGTGCGCCCCGCCTGGCGCTGGCGCGGCCTGGCGGTCGGCCTGCTGGCCGGCGGCGTGTTCGGGTTCTCGCAGCAACTGCGTGGCGCGCATTTCCTCTCGCATGATCTGTGGACGCTGGCCATCTGCTGGGGGGTGTCGCTCGGCCTGTATCTGCCGGTACAGCGTGTGCTGCGCGGCGAACGTAGCGCTGCACCGGTCGCCGGCCCGGGAGAGGCCGCATGAGCGCCACCCTCCCGCGCGCCGCGCGCTTCCCGGCGCTGGCCGCGCTGCGTGCCTGGCGCCCGCAGTGCACGACCGAGACCCTGATCCTGCTCACCAGCGTGTTCTTCGCGCTGGCCTGCAATGGCTTGTTCTGGCACAGCGCGATGGCGACCCACCCGGGTAGCCTCCGCTTCGCGCTCTCGCTGCTGCTGTTCCTGGTCGGCGCGCACAGCCTGCTGATGGGGCTGCTGGTCTGGCGCTGGAATGCCAAGGTGATCCTCAGCGTGCTGCTGATCGGCACCGCACTGGCTGCGCACTACATGGGCAGTTACCACATCTATCTGGATGCGGACATGCTGCGCAACGTGCTGGCGACCGACCACAAGGAGAGCCGGGAACTGATCACCCCCACCCTGATCCTGCCGTTGCTGCTGTTGGCCTTCGCACCCATGCTGCTGCTGTGGCGCGTGCAGCTGCGCCGGCGCACGCTGGGCGCGGCGCTGCTGTGGCGCATCGGTTTTCTGCTGCTCTCGGCGTTGATCGCCTTCGGCGGGGCGATGCTGTCCTTCCAGGAAATGTCATCGCTGATGCGCAACCAGCGCGAAGTGCGTTACCTGGCCACGCCCGGCAATTTCCTGCTCGGCCTGCCCAAGGCAGTGCGCGGTGACAATCCGATCCAGCGCGCTCCCAAGCTGCCGATCGGCATGGATGCCAAAGCGACTCCGCGTGCTGCGGCCAGCCGCCCGCGCCTGCTGGTGATCGTCATGGGCGAGACCGCGCGCGCGCAGAACTGGGGGCTCAACGGCTACGCCAGGCAGACCACGCCGGAACTGGCCCAGGCCGGAGTGATCAACTTCCGCGACATGCACTCGTGCGGCACCAGCACCGAAGTTTCCCTGCCCTGCCTGTTCTCGCCCTACGGCCGCCACGACTACGACGAGAAGAAGATCCGCGCGCACCAATCGCTGCTGCACGTACTGGACCACGCCGGCATCGCCACGTTGTGGCGCGACAACCAGTCCGGCTGCAAGGGCGTCTGCGAGGGCCTGGAGATGCAGGCACTGGACGATGCCAAGCACCCGACCCTGTGCACCAACGGGCGCTGCATGGATGAAATCCTGATCGACGACCTCGCCGCCCAGGTCCGCGCCAGACCCGGTGACCGCGTGGTGGTGCTGCATCAGCTGGGCAACCACGGGCCGAGCTACTTCGAGCGCTATCCGGCACGCTTCCGCCGCTTCACCCCCACCTGCGATACACCGGACCTCGGCAAATGCAGCCGCGCGCAGATCACCAACAGTTACGACAACGCGCTGCTGTACACCGATCACCTGCTCTCGCGCACGATCGGCACCCTCAAGGGCATGGACGACTACGACACCGCGATGATCTACCTCTCCGATCACGGCGAGTCGCTGGGCGAGAAGGGTCTGTACCTGCACGGTGTGCCGTACGCGATCGCCCCGCAGGAACAGACCCGCGTGCCGATGACGATGTGGTTCTCCCCGTCCTTCGCCGCCAACCGTGGGCTCAACCTGGCCTGCGTGCGGGAGCGCGCGGGCAAGTACACCGATCACGACACTCTGTTCCCGTCGGTGCTGGGGCTGATGCAGGTCAAGACCTCGGTGTATGAGCGTGACCGGGATCTGTTTGCGTCGTGCGAGGTTTGAAGCGGAACGACCACTGCTGTCAGCTATTCGCTCTTCCGTTTTGGTCGAGGCAGGCAAAGGCACAGCATTCGCTGAGACAGCCAACGTTCGCTCTGAACGCCGTTGTTGTTCCCATGAGCACCGACCCACTGTCGACGGGGCGGTGTGGGTGGGTTGGCGGGACCGTTATGCGCCATGGATGGCGCATATCGAGCCCCCATGGACGGGTTCACGGCGGGTCCCGACAACCCGCTCGCACCGACCCAAACCACGATGCCATGACGCCACGCCGTTGACGTTGGCGCTACGATCCCACCCGAACCCTGCTGCCCTGCCCCTTGCGGTGCGCCCGGCGCTTCACTAGCCTTCGCCGGTCTGTCACCACCCAAGGATGTGCCCGTGAACCACCGCCCGCTCCTGCTGGCCCTGGCAGTCAGTGCTGCCGCACTGACGCTGGCGGCCTGCCAGAAGGAACCGTCCCCCGCCGATGCACCGGCTGCGGGCGCCACCCAGTCCAAGGAAACCGCGGACCAGTTCATCGCCCGCGTCAACGCCGAGTACAAGGCCATGTACCCGGAAATGACCTCGGCGCAGTGGCTGTCCTCCACCTACATCAATGACGATTCCGAGCGCGTCGCGGCCAAGGCCAACGAACGCTGGCTCACCGTCCTCAACGGCTGGATCACCCAGGCCGGCCAATACGACGGCCAGCCCATGAGCGAAGACACCAAGCGCCAGATCCACCTGCTCAAGCTGATGACCTCCATGCCGGCCCCGCGCGACCCGGCCAAGCTCTCCGAGCTGACCCGCATCGCCAGCCGCATGGAAGGCGCCTACGGCTCCGGCAAGTACTGCACCGACGAAGCCAACCCGCAGACCTGCCGCCAGCTCGGCGACCTGGAACAGGTGCTCGCCCGCAGCCGCGACTACGACCAGCAGCTGGACGCCTGGCAGGGCTGGCACGGCACCACCAAGCCGATGCGCGCCGATTACGAACGCTTCGTCAGCCTGGTCAATGAAGGCGCCAAGGAAATGGGCTTCGCCGACGCCGGCCAGATGTGGCGCAGCGGCTACGACATGCCCGCCGACCAGATCGGACCGGAAACCGACCGCCTGTGGGACCAGGTCAAGCCGATGTACGAGCAGCTGCACTGCTATGCACGTACCAAGCTCGACGCCACCTACGGCAAGGACAAAGCCGAGGTCAACGGCGGCCTGATCGCCGCGCACCTGACCGGCAACATGTGGCAGCAGGACTGGTCCAACCTGTGGGACCAGCTGGAACCGTACCCCGGCGCGGGCAACCTGGATATCACCGCCGCACTGGAAAAGCAGTACCAGACCAACCTCAGCGGCGCGTTGGCCAAGGCCGGCAGCGGCGCGAACGTGGAGGCGCTGTACAAGGCGCAGCGTGAGGCCGAACTGCGCACCGCCAAGCAGATGACCGAGCGCGCGCAGGACTTCTACGTCTCGCTCGGCATGCCGGCCCTGCCGAAGTCGTACTGGGACAAGACCCAGTTCATCAAGCCGCTGGACCGTGATGTGGTCTGCCACGCCAGCGCGTGGGACATGAACATGGACGGCGACGTGCGCACCAAGATGTGCATCAAGCCCAACGAAGAGAACTTCACCACGATCTACCACGAGCTGGGCCATATCTATTACGACCTGGCCTACAACCCGCTGCCGCCGTTGTTCCAGGGCGGCGCCAACGACGGCTTCCACGAAGCGATCGGCGACACCATCGTGCTCGCGATGACGCCGCAGTACCTCAACTCGATCGGCCTGGTCGACACGCCGCAGGAAAGCCGCGAAGCCACCATCAACGCGCAGATGCGCATGGCCCTGAGCGGTGTGTCGTTCCTGCCGTTCGGCCTGATGATCGACCGCTGGCGCTGGGGCGTGTTCGACGGTTCGATCACCCCGGACCATTACAACCAGGCGTGGTGGGACCTGAAGGCCAAGTACCAGGGCGTGGCCCCGGCCAGCGCGCGCGGTGAGGAATTCTTCGACGCGGGTGCCAAGTACCACGTGCCGGGCAACACCCCCTACACCCGCTACTTCCTGGCGCGCATCCTGCAGTTCCAGTTCTACAAGGGCCTGTGCGATGCGTCCGGCTACAAGGGCCCGCTGCACCAGTGCAGCTTCTACGGCAACAAGGAAGCCGGCCAGAAGTTCTGGGCGATGCTGAGCAAGGGCGCCAGCCAGCCGTGGCAGGCCACGCTGAAGGAAATCACCGGCGGCGACAAGCTCGATGCCGGCCCGATGATCGAGTACTTCACCCCGGTCAACGAGTGGCTCAAGCAGCAGAACCAGGGCCAGATGTGTGGCTGGCAGGCTTCGACGGCCGCGGCTGCACCGGTGGCCCCCAAGGCACCGTAACGGCTGCCGCCGGGGCCCGCCCGGCGACAGCGGTAAAACGAAAAACCGGCCGCAAGGCCGGTTTTTTTATGCGCACATCGGGGACTGCAGCCGGGGGACGGGCACGGCCACCCAACGCGGCGTTATGACTTCGGTTTCAGGGCTGCCGCCAGCTCGACCTTGAACTGCTCGAAATCCATGCCGTCCGCTTTCGCCTCGGCATGCGCGGCGTCCTTCAGTGCATCCGAATACACCAGGCGCACCGGCGTTCCCTGGCGTTCGTGCAGTTCGGCGGCCTGCATGATCAGGGCCAGCACCCGCGCCGCGCTCGGCGTCTGGCCGGCGATGCGACCATCCATGCCCAGCACCCACTCGCCGTCCCGGCGGACGATGCCGGCCAGCAGCGTGCGCTGCTGGTCCCGCAGTTCGGCATGCGGCTCAACCGGCGTGGCGGTGGCCTGCTCGCGGTTGGCGGCCTGGGTTTCGCGGCGCCGGCGGATGTCGCGGCGCAGTTTGGAGGTGGTCGACATGGGAAAATCCGGACTGCGTCAAAGCGCCAAGGATACCGCACGGCCCCTGGCGGGCCTGTGCGGCAGGGGGTCACTCGATGGGCGTCAGTACTTCACGGCGGCGCTCGGCGTGCCGCTCCCAGTACCAGAAGCTGCCACCGATGGCGAAGAACGCCGCGTAGCCCAAGGCCAGATGCAGGGGGCTGCTGCTGAGCATCGGCGAGACCACGCCGGCCACCACCGTGTTGATCATCAGCTGGATGAACATCTGCATGGACGAGGCCAGGCCGCGCTGATGCGGATACATGTCCAGCACGGCCAGCGCCAGGATCGGGAAGATCAGCGCCATGCCGACACCGCCCAGGAAGATCGGCATCACCGCCCACGGCAATGCGATCTGCGGCACCGACACCACGTAACCGAAATTCAGCAGCGCCGAGACCGCGCACAGCGCGAAGCCGATCGCGATCTGCCGCTGCGGCACGATCCGCCCGGCCATCCGGCCGGACAGGAACGAGCCCACGGTCATGCCGCCGATGGTCGGAATGAACAGCCAGGCAAAGCCGCCCTCGCCCAGCTGCAGGTGCTGCATCACGAACACCGGCGCCGAGGCGATGTACAGGAAGATGCCGGAGAAATTGAACGCCCCGGCCGCGGCCAGGCGCAGCAGGCGCGGGTTGGAGCCCATGCGCGCGTAGCTGCGGAGCAGTTCGCGCATCGACAGCGGCGTGCGTGCTTCAACGGGGTGGGTTTCCGGCAGCCACTTGCTGGTGGCCAGCAGCAGCACCACGCCGAACAGCACCAGGAACCAGAAGATCAACGGCCAGTCGCCGCCGCCCAGCAGGATCCAGCCACCGATGATCGGCGCGATCGCCGGCGCGACGCCGAAGATCATCGAGACCTGGCTCATCAACCGCTGCGCATCGGCACCGTGGTACAGATCACGGATCACCGCGCGGCCGACGATCACGCCGACACCGGCGGTCACGCCCTGCAGCGCGCGGAACACCAGCAGCGTGGTCATGTCGCGCGACAGCGCACAACCAATCGAGGCGCCGATGAACAGCACCAGCCCGCCGATGATCACCCGCCGGCGGCCGAACGCATCCGAGAGCGGGCCGTGCGCCAGGCTCATCAGGCCGTAGAACAGCAGGTACACGCTGATGGTCTGCTGCACCGCGACCTGGTCCACTTGCATGCGGTCGCCCAGCAGCAGGAAGGCCGGGAAAATGGTGTCGATCGAGAACGGACCGAACATCGCCAGGCCTGCGAGCAGCAGGGCCAGGCGGCGGGTCGAGGGTGAGGCGGGCGTCATGCGGGCTTCCGTCAGCGGCCGTGCGCAATGCGCGGCGGGCGCCAGCCCGGTACGGGCGGCGCCAGATGAATACGAGGATCCAGCGATCATAGGCCTTTGCCGCGCCCGGCACCATGCCCGGGGGCACGTTTCCGGGGTCCGGACGGCCCCGTATTCATGTGCTGGAAAGGCCCAGCGGCCGAAAGCGCTGGGCTATAATCGCCGGGCTACATGGTGGGAGAAGCGGACACCCGCTGCCGAAGGCGCAACGCCCGTAATCGCTCAGGCCCGATACCACCCGCATCAAAACTCTGGAGAGACCGGCGAATGCCGGCGCCGAAGGGGCACGAAGCACGCAGATGCGCGCTTTTAAACTCTCAGGCAAAAGGACAGAGGGGCACCCAGGAAGACCGCAAGGTCCGGTGGATCGCTGTCGCCCGCGACGCGCCCTGGCCCCGGCCGCTTTCCGAACGTGCGTGCCCACTCTCCGAGATGCCAGCCATGTCCCAGAACACCCCCTCCCTGCGCGAGCTTGAACACAGCCACGCGTTCGTCGAACGCCACATCGGCCCCAACGACGCCGAAATCGCGCAGATGCTCGACGTGGTCGGCCACGCCTCGCTGGACGCGCTGACCGATGCGATCGTCCCGGCCGGGATCAAGTCGCCGGCACCGCTGGACCTGCCCGAGTCGCTGACCGAAGTGCAGGCACTGGCCAAGATCCGCGCCATCGCCGACAAGAACCAGGTCTTCCGCACCTTCATCGGCCAGGGCTACTACGGCACGCTGACCCCGAACGTCATCCTGCGCAACGTGCTGGAAAACCCGGCGTGGTACACCGCCTACACCCCGTACCAGGCCGAGATCTCGCAGGGCCGCATGGAAGCGCTGATCAACTTCCAGACCCTGTGCGCCGACCTGACCGGCATGGAGATCGCCAACGCCTCGCTGCTGGATGAAGCCACCGCCGCCGCTGAAGCGATGACGCTGGCCAAGCGCTCGGCCAAGTCGAAGTCCGACACCTTCTTCGTGCACGACGCCGTGCACCCGCAGACGCTGGAACTGCTGCGCACCCGCGCCGAGCCGATGGGCATCGTGCTGCGCGTGGGCACGCCGGCCGAGGCGATGGACGCCGAAGCCTACGGCGTGCTGCTGCAGTACCCGGATACCTTCGGCCATATCGGCGACTACAAGGCGCTGGCCGATGCCGTGCACGCGCGTGGCGGCCTGGTCGCGGTGGCGACCGACCTGCTGGCGCTGACCCTGATCGCCGCTCCCGGCGAATGGGGCGCGGACATCGTGGTCGGCAACTCGCAGCGGTTCGGCGTGCCGTTCGGCTTCGGTGGCCCGCACGCCGCCTTCATGGCCTGCCGCGATGCGTACAAGCGCTCGATGCCGGGCCGCCTGATCGGCGTCTCGGTCGATGCGCAGGGCAATGCCGCCTACCGCCTGACCCTGCAGACCCGCGAGCAGCACATCCGCCGCGAGAAGGCGACCTCCAACATCTGTACCGCCCAGGTGCTGCTGGCGGTGATGGCCTCGATGTATGCCGTGTACCACGGCCCGGAAGGCCTGACCCGCATCGCCCGCCGCACCCACCGCCTGGCCGCGATCCTGGCCGCTGCCCTGCGCAGCGCCGGCGTCAACGTGGGCGAGCACTTCTTCGACACCCTGCACGTCAGGGACATCGACGCCAAGGCGATCCACGCCAAGGCCGCCGCAGCGCGCATCAACCTGCGTGCGATCGACAGCGACGCGGTCGGCATCAGCCTGGACGAAACCGCCACCCGCGCCGACATCGTCGCGCTCGGCCAGCTGTTCGGTGCGACCGTCGACGTGGACGCACTGGATGCGGCCACCGCCGATGCGCTGCCGGCCGATCTGGTGCGCACCAGCGCCTTCCTGACCCACCCGGTGTTCAACACCCACCACAGCGAACACGAACTGCTGCGTTACCTGCGTTCGCTGGCGGACAAGGACCTGGCCATGGATCGCACCATGATCCCGCTGGGCAGCTGCACCATGAAGCTCAACGCCACCGCCGAGATGATCCCGGTGACCTGGCCGGAGTTCGCCAACATCCATCCGCTGGCCCCGGCCGACCAGGCCACCGGCTACAAGGAACTGATCGACGGCCTCGAAGCGATGCTGGTCGAGTGCACCGGCTACGACGCGGTCAGCCTGCAGCCGAACTCCGGCGCGCAGGGCGAATACGCCGGCCTGCTGGCGATCCGCGCCTACCACCGCTCGCGCGGCGAAGGCCACCGCGACGTCTGCCTGATCCCGGATTCGGCGCACGGCACCAATCCGGCCTCGGCGCAGATGTGCGGCATGAAGGTCGTGGTGACCAAGACCGATGCCAACGGCAACGTCGACCTGGACGACATCCGCATCAATGCGGAGAAGTACAGCGACCGCCTGGCCGCGCTGATGATCACCTACCCGTCCACGCATGGCGTGTTCGAGGAAGAGGTGGTGGACATCTGCGAGATCGTGCACAAGCACGGTGGCCAGGTGTACACCGACGGCGCCAACATGAACGCCCTGGTCGGCGTGGCCAAGCCCGGCAAGTGGGGCTCGGACGTGTCGCACCTGAACCTGCACAAGACCTTCTGCATCCCGCACGGCGGCGGCGGCCCGGGCGTCGGCCCGTGCGCGGTCAAGTCGCACCTCGCGCCGTTCCTGCCGAAGGTGCTGGGCGGCGAAGGCGATGTCGGCATGGTCAGCGCGGCCAGCTTCGGCAGCGCCTCGATCCTGCCGATCAGCTGGATGTACATCACGCTGATGGGCACCGCCGGCCTGCGCAAGGCCACCCAGGTCGCGCTGCTCAACGCCAACTACATCGCCAAGCGCCTGGCCCCGCACTTCAAGACCCTGTACACCGGCCGCAACGGGCTGGTGGCACACGAGTGCATCCTGGACGTGCGTCCGCTGGAGAAGACCTCCGGCATCGGCGCCGAGGACGTGGCCAAGCGCCTGATCGACTTCGGCTTCCACGCCCCGACCCTGAGCTTCCCGGTCGCCGGCACGCTGATGGTGGAACCGACCGAGAGCGAATCGCTGCACGAGCTGGATCGCTTCATCAACGCGATGATCCAGATCCGCGAGGAAATCGCCGCGATCGAAGACGGGCGACTGGACCGTGAGGACAATCCGCTCAAGCACGCCCCGCATACCGCCACGGCGGTCTCGGCCAGCGAGTGGGCCCACGCCTACCCGCGTGAGCTGGCGGCCTTCCCGCTGGCCAGCCTGCGCCAGCAGAAGTACTGGCCGCCGGTGGCGCGCGTGGACAACGTCTACGGCGACAAGAACGTGATGTGCGCCTGCATCCCGGTCGATGCGTACAAGGAAGACGAGGGCGTGGAGGTCTAAGCCCTCCTGCCCGGATGCAACAGCAGACGGCCCGCGCAAGCGGGCCGTTTTTG
This sequence comes from Stenotrophomonas sp. TWI700, assembly GCF_039673645.1. NCBI lineage: Bacteria > Pseudomonadati > Pseudomonadota > Gammaproteobacteria > Lysobacterales > Lysobacteraceae > Stenotrophomonas > Stenotrophomonas sp. TWI700. Next base: position 240 of record NZ_JBDJMB010000014.1, on the reverse strand, counting down.
CTATGGGCTGCTGCCGACTCCCCACCTCCCGACTCCCGGTTCCCGCGCGCCTTGGAGGAGAGCCGCCTTCAGATTCTGCAGGCTGGGCAGGGGTGTGTGGGTTCGCGGGACACGCCGTGAATCCATCCATGGAGCAACTGTGTTGTTGGAGGGACTTCGGCCCCTCCAGCAGACGGGCGCGGTAGTGCCGGCCGCTGGCCGGCAGCCTTTGGAGATGTGCCCGTGCGCGCTTCAGGCCGG
>NZ_JBDJMB010000013.1:0-96610 GCF_039673645.1 Stenotrophomonas sp. TWI700 | reverse complement strand
ATGCCGTTGTGGGCGAAATCAAGGAGGAGGGGACGGCCGCAGGCCGGCACCGGGGGACATTCGCCGACAACGGCATCGCGCCCCAGCGCCCGACCCATCGACCGCCGCCCCTGGAGAAGGTCAGAACGCCCCACATGCCTTCCCTGCAGAGGGAAGAAGAACCAAAAAAAAGCCCCGCACAAGGCGGGGCTTCTTCAGCACGTCCAATCAACCGATCAACTCAGCTGACCATGGCAGTGCTTGTACTTCTTGCCGCTGCCGCACGGGCACGGATCGTTGCGTCCGACCTTCGGCTCGTCGCGGGTGACCTGCGGCACGCCATTCTGCGCCGCCTCCACCTGTGCCGCCTCTTCGTCCGCACTGTAGCTGCCGGCGTCCTGGTGCTGGAACTGCGACTGCAGCAGACGCGCCTCCGCCTGCTGGCGCTCGGCCTGCTCCAGCGCCGCCACTTCCTCTTCGCTGCGGATGCGCACGCGCGCCAGCAACGTCACCACTTCGCGCTTCACGTTCTCCAGCATCTCCGAGAACAGCTCGAACGCTTCCTTCTTGTATTCCTGCTTCGGCTGCTTCTGCGCGTAACCACGCAGGTAGATGCCCTGGCGCAGGTAATCCATGCGCGCCAGATGCTCCTTCCAGCTCTGGTCCAGCACGGTCAGCATCACGTGCTTCTCCAGCGCGCGCATGGTCTCGTCGCCCACGCCGGCTTCCTTCGCCGCGAAGTGCTCGTCGACCTTGGCCTGCACCTTCTCGGCGATGCCCTCGGCGTCCAGCTCCTCGTGCGCCTTGACCAGTTCGGTCAGCGACATATCGATGCCGAAGTCCGAGGCCAGCGTCGCTTCCAGACCCTGCAGGTCCCACTGCTCGTCGATCGAGTTCGGCGGCACGAAACGCGCCACCACGTCGAAGATCACGTCGCCGCGGATGCCATCCACGTTGTCCTTCACCGACTCCGCATCCAGCAGCTCATCGCGCTGGCTGTAGATCACCTTGCGCTGATCGTTGTTGACGTCGTCGAAGTCCAGCAGGTTCTTGCGGATGTCGAAGTTGTGCGCCTCGACCTTGCGCTGCGCCTTCTCGATCTGCCGGCTGACCAGGCGATCCTCGATGACGTCGTCTTCCTTCATGCCCATCATGCGCATCGCCTTCTGGACCCAGTCCGAGGCGAAGATGCGCATCAGGTTGTCTTCCAGCGACAGGTAGAAGCGGGACGAACCCGGATCGCCCTGGCGGCCCGAACGGCCACGCAGCTGGTTGTCGATACGACGCGATTCATGGCGCTCGGTGCCGACAATGTGCAGGCCACCGGCGGCCTTGACGGCATCATGGCGGACCTGCCACTCGGCCTTGACCTGGGCACGCTGTTCCGGCGTCGCGTCTTCGCCCAGCTCATGCAGCTGCGCTTCCAGCGAACCACCCAGCACGATGTCGGTACCACGGCCGGCCATGTTGGTCGCGATGGTCACCGCGCCCGGCATGCCGGCGTTGGCGATGATGGTCGCTTCGCGGTCATGCTGCTTGGCGTTGAGCACTTCGTGGTGCACACCGGCCTTGCGCAGATGCTCGGACAGCATCTCCGAGGTCTCGATCGAGGTCGTGCCCACCAGCACCGGCTGGCCACGCTCGTTGCAGGCCTGGATATCGGCCAGCACCGCGTTGAACTTGCCGTTGCGGTTGAGGAACACCTGGTCCGAACCGTCCTTGCGGATGGTCGGGCGGTTGGTCGGGATCACCACCACTTCCAGGTTGTAGATGCTCTGGAATTCGTAGGCTTCCGTATCGGCCGTACCGGTCATGCCGGACAGCTTCTTGTACATGCGGAACAGGTTCTGGAAGGTGATGCTCGCCAGGGTCTGGTTCTCGCGCTGGACCGGCACGCCTTCCTTCGCTTCCACCGCCTGGTGCAGGCCATCGGACCAGCGGCGGCCGGCCAGGGTACGGCCGGTGAATTCATCGACGATCACCACTTCGCCATCGCGCACGATGTAATCCACGTCGCGCTGGTAGATCGCATGCGCGCGCAGGGCGGCATTGAGGTGATGCACCACGGTCAGGTTCTGCGCGGCGTACAGGCCTTCGGTCTCGGCATTGAGGATGCCGGCTTCGACCAGCAGCGCCTCGGCATGCTCCATGCCCGCTTCGGACAGATGGACCTGCTTGCCCTTCTCGTCGACCCAGAAATCACCCTCGCCTTCCTCGGCCTCCTGCTTGATCAGGTGCGGGACGACGCGGTTGACGCGGATGTACAGCTCCGGAGAATCATCGGCCGGGCCGGAAATGATCAGCGGGGTACGGGCTTCATCGATCAGGATCGAGTCGACTTCATCGACGATCGCGTAGTGCAGGCCGCGCTGGTAGCGGTCCGCACGGGACAGCGCCATGTTGTCGCGCAGGTAATCGAAGCCGAATTCGTTGTTGGTGCCATAGGTGATGTCGCTGGCATAGGCCTCGCGCTTGTCACCGTGCGGCATGCCCGGGTAGACCACGCCCACGCTCATGCCCAGCCAGTTGTAGAGCTTGCCCATCTGCGCCGAGTCACGGCGGGCCAGGTAGTCGTTCACGGTGACCACGTGGACGCCCTTGCCTTCCAGCGCATTGAGGTACACCGGCAGCGTGGCGACCAGGGTCTTGCCTTCACCGGTGCGCATTTCGGCGATCTTGCCCAGGTGCAGGACCATGCCGCCGATCAGCTGCACGTCGTAATGGCGCATGCCCAGCACGCGGCGGCTGGCTTCACGGCAGACCGCGAACGCTTCGGGCAGCACCTTGTCCAGGGCCTCACCGTCAGCGATGCGCTGCTTGAACTCCGGGGTCTTGGCCTTGAGCTGCTCGTCGGAGAGCTTTTCGATTTCCGGCTCCAACGCATTGATCTTGGCGACGATGCGGTTGAGCTGGCGCAGCTGTCGTTCATTACGACTGCCGAAGACGCGGGTAAGCAGGCTGTTGATCATTGAAGGAACCGGTTGGAATGAGACGCCCCAACGGCGGCGCTTTCCCCGGGGGATGCGCACGCCGCAAACGAAACAGGGCGCACTGCGCCCTGTCTATGGCAACACCCATTGTAGCTTGGGACGGGGGTCCGGCGTTTCAAGCACCCCCGTTCAAGTTCGTTACCGTGATCAGCCCCGCGAAACGCGGCCGACCGGGGTGTTGCCGCCATCACCGAGGAACTTGCGCGGATTGACCACCTGGCCGCGTTCCCAGACCTCGAAGTGCACGTGGGCACCGGTGGAACGGCCCGTGGAACCGGCCTTGGCCACTTCCTGGCCGGCCCGGACCAGGTCGCCCGGCTTCACCACCAGGCGCGAATTGTGCGCATAGCGGGTCACATAGCCGTTGCCATGGTCCACATCGACCACGTTGCCGTAGCCGCCCTTCACGCCGGCGAAGCTGACCACGCCGTCGGCCACCGACATCACCGGGTCACCGACCTTGGCGTGGAAATCCATGCCCTTGTGGGTGGCCGCACCGCGACCGAACGGATCGCTGCGGGTGCCGAAGTTGGAGGTGATGTAGGTATTGCGGATCGGCATCCGCGAGGGCACCGCGTTCTGTTCGAGCTGGTGGTCGAACATCAGCGATTCCATCACCGACAGCTGGCGGCCTGAAGCAGCGAAGCGCTGCTCCAGCACCTGTAAGTCGGCGTTGACCGCGCTGACCGGGATGTCCTGGGTCGGGCCGGGCTCGCCTTCACCGAGGCCGGGGGTCTCGTTGAAGTCGAATTCGCCGTCCTCCAGCTTGCCCATCTGGGTGAGTCGTTCGCCCAGGGCATTGAGACGGGTGGCCTGCGCCTGCAGCTCGCCCATCCGCGCAGCCAGCGCGTTGACCTGGGTCTGAGCGTCCTTCTGGGCCTGCGCCAGTTCGCGTTCCTGCTGTGCGACCTTGGCGTGGAGCCGGGAATCGTTGAACATGCTGCCACCGATACCGGCACCGAAGCCGATCAGGCAGCCCACCCCCAGCACACTGCCCAGCAGGGCACGGGGGGAATCTTCGAAGTAGAAACGCAAACGCGCCAGCGGCGTCTTGGCCTGTCCTTCACGCGTTTTGATTACGATCTTTTTGAATGCCATCAGTGAGTTTTCATGTCTGAGCCGAAATCCAGTGCCCGTTCCCCATCCACGCCGAAGCCGGCGCTGGATGCGGTCATGGCGGACAAAGCCGGTAACCCGCTGCGTCGTGCCCTGTGGCTCGACGCGCTGGACCGTCAATTGCGCCCCCATTTGCCGCCTGCACTGGCCACCCGTTGCCGGCTGGCGAATGTAAACGGCGAGCACCTCGTTTTTCTCGTCGAATCTCCCGTGTGGCACGCCAAGGTCCGGCTTGCCGAAGCACAGTTGATCGACGCGGCCCGGTCCATCGGGCTGAAGGTCACCAAGGTGACCGTCAAAACAGCATCTGCCCCTCCCCCACGCTCCCCAGCGATCGACAACAGGAATGGCCCCCACGCTGTTTCAGCCGCCACGCACAAAGGGCTACGCGACGCGTTGGCTTGTCTGCGCGATGTGGATTCCTCCAAATCGTGAAGCCATCGGGGCATCCCGCCCCTTCCCGGCCGCGTCACGATCACGTGAACTTTGGCTGGGAGCCGGTCTGCACTGTAGCGGCCGAATCGCCGCCAGTCGTTAGTGTTTTATTAAATTAACGTTAAATCTGGCAAGAACCTTGATGAGGTTCACAAATCTGTGCGCTGTGCACCCCTACGGTTCATTGACGTCAAGATCACGCCGGTTTCAGCCCGCCGTGACCGCTGGAAACAGAAACGGCGCCCTGGGCGCCGTCTTGTTTTGTTTCAAATCAATGGGTTGCAGCGAAACCGCGCTCAGGCGTACGCCGGCAGGCCGTAGACCACCGGCGCCGTAGCGGCCGGAGACTCGTAGCTGACCCACTCCCAGGCACTGGCATCGGCCAGCAGGGCACGCACCAGCTTGTTGTTGAGCGCATGACCCGACTTGAAGCCTTCGTAGGCGCCCAATACCTGGCCGCCGGCCAGGTACAGATCGCCGATCGCGTCGAGGATCTTGTGGCGCACGAACTCATCGGCGTAGCGCAGGCCGTCGTCGTTGAGCACCCGGAACTCGTCGAGCACGATGGCGTTGTCCATCGAACCGCCCAGGCCCAGGTTGCGCTCGCGCATGTATTCCAGATCCCGCATGAAGCCGAAGGTCCGGGCGCGCGAGATTTCCTTGGTGTAGGCCAGGGTCGAGAACTCGATTTCCGCCCGCGACTGCTTGGCCGGGATCATCGGGTGGTTGAACTGGATGGTGAAACCGAGCTTGTAGCCTTCGTACGGCTCGAAGCGGGCGACCTTGTCGCCATCGATGACTTCCACCGTCTTGAGAATGCGCAGGAAACGTTTCGGCGCGTCCTGTTCGGCGATGCCCGCCGACTGCAGCAGGAACACGAACGGGCCGGAGGAACCGTCCATGATCGGCAACTCGGCCGAGGACAGCTCCACGATGATGTTGTCCACACCCAGGCCGGCCAGGGCCGACATCAGGTGTTCGACGGTCTGGATCTTGGCCTCGTGATAGGTCAGGCCGGTGCACAGCGTGACTTCGGTGACCAGGTCCGCGCGTGCAGGCACTTCCACCACCGGGTCCAGATCGACGCGACGGAACACGATGCCATGGTTGACCGGGGCCGGGCGCAGGGTCATGTAGACCTTGTCACCGCTGTGAAGGCCAACGCCGGTGGCGCGGATCGTGTTCTTGAGGGTGCGTTGCGGAATCATCGGGGGGCAGGACCAGAAAGCGCGCGGTCAGCGCGGCTGTGACAAACAAGAATAACACGCACTACCGCTGTCCCTTCCGTGAACCGTGGTGCGTCGACAGCACTGCCCGGACGTGCGTGATGCACGACGGCGGTCAGACTGCCGGGCCGATCCTGGCCCGGCAGCATGGGACATGGAGGCGCTTACCGGGGAGGACAAGGCCCCGGCATGCGTGGCTCAGTCCGCCTGGCGGCGCAGGAACGCCGGGATGTCCAGGTAATCGTTGGGCAGTTCAGCAGCGGCCGGACCCGACGCGCTCGGGGCGGTCGGCGCCACGGTGTCGGCGCTGGGACGACGCAGGCCCATGCCCATGCCCATCCCGCCCACGGCCTTGGAGACCGCATCGCCGCCGTTGTCGAACTCGCCGAACTCCGGCTGGCCGGTGGTGGCGTTGCGGACCAGCTTGATCGGTGCGCGCTCGCCCGGACGCTGGGTCTTGGCGGTGACGGCACGGTTCAGGCCGGTGGCGACCACGGTCACGCGGACTTCGTCCTGCATGTCCGGATCCAGCACGGTACCCACGACCACGGTGGCATCTTCGGAAGCGAAGCCGTCGATGGTGCGGCCGATCTCGTCGAACTCGGCCATCGTGAAGTCGGCGCCGGCGGTGATGTTGACCAGGATGCCGTTGGCACCGGCCAGGTTCACATCGTCCAGCAGCGGGTTCTGGATGGCGGCTTCGGCCGCGGCCTGGGCGCGGTCATCGCCACGCGCGGTGCCGGTGCCCATCATCGCCAGGCCCATTTCGGACATGACGGTGCGGACGTCGGCGAAGTCGACGTTGATCAGGCCCGGACGCACGATCAGGTCGGCGATGCCCTGCACGGCGCCCTGGAGGACATCGTTGGCGGCACGGAAGGCCTGGATCATGGTGGCGTTGCGGCCCAGGACGGTGATCAGCTTTTCGTTCGGAATGGTGATCAGCGAGTCGCAATGCTGGCTCAGCTCTTCGATGCCCTTCAGCGCGACCTGCATGCGGCGACGGCCTTCGAACGGGAACGGCTTGGTGACCACGGCGACGGTCAGGATGCCCATCTCCTTGGCCAGCTGCGCCACGACCGGGGCTGCGCCGGTACCGGTGCCGCCGCCCATGCCGGCGGTGATGAAGACCATGTCCGCACCCTGCAGGGCGTCCATGATGCGCTCACGGTCTTCCAGCGCGGCCTGGCGGCCGACTTCCGGGTTCGCGCCTGCGCCCAGGCCCTTGGTGACGTTGGTACCCAGCTGCAGCTGCAGCTTGGCACCGCAGTTCTTGATGGCCTGCGAGTCGGTGTTGGCGGTGATGAATTCCACGCCGTCCACACTGGTGCTGACCATGTGCGCCACGGCGTTGCCGCCGCCGCCGCCCACGCCGATCACCTTGATCACCGCATTGGGTGCCATCTTTTCAATCAGTTCGAAATGCGCCATGTCCGTGTCCTCTTGGTGCCGTTTACGCGGGACGGGGGCTTCGGAGAATCCTTCTCCTGTCCTCCCCACCGTCGTGCCGGCGAGTTGTAGTTGGTATGCCGGGCTGGATAGAGCCAACCGCGGCAGTGTTGCCTGCTTCAATGAACGACCCGGGGGCCGGTGGTGCTGCATCGTGTTGCGGGTTGGTGCCGGTGGTGCGTGGACTACGTGGATTTTTCGGGGACTGCTTATCGCTTATTGCATGTGTACTGCGTGTTGCGACCGCGATCAGAATTCGCCGCGGAACCAGGTTTTGAGTTTCTTGAACATGCTGCCGGCGCGGCCGGTGGGCAGCGACGGGCGACGCGGGTGTTCGATCTGGCTGCCCATCAGCAGCAGGCCGACGCCGGTGGCGTGCACCGGGTTGCCGACCACTTCGCCCAGCCCGGTGACGTGCTGCGGGATGCCCACGCGCACCGGCATCTGCAGCATTTCCTCGGCCAGTTCGACCACGCCTTCCATCTTCGAGGCGCCACCGGTGAGCACCATGCCGGCACGCACCAGTTCCTCGAAGCCGGAGCGACGCAGTTCGGCCTGCACCATCTCGAAGATTTCCTCATAACGGCCCTGCACCGCCTGGGCGAGTGCGTGGCGCGGCATCCGGCGCGGCGGACGATCGCCGACGCTGGGCACCTGGATGCTTTCCTCGGCGGTGGCCAGCTGGGCCAGGGCGCAGGCATAGCGCACCTTGATCTGCTCGGCTTCCGGGGTGGGTGTGCGCAGCATGTGCGCGATGTCGTTGGTGACGTGGTCGCCGGCGATCGGCAACGACGCGGTGTGGCAGATCGCGCCCTGCACGAACACGGCCAGGTCGGTGGTGCCGGCGCCCATGTCGACCAGCACCACGCCGAGCTCGCGCTCGTCGGCGGTCAGCACGGCCACGCTGGAGGCCAGCGAGGACAGCACCAGGTCATCGACCTGCAGGCCGCAGCGCTGCACGCACTTGGAGATGTTGGCCGCGGCCGACTGTGCGCACACCACCAGGTGGGCGTGAACTTCCAGGCGCACGCCGGTCATGCCGACCGGATTGCGGATGCCTTCCTGCGAATCGTCCAGCACGTATTCACGCGGGATCGCATGCAGGATTTTCTGGTCGGCCGGGATCGCCACCGCCTTGGCCGCGTCCAGCACGCGATCCAGGTCGCCCCAGGTCACTTCGCCGTCGCGGATCGGCACGATGCCGGGCGAGTTCTTGCACTGCACGTGGTTGCCGGAGATCGAGGCATACACCGAGCGGATCTCGCATCCGGCCATCAGCTCGGCTTCTTCGACCGCACGCTGGATGGACTGCACGGTCGATTCGATATCGACCACCACGCCGCGCTTGAGACCGCGCGATTCGTGCGAGCCGATGCCGATGACCTCGATCGGATTGCCCGGCGAATACTCGCCGACCAGCGCCACCACCTTGGAGGTGCCGATATCCAGACCGACGATCAGTGATTTGTCACCCTTGCGATTCATGTCCTGTCCTGCGTCCTGTGCGCCACATTGGCCGGCGCGGCCGGTGCGGCCGGAGCCGGGGTACCCCAGCTCAGCGTGAAACCATTGGTGTATCGGAGGTCGGCGCGCTCGATCGGCGCCGCCTGGTTGGCCAGCTGCGGCAGCACGCGCACGAAGCGCTGCAGGCGCGAACGGGCATCGTCGCGGCCGACGACCACTTCGGTGCCGTTGCTCAACACCAGCGACCAGCTGCCGCGTGCGTCCATGGTGACCCGCTTGACGTCCACCCCGGCCGGCGCGAACAGCGCGCGCGCGTCGTTGTAGAGCGCCACCACTTCTTCGGTCTGGCTGTCCGGACCATCGAGGTCGGGCAGCTCCAGGTCCTGCAGCTTCTTCGGCGTGGCGAACAGCTTGCCCTGCTCGGAGAGCAGGCGGTCATTGCCCCAGCGCGCGAACGGCTTGTGCTCGACCAGGGTGATTTCCAGCACGTCGGGCCACTGCTTGCGGACCTGCGCGCTTTCGACCCACGGCAGGGTTTCGATCGCGTCCTGCGCATCCTGCAGCTTGACCGCGAAGAAACCGGACTTCGCATACGGCAGCACGACCTGCTGCAGCTGCTCGGCCGGCACCCGCTTGAACTCACCGTGCACGCGCAGCTTGGCCAACGGCCACCGCTCGGCACCGACCCAGCCGTTGAGCACCGCCACCACGGGCAGTGCCACGACCGACAGGGCCAGCAACCAGACGAAGATGCGCAGCACCGCGTTCATGCGTGGCTGTTCTCCTGCGCTGCGTGACCCGGCAGGGTCTGCTCGAGCACGCGCCAGACCAGCTCTTCAAAGCCGATCCCGGCCTGGCTCGCCGACTTGGGCACCAGCGAATGGCTGGTCATGCCCGGCGCGGTGTTCACTTCCAGCAGGTAGAAGCGGCCCGTGCCGCGGTCGCGCATCACGTCCACCCGGCCCCAGCCACGGCAGCCGGCGGCGCGGAACGCGGCCAGTGCGAGGCGGCGGATCTCGATTTCGTCTTCGCCGTCCAGGCCCGGGCACAGGTACTGGGTGTCCTCGGCGATGTACTTGGCGTTGTAGTCGTACCACTGGCCCTTGGGCACGATGCGGATCGACGGCAGCGCCTGGTCGCCCAGGATCGCCACGGTCAGCTCGTCGCCGACCACCATCTGCTCCATCAGCAGCTGGCCGTCGTAACGCACGGCCAGCGCGACCGCCTCATCCAGCCCGGCGTCTTCGGTGACCCGGCTGATGCCGACGCTGGACCCTTCGTTGGCCGGCTTCACCACCACCGGCAGGCCGAGTTCGGCGGCGGCGGCGTGGACATCGGCGGCCTGGTCCAGCGCGATGAAGCGCGGGGTCGGCAGGCCATGCGACAACCACACCTGCTTGGTGCGGATCTTGTCCATGCTCAGCGCCGAACCGAGCACGTCCGAGCCGGTGTACGGCACGCCGAAGGCTTCCATCAAGCCCTGCACGATGCCGTCCTCGCCACCGCCGTTGTGGCCATGGAGGATGTTGAACACGCGGTCGAAGCGCTTCTCGACCAGCGCGAGCGCCAGGGCCGGGATGCCGTCGACCGCGATCGCATCGACGCCGCGCGCGCGCAGCGCTTCGATCACGTTGCGGCCGGAATCCAGCGAGACGTTGCGCTCGCTGGAGGTACCGCCCAGCAGAACGGCGACGCGGCCGAACAGGGCCGGGTCGGTGATGCGCAGCGGCGGGAAGGTCAGCGTGTTCATGCGGCCGGAGTCTCCTGGAAGCCTTCACCGGCGATCTGCTGGGCGATGTAGCCGATGTCACCTGCACCCATCATCAGCAGCAGGTCACCGTCCTGCAGCACGTCGGGCAGCACGTGCGCCAGTTCGGCGGCATTGCCGACCACGACCGGCTCGCTGCGGCCGCGCGCGCGGATCGCGCGGGCCAGCGAACGCGAATCGGCGCCGGGGATCGGCGCTTCGCCGGCCGGGTAGACCTCGCTCAGCACCAGCGCGTCCACTTCGGACAGCACCGCGGCGAAGGCATCGAACTGATCGCGGGTACGGCTGTAACGGTGCGGCTGGAACGCGACCACCAGGCGCTGGCTCGGCCAGCCACCCCGGGCGGCGGCGAACACGGCGGCCAGCTCACGCGGGTGGTGGCCGTAGTCGTCGATCACGCGGACCTTGGCGCCGGTGTGCGTGGTGACGATGCCGAGGTCATTGAAGCGGCGGCCGATGCCGGCGAAGCTCTCCAGCGCACGCGCGATCGCTTCCGGCGCCACGCCGAGCTGCCAGCCCACGGCCGCGGCGGCCAGGGCATTGAGCACGTTGTGCGCGCCCGGCAGGGCCAGCGTCACCGGGTGGCTGCTGCCTTCCGGCAGGCGCAGGGTGAAATGCATGCGCGGGCCGTCCTGGACCACGTCTTCGGCACGCACATCGGCGTTGCTGCTCATGCCATAGCTCATGACATGGCGCGGCGTCTGCGCGGCCAATGCGGCCACTTCCGGATCGTCGATGCACAGCACCGCCAGCCCGTAGAACGGCAGGCGCTGCAGGAATTCCGCGAACGCAGCCTGGACCCGGGCGAAATCGTTGCCGTAGTTTTCCAGGTGGTCCGAATCGATGTTGGTGATCACCGACACCAGCGGGTTCAGGCGCAGGAAGCTGCCATCGCTTTCGTCGGCTTCCGCCACCAGCCACTGGCCACCGCCGAGCTTGGCGTTGGCACCGGCGGCGAGCAGCTGGCCGCCGATCACGAAGGTCGGGTCCAGCCCGCCTTCGCTCAACACCGCGGCGGTGAGGCTGGTGGTGGTGGTCTTGCCATGCGTACCGGCCACCGCGATGCCGCGGCGGAAGCGCATCAGTTCGGCCAGCATCGCCGCGCGCGGCATGATCGGAATGCGCTGGCTGCGCGCTTCCATCAGTTCCGGATTGTCATCGCGGATCGCGCTGGAGACGACCACGCAGTCGGTGCCGAGCACGTTGGCCGCCGAGTGGCCGCGCATCACGCGCGCGCCCAGGCCGGCCAGGCGGCGGGTCGCGGCGTTGTCGGCGTTGTCCGAACCGGACACTTCATAGCCCAGCGTCAGCATCACTTCAGCGATGCCGCTCATGCCGGTGCCGCCGATGCCGACGAAGTGCACGCGCGGGAACGCGCGTACCAGGTCGTTGGTGTCGTGGAGGCGGCGGATCATGCGCGGCCTCGCGCCAAGCTGGCGCGCGTAGCGGTGTTCATTTGGATTCCTCGAGAATGATGTCGGCGATGCGTTCAGCGGCATCGACCTTGGCCAGGGCACGCGCGGCGTTGGCCATCTGCATGCGTCGGGCGGAATGTTCGGACAATTCGCGCAACACACCTTCCAGCTGTGTCGCCAGCGTTTCATCCTGCTTCAGCAACACGGCAGCGCCGCGCTCGACCAGATACTCCGCATTGCGGGTCTGGTGATCGTCGACGGCCGCCGCGAACGGCACCAGCACGCTGCCCACGCCAACCGCGCACAGCTCGGCCAGGGTGGAGGCGCCGGAGCGGCACACGACCAGATCGGCCCAGGCGAATGCCTCGGCCATATCGGCAATGAACGGTTCCACGCTGGCCTGCACGCCGGCATCGGCATACGCCTGCAGCGCTTCGGCATGCAGCTTCTCGCCGCTCTGGTGGCGTACCTGCACCGGCATGCCGGTGCCCAGCGTGGCCAGTGCCTTGGGCACCGCGTTGTTGAGCACGCGTGCCCCCTGGCTGCCACCGAGCACCAGCAGGCGCAACGGGCCCTGCCGGTTGGCCAGGCGCAGCTCGGGCGGGGTGATCGCGGCGATCTCGGCGCGGACCGGATTGCCGACCGCCTCCTCCCGCTGCGCGAAGCTGCCCGGGAAGCCGGCCAACACGCGACGCGCGACGCGCGACAGCACGCGGTTGGTCAAGCCCGGGGCGCGGTTCTGTTCATGCACCAGCAGCGGCAGGCCATGCAGGCGCGCGGCGATGCCGCCGGGGCCGGAGGCGTAGCCACCGAACGCGATCACCGCACGCGGCTGGCGATCACGGATGACGAACCCGGCCGCGCGGATCGCACGCAGCAGGCGCAGCGGCGCGCCGAGCAGGGCCAGCCTGCCCTTGCCGCGCAGGCCGCCGATGGCCAGCGTATCGATGTGGATGCCCTGCTGCGGCACCAGGCGCGTTTCCATCGCGCCATCGGCACCCAGCCAGGTGACCGGCACGCCGCGTTCGCGCAACACCTTGGCCACGGCCAGGCCGGGGAAGATGTGCCCACCGGTGCCGCCGGCCATGATCATGACCGGGCGCTGGGAGGGATCGAGGCGAGGCGTGCTCATCCCATCCTCCCGAGCGTCGGTTCGATGCGCTGCTGCATGCGGCTGGTGCCACGGGGTGCACTGTCACGCGGTGCCGCGTCGCGTGCGGCGCTGTCCTGCATCGCCGCGGCGACCGCGCTCGCGCTGTCGGCCTTGGGCATATCTCCCTGCAGCGGGCCATCCTGGTCGGCGCCCATGCGCACGGCCTGGCGGCGCTCGGCGCGGTCCAGTTCATAGGACACGCGCAGCAACAGGCCCATCGCCACGCAGGTCATCAGCACGCTCGAGCCGCCGGAGGAGATCAGCGGCAGGGTCAGGCCCTTGGTCGGCAGGATGCCGAGGTTGACCCCGATCGAAACGAAGCTCTGCATGCTGATCCACAGGCCGATGCCGAAGGCGATGTAGCCGGAGAAGTGGCGCTTCATTTCCACGCAGCGCATGCCCAGCCAGAAGGTGCGGCCGACCAGCAGCGCATACAGCGAAATGATCAGGCAGGTGCCAAGGAAACCCAGCTCCTCGGCGGTGACCGAGAAGATGAAGTCGGTATGCGCTTCGGGCAGGTAATAGAGCTTCTGCACCGAGTTGCCCAGGCCCACGCCGGTCCACTCGCCACGGCCCACGGCCATCAGCGCATTGGACAGCTGGTAGCCGTCACCCTGCTGATCAGCCCACGGGTCCAGGAAGGAGGTGATGCGGCGCATGCGGTACGGTTCGATGATCGCCAGCGCGCTCATGCCGACCATGCCGATGATCACCGGCATGGACATGCGCGGCATGTTGACCCCGCCCAGCACCAGCATGCCGGCGGTGATCGCCAGCAGCAGGGTGGAAGAACCGAAGTCCGGCTGCAGCAGCAGCAGCACGACCAGCGCGCCGGCCACGCCGAGCGGCTTGAGCATCGCCGGCCAGGTGGCATTGACCTCGTCGCGGAAGCGGACGAGATAGCTGGACAGCCACACGATGTAGAGCACCTTGACCGCTTCGACGGTCTGGAACTTGGAGATGCCCAGGTTGATCCAGCGGCGGGCACCGTTGACGCTGCTGCCCAAGCCGGGGATGAACACCACCACCAGCAGCGCGAAGCAGCCCAGCAGCAGGATCTGGTTGTACTGCTCGATGCTCTTGAGCTCGGTGCGCATGGCGATGATCGCCAGGCCGATACCCACCGCCAGGAAGATCAGGTGGCGGTTGAGGTAGTAGAACGGACTGCTCATCAGCGCGATCGAGCTCGACGCGACCATCACCACGCCCAGCCCGGTGAGCGTGATGATCGCGCCCAGCAGCCACTTGTCGAAGTGGCCTCCGATGGCTTCCAGGCGGGTGGCTTGGCGCGACAGGTCGTTCATCAGCGGACCTTCAACGTGGCCAGGCCGATCAGGACCAGCACGACCGAGATGATCCAGAAACGCACGATCACGCGCGGCTCCGGCCAGCCCTTCAGTTCGAAGTGGTGGTGGATCGGCGCCATGCGGAACACGCGCTTGCCGGTCAGCTTGAACGAGGCGACCTGGATCATCACCGACAGGGTCTCGATCACGAACACGCCGCCCATCACCACCAGCACCAGTTCCTGGCGGGTGATCACCGCGATCGTGCCCAGCACCGCACCCAGCGCCAGCGCGCCGATGTCGCCCATGAAGACCATGGCCGGATAGGTGTTGAACCACAGGAAGCCCAGGCCGGCGCCGGCGATCGCCGCGCAGATGATGACCAGCTCACCGGCACCCGGGATCTGCGGAATCTGCAGGTAGCTGGAGAACACCACGTTGCCCGAGGCATAGGCGAACACGCCCAGTGCGCACGCGACCAGCACGGTCGGCATGATCGCCAGCCCGTCCAGGCCGTCGGTCAGATTGACCGCGTTGGAGAAGCCGACGATCCAGAAATACGCGATGGCCACGAAGCTGATGCCGGCCAGCGGCAGCGCGATCGACTTGAACATCGGGATGTAGAACGTCATCGCCGCCGGGACATCGGCGGTGTAGAACAGGAACAGACCCGCGGCCAGGCCGAAGATCGACTGCAGCAGGTACTTCCAGCGCGACTTCAGGCCGTTCGGGTCGCGGCGGACGATCTTGATCCAGTCGTCGTACCAGCCGATCGCGCCGAAGCAGAGCATCACGGCGAGCACCAGCCAGACGTAACGGTTGCGCAGGTCGGCCCACAGCAGCACCGACAACGTGATCGTCAGCAGGATCAGCGAGCCGCCCATGGTCGGCGTGCCGGCCTTGGCGAAATGGGTCTGCGGACCATCCGTACGGATCGGCTGACCACCCTTGAACTGGGCGAGCTTGCGGATCATCGCCGGGCCGAGCCACAGCGACAGGAACAGGGCGGTCAGCGCCGCGAGGATGCCGCGCAGGGTCAGGTAGCCGAACAGCCCGAACAGGCTCTCCAACTGCTGCAGCCATCGGGCCAGTTCAAGCAACATTGGGGGTTTCCTCTCCTTGCGCGAGCAGCGCTTTGACGATCGTGTCCATGGCGCTGCCGCGCGAGCCCTTGACCAGGCAGCGCACGCCGGCATGCAGTTCGCTGGCGAGCGCGGCGGCCAAGGCCGGGTGGCTCTGGAAATGCTGGCCGCCTTCACCGAAGGCGGTCGACGCGGCGGCGCTCAGCGGGCCGAGCGTGTACAGCCGCTTCAGGCCGGCCTCGCGGGCACGGCGGCCGGCCTGGGCATGCAGCGCCTCGCCGTCCGGGCCGAGTTCGCGCATGTCGCCCAGCACCAGCCAGCCTTCTTCCTTCGCGCCGGCCAGGGCATCGATGGCGGCCGCCAGCGAGCCCGGGTTGGCGTTGTAACTGTCATCGACCAGCACCGCGCCGCTCGGCAGCTGGTGCGCGATCTGGCGGCCCGGGACCGGCTCGGCGCGGGCCAGCCCGGCGGCGATCTGCGCCAGCGTGATGCCAGCGGCCAGTGCCAGCGAGGCGGCGGCCAGCGCATTGCTGATGTTGTGCCGGCCCGGCAGGCCCAGCGTGATCTCCGCATCGCCCTGCGGCGTGGACAGCACGAACTGGCTGCCCTGCGCGGCCGGACGGATCGCACGCGCGCTGACATCGGCGCTGTGGTCCAGGCCGTAACGCAGCACGCGGCAGCGCGGTGGCTGGCCGACGATGTGCTGTTCGAACCAGATCCCGAAGGCGTCATCGGCATTGATCACGGCCACGCCATCGGAAGGCAGCGCCGCATAGATCGCGCCCTTGGTGGTGGCCACGCCCTGCAGGCTGCCCATGCGTTCCAGATGCGCCGGGGCGATGTTGTTCACCAGCGCGTAGTGCGGGCGCACGATCTCGGTCAGGTAGGCGATGTCGCCCGGCTTGCCGGCGCCCATCTCGTAGACGGCGAAATCGGCGTCTTCGGGCGCGTCGAGCACGGCCAGCGGCAGGCCGATCTCGTTGTTGCGGTTGCCCGGGTTGGCGTAGACCACCTTGCGATCGTCATGCGCGACCTGTTCCAGGATCGCCAGCAGCAGGCTCTTGACGCTGGTCTTGCCGTTGCTGCCAGTGATCGCGAACACCGCGGTGTCGCGGTCACGCTGCATGCCGGCGGCAATGCGTCCCAGGGCATGCTCGCTGTCGGCGACCACGATCTGCGGCAGGCCCACATCCAGCAGGCGCTCGACCAGCATCGCCGAGGCACCGCGCGCCAGGGCGTCGGCCGCGAAGTCATGGCCATCGAAGCGCTCGCCACGCAGGGCCACGTACAGGCTGCCCGGGGCGAGCGTGCGGGTGTCATTGCTGATGGCGTCGATGGCGGTGTCTTCGCCATGGATCTCGCCACCGGCCCAGTGGGCGATCAGCGACAGCGGAGTGCGCTTCATTCGTGCACCCCCGCGCGTGCGGCCAGCACACGGCCGGCCACTTCGGTGTCATCGAAGGCGTGCTTGACCCCGTGGGTCTCCTGGTAGGGCTCGTGGCCCTTGCCGGCGATCAACACGATGTCGCCCGCGCCGGCCTGGCCGATCGCGGTGGCGATCGCGGCGGCGCGGTCGCGCTGCACGGTGACGGCAGCGGGTGCATCAAATCCCTTGAGGATGTCGGCCACGATCACGTCGCCGTCTTCGCCGCGCGGGTTGTCGTCGGTGACGATGACCACGTCGGCATGCCGTTCCGCGATGGCGGCCATCTGTGGACGCTTGCCGGTATCGCGCTCTCCGCCGCAGCCGAACACGCAGACCAGCCGCCCGGCCAGATGGCCCTGCACGCTGGTCAAGGCCTGTTCCAGTGCATCCGGGGTGTGGGCGTAATCGACCACGACGGTGGGCAGGCCGCCCTCACCGACCAGGCGGTTCATGCGGCCGGCAATCGGCTGCAGCTGCGAAAGCAGCGCGGCGATCGCGGCCGGGGCGTGGTCCAGCGCATGCAGCGCACCGGCGACCGCCAGCAGGTTGTCGACATTGAAACGACCCAGCAGCGGCGACTGCACCGGATGCCGCTGGCCGTCGACCAGCAGGTCGAAGGCGATGCCGCGGCCGTCCAGGGTGAGCGAATCGGCGCGCAGGGTCGCCTGCGCGGCACCGCGCGAGCTCACGCCGATCGGGCGCACGCTGTCGCCAACGGTGCGCAGCAGTTCGCTGCCGAAGCTGTCATCCAGATTGACCACGGCGGCCTTGAGTCCGTCGCGGTGGAACAGCTTGGCCTTCGCCGCGCCGTACTGCGCCATGTCGCCGTGATAGTCGAGATGGTCGCGGGTGAGATTGGTGAACACTGCCACGTCGTAATGGACGGCATCCACGCGGCCCTGGTCGAGCGCATGCGAACTGACTTCCATCGCCACGGCCTGGGCGCCGCCGTCGCGCAGCTGGGCCAGCACTTCGTGCATCTGCAGCACCAGCGGCGTGGTGAAGCCGGTCGGCACGACATCGCCATAAAGACCGACGCCCAGCGTGCCGATGCTGCCACTGCGGGTGCCGAGCAGGTGCCAGGCCTGGGCCAGCAGCTGCACGGTGGAGGTCTTGCCGTTGGTGCCGGTCACGCCGACCATCGTCATCGCGCGCGAGGGATGGCCGTGGAACTGGTCGGCCATCGCCCCCATGCGGTGGCGCAGTCCCGGCACGGCAATCGCATCGATCGGCGCCGGCAGTTCGGCCGGGGCCGGCGGCTCGAACAGGATCGCCCCGGCGCCATTGGCGCGGGCCTGGTCGACAAAGCCTAGCCCGTGCGCGCCGAAGCCGGCGATCGCCACGAAGGCATTGCCCGGGCGCACCGCGCGGCTGTCCAGCACCAGGCCGGTGATGGTCGGGTCGTGGCTCAGCGCCACATCGGGAAGCAACTGCGACAGCAACATCATCTGGCTCATTGCGTGCCTCCCTGCGCGGGCGGCACTGTGGCGTGCGCGCTGGGCAGCGCGGCATCGAATTCTGCGGCGGCGTCGGGCGCGATCACCGTTTCCGGTGGCGGCGTCGGCAACGACGAGGCGGTATGCCCCAGCTTTCCGGACTGCTGCGCGGCCAGCCACGACTCGATGTCATCCGGCGGCACGTCCATCAGGCGCAGCGCGCCCTCCATGACGTTGTGGAACACCGGCGCGGACACCAGGCCGCCGTAGTACTTGCCGCCCTGCGGGTCGTTGATCACGATGACCGTGGCGAAGCGCGGATTGGTGGCCGGCACCACGCCGGCGAACAGCGCGTTGTAATGCCCGCGCTCATACCCGCCCGGCCCGGCCTTGCGCGCGGTACCGGTCTTGCCGGCCACGTGGTAACCCAGCACCGCCGCCTGCTTGGCGCCGCCCTGGGTGACCACGGTCTCCATCATCGCCACGACTTCCTTGGCGATGTTCTCGTCGATGATCTGCTTGCCTTCGTTACGCTGGCCCTTGACGAAGGTCGGCGCGATCAACTTGCCGCCGTTGCCCAGCGCCGAATAGGCGGTCGCGATCTGCAGCGGGCTGACATTCAGGCCGTAGCCGTAGGACATGGTGGTTTTGGACGGACCACTCCAGCGCGCCGGGCGCGGCAGCACGCCGGCCGATTCGCCGGGGAAGCCGCTGTGCGGAGCGACGCCATAGCCGAAGCTGTGGATGTGGTCGTAGAAGACCTGGTCCGGCATCTTGGCCGCGATCTTGGCCGCGCCGATGTTCGAGCTGCGGGTGATCACGCCGGTGACGTTGAGTACGCCATTGTTCCGCGGCACATCCTTGATGGTGTAGCGGCCAAGCGCCATGTAGCCCGGGTTGGTGTCCACCGTGGTGTCCTTGGTGACCACGCCGGACTGCAGCGCCGAGGCGATGGTCAGCGGCTTCATGGTCGAACCCGGCTCGACCAGGTCGGTCACCGCGCGGTTGCGGCGGGTGTCCGGTGCCGCGCCACCCACGGCATTGGGGTTGTAGGTCGGCAGGTTGACCATGGCCAGGATCTCGCCGGTGGCGACGTCCATGATCACCATCGAGCCACCCGCGGCCTTGTTCTCGATCAGCGCGTTGCGCAGCTCCTTGAAGGCCAGGAACTGGATGCGGCGGTCGATGCTGAGGGTGAGGTCCTTGCCCGGCTCGGCGGCGCGCAGCAGATCGCTCTCCACCGTGTCGCCCTTGCGGTTGCGGATCACGCGCTTGGCGCCGGCCTTGCCGCGCAGCCATTCGTCGAAGGCCAGCTCCAGCCCTTCCTGGCCGCGGTCGTCGATGTTGGTGAAGCCGAGCACGTGCGCCATCGCCTCACCCTGCGGGTAGAAGCGGCGGAACTCGCGCTGCGAGGCCACGCCCGGGATCTTCAGCGCGACCACTTTTTCCGCGTCGTCCGGATTGATCCGGCGGCGCAGATACATGAATTCCTTGTCCGCCTTCTGCGAGAGCTTGGAGGTCAGCTCATCCAGCGGCATGCCCAGCGCGGTGGCCAGCTCGGGGATGCGGTCCGGCGAGCGCAGCAGTTCCTGCGGGTTGACCCAGATCGAGGCGACCGGAGTGGACACCGCCACCGGCTCGCCGTTGCGATCGGTGATCATGCCGCGCGAGGTGTTGATCGGGAGTTCGCGCAGATAACGGGCTTCGCCCTGGCGCTGGTAGAACTCGCTGTTGATGATCTGCACGTAGGCGGCACGGCCGACCAGCGAGACCGAACACAGGCCGAGCGCCAGCCCCACCCACTTCAGGCGCTGGCGGAGGTTGAAGCTGTTGCGCGCACGGTTGCGGCCGGATTTGTTCATGGCCGGATCACCACGACATCGGCCGCTTCGGGGAACTTCATGCCCAGGCGCTCGCGGGCGACGCGGTCGACCCGGGTCGCCTCGGCCAGGGTGGCCTGCTCGAGCTGCAGGCGACCGAACTCGATGTTGATCTCATCGCGCGCACGCTCGACCCGGGACAACTCCACGAAGGTCTGGCGGTGGCGATGGCGCATGAACACCACGCCGATCGCCGAAGCGATGGTGCAGGCCAGCAGCACGATCAACAGCAGGCGGCTCATCCGGCCACCCCGCGCTTCTCGGCGACGCGCAGCACGGCGCTGCGCGAGCGCGGATTGACCGCCAGCTCATCGTCTTCGGCCTTGATGGCGCCACCGTGCAGGTCCAGGGTCGGCACGAACGCGGCCAGCTCGGGCAGCCGGCGATTGCTCGGCGGGGCTTTGGCGTGGCGGTTCATGAACTGTTTGACGATGCGGTCTTCCAGCGAATGGAAGCTGATCACCGCCAGCCGGCCACCGGGCTTGAGCCGCGCCATCGCCGCGTCCAGGCCCGCCTCAAGGTCGGCCAATTCGCGGTTGATATGGATGCGGATCGCCTGGAAGCTGCGCGTGGCCGGGTGGATTTTGTCCTTGCCACGCGGCATCACCGAGGCGATCAACTCGGCCAGCTCGGCGGTGCGGGTGAAGGGTTGCTTGTCGCGGCGGGCGACGATGGCCTTGGCGATGCGGCGGCCCTGGCGCTCTTCGCCGTAGGTCCACAGCACGTCCATCAGCTCGCGCTCTTCAACGCGGTTGAGCCACTGCGCCGCGCTTTCGCCGCTGTCCGGGTCCATGCGCATGTCCAGCGGGCCGTCCTTGCCGAAGCTGAAACCGCGCTCGGCGACATCCAGCTGGGGCGAGGACACGCCCAGGTCGAACAGCACGCCATCCAGGCCCTCGGCGGTGGCGTCCCAGTGCAGCAGGTCGGCGAAGCTGCCACGGAAGATCGAGACGCGCGGGTCCGGCGCGAAATCACGCTCGGCTACCGCAATCGCCTCGGGATCCTTGTCCATGACCAGCAGCCGGCCTCCAGGACCGAGTTGCTCGAGCACGCCGCGGGCGTGACCGCCACGACCAAACGTGCCATCGAGATACACTCCGTTTTCGATCACCTTCAGGCCATCCAGGACCTGCGTGTACAGGACCGGCAGGTGGCCCGCCGGCGACTGCGACACCGGAAGGTGACCGGTCTGCGCTGCTCCGCGCATCCGGGCACCCCGGCTCACAACTTCAGGTCGAGCAACCCATCGCCGAGATCCTCGTCAGACAACGTCTGCTGGATCAACGCGCGATGAGCCTGCTCGCTCCACAATTCGAATTTGTCGCCCATACCGAGCAGCACCGCCTTCTTTTCAATACCAACGGCACCACGGTGGCTGGCAGGAATACTGATGCGGCCGTTGGCGTCCAGCTCCAGATGCGCGGCCGAACCGACCAGCTTCTGTTGCAGCAGACGCACGACGCGCTGTGTGTTGGGCTTGGACATGACGTCGTCACGGACGCGTTCCCATTCCTGTTCGGCGTACAGCCACAGACAGCCGGACTCGAACGGGTTGTAGGTCAGGACCAGACGGTTGTTGCTCACACGCGCGACAAGGTCGCGATGCGCGGTCGGAACCGCCATGCGCCCTTTGTCGTCAACAGTGATGGCCGTCTCGCCTTGAAACACGACGTTTTCACCTTTCCTTCGCCCGGTGAAACATTGAACCACGAAAAACCACAAAAAACCCGGTTTCCCCTCTGATGCCCACCTTAGCAGTGCCGATTGGGTTGTCAACAACTTTGCGAAGGGGAAATCACTTTGAACATCAAGGGCTTGCAGCAATCTTTAGAGACTTGTTCAAGGCTTATCCACAAGTTGCTGTTTCGTCTCATTTTTTGAGATTTCGCCGAAGTTCAGGCCTGTGGAGACCGCGTGAAACATCGACCCGTATTCAGTCCGGGCCCGGTCGCCATCGCCTCGGCGCTGCGCAGAACCGCCACACTATGAGGCATGTGTCTGCTCGCCCTTGCCTGGAAAACGCACCCCCGCTGGCAGCTGGTGATGGCCGGCAACCGCGATGAATTCCACACGCGGCCTACCGCCGCCCTGCACCGCTGGGCCCGACCGGACGACGGCGTCGCCGCCGGTCGCGACCTGCGCTCGGGCGGAAGCTGGGCCGGGATCGGGGCGGATGGAAGGATGGCGGTGGTGACCAACGTGCGTGACCCCCTCGCCCTGCAGACCGGCCCGTCCCGCGGCGCGCTGGTGGCCGACTACCTGCGCGACGACGCGCCCGCCGCCCTGTTCGCCGACCAGCTCGCCCGGCGGGCGGTGGAGTTCGCTCCCTTCAATCTCCTGCTGGCCGACCGCGACAGCTGCCAGTTCCTCGGCAACCACCCGCTGCACCGGCAATCGCTGGCCCCGGGCATCCACGGCATGTCCAACGGCCCGCTGGACGCGCCTTGGCCGAAAACTGTGACATTGAACGCCGCCCTGGGCGCGTGGGTGGACCTGGGCAGCGACGACCTGAGTCCGCTGTGGGACGCCCTGCGCGATGAGACCCGCGCCGACGACCGCGCGCTGCCGGATACGGGGATCGGCCTGGAGCGCGAACGCTGGTTGTCGTCCGCCTTCATCCGCAGCCCCGAGTACGGCACCCGCGCCAGCACGATCATCGCGCTGGACGCCGACGGCCACGGCTTCATCGCCGAGCGGCGGTTCGATGCGGAGGGTGTCTGTGTGGGTGAGACAACGCTGGCAGCGCACGGCTGAGCGGGGTCGGCACAGCGCCGTGATCAGCGGGCACCCAAAGCCCAGGACAATCAAGCGGAGCAACAGCCCCCTTTAGTAAAGGGGGCGCGCCGTCAGGCGCGGGGAATTGGAGAGCAGTAAGCCGGGGCCCGCGGTTTGCACCGCAAACCGTGGGGCTTCTTCGCGCATGCGAAGGAGCGCTACCCCTTTAGTAAAGGGGGCGCGCCGTCAGGCGCGGGGAATTGGGCGCTGGTGGCGCCCGGGGCCCACGGTTTGCACCGCAAACCGTGGGGCTTCTTCGCGGCATCGCGAAGAAAGGGCGGAGCCGGCCGATAAGCCGGGTTTTGTCGTGGACAGTCATTCTTCTAGGCGCTGCGTCACCGCAGCGCTCAAGCAACCTACCCGGACCCGACGCGGGCCACGCCATTAGGTCCCTATTTGGTCTTGCTCCAGGTGGGGTTTGCCGTGCCGGTCTGTTGCCAGACTCGCGGTGCGCTCTTACCGCACCATTTCACCCTTACCGGCTCCCCGGAGGGAACGTAGGCGGTATCTTTCTGTTGCACTTTCCGTCGGCTCGCGCCGCCCAGGCGTTACCTGGCACCTTGCCCTGTGGAGCCCGGACTTTCCTCGGCATCCGCAAGGGATGACGCGACTGTCTGGCCGACTCCGCCGCGTACATTCTCCCACAAAACAAGGTCGCTCGCGGTTACCCGCCGTACAACGCCTTGCGCGGGGCACCGGTGATCTCCGCCGCCAGCTTGGCCGCGGTCGAGGGCGGCAGGTGCTCGCTCAGCTTGGCGTACAGGCGCCGGCCCTGGACCAGCTGGGCCTCCTCGTCGTCGGCCGCGCCCTGCACCATCACCACGAACTCGCCCTTGCGCTGGTTGTCGTCCGACTCGACCTGCTGCAGCAGCGAGGCCAGGTCCCCGTCCAGCACGGTCTCGAACAGCTTGGTCAGCTCACGCGCCAGCACCGCCGGGCGCTCCGGCCCGAACGCGGCGACCATGTCCGCCAGCGATTCGGTGATCCGGTGCGAGGATTCGTAGAACACCAGGGTGCGGGTTTCACCGGCCAGCGCATGCAGGCGCTCGCGGCGGCCGGAGGCCTTGGCCGGCAGGAAGCCTTCGAAGGTGAAGCGGTCGCTGGGCAGGCCGGCCACGCTGAGCGCGGCGATCGCGGCACAGGCACCGGGAATCGGGCTGACCCTGATCCCGGCTTCGCGCGCGGCGCGGACCAGGCGGTAGCCCGGATCGCTGACCAGCGGCGTGCCGGCATCACTGACCAGCGCCAGCGACTCGCCGGCCAGCAGGCGCGCCACGATCCGCTGCGACAACGCTTCTTCATTGTGGTCATGCAGCGCCACCAGCGGCTGCTGGATGCCGAAGTGGGCCAGCAGCTGGCCGGAGCGGCGGGTGTCCTCGGCGCAGATCGCGGCCACCGAACGCAGCACGTCCTGTGCGCGCGGGGTCAGATCGGCGAGGTTGCCGATCGGGGTGGCAACGACATACAGCGTGGGGACAGCACTCATCAGCGGCTCTTCCGTGGTCAAGGGTAGAATCGTACCGTTCCCCGGCCACGGCCGCTGCCCCCATCGAATGGACCTGATCATGAACAAGCCCGTCGTACGGATCTCCGCCCTTTCGTTGTCGTTGATGCTGCTTGCCGGCTGCGCCACGACCAGCTTCACCAGTGCGCCGGAATCACCGGCCCAGAGCCAGGCCCTGGCGCTGATCGAGCAGGGCAAGCCGCGCGATGCGGCGGTCCAGCTGGAAGCGCTGGCCAACACCCTGCGCGGCGGTGCCCGCAGCGCCGCCCTGGCCGATGCCGCGTTCGCCTGGCACGAAGCCGGCGATGCCGCCCGCGCCCGCACCCTGCTGGCCCAGGTCACCGCGCGCCAGCTCAGCGGCGCCAGCCTGCAGCGTTACCAGCTGACCACCGCCGAACTGGCCCTGGCCGACAAACAGCCGGCACAGGCGCTGGCCGCGCTGAAAGAACCGTCCGAAGCAGTGACGCCTGCGCTGCGTACGCGCTGGCAGCTGGCCCGCGCCAACGCATTGCAGGCCACCGGCGACAACCTCGGTGCCGCGCTCGAGCGCGCCCGTGCCCACGCCGCACTGACCGGCAAGGCGCGCGCCGACAACCAGCACGCCATCGCCGGCCTGCTCGGCACGCTGGACGATGCCACCCTGCGCGCCCGCACGGCGGCCTTGCCGGCCAACGAGCCGCTGTACAACTTCGCCGGCCGTGCGCTGATCGCCCGTGGCCTGCCGCTGCCGCGTCCGTTCGATCGCGAAGGCGCCGCGCAGTTCGATACCAGCAAGCGCCCGCCGGCGATGAGCGATGGCTACCGGCCGCCGGTGAAGATGGCCGTGCTGCTGCCGCTCAGCGGCCGCCTGGCCACTGCCGCGCAGCCGGTCCGCGACGGCCTGCTCAGTGGCTACTACGGTGAGACCCGCCGCCGCCCGGACATCCAGTTCATCGATACCGCCGGCACCGCCGCCGGTGCCGTGGCCGCCTACGACAAGGCAGTCACTGCCGGTGCCGATTTCATCGTCGGCCCGCTTGGCCGCGACGAAGTGGATGCCGTGTTCGGCCGCCGCGAGCTGCCGGTGCCGGTGCTCGCCCTGAACCGCGGCAAGGACACCCCACCGGCCGGCAGCGCTGGTTTCTCGCTGGCCCCGGAAGACGACGGCATCATCGCCGCCGAGTACCTGCGCGGCCGCGAGCGCAGCAAGGTGCTGGTGATCCACAGCAACGACGACAACGGCCGCCGTGCCGCCGCCGCCTTCCGCGAGCGCTTTGCGCAGCGCGGTGGCCAGGTGGTGGCCACGATCGGCGTGAGCGACACGGTCGGCGACATCGGTGCGCAGGTGCGCGGTGCTGGTGCCATCGATGGCGTGCTGCTGGCAGTCAAGGCCCCGCAGGCGCGTGCGCTGACCCCGCAACTGGCGCTGGCCGGTATCGGTGGCGCGACCCGCGTCGGCACCTCGCAGCTGACCATCGGTGCCGGCAAGCCCGAGGAGGACATGGCGCTGGACGGCATCGTCTATCCGAACGAAGCCTGGAACGTGCGCGGCGTGCCCGGCCTGCCGGCCGCCTCCACCGCCGGCCAGATCCTGCCTTCGGCGCGCGGCGCGTCCGGCCGCCTGTTCGCGTTCGGCTTCGATGCCTGGAAGATCAGCGCCTACCTGGACAAGGTCGCGACCGAAGGCGGCCTGGCCGGCGCCACCGGCACCCTGTTCCTGGACAGCAACGGCAACGTGCTGCGGGTGCCGGCGTGGTCGACCTTCAGCGGCGGCCGGCCGATGCCGATCGCCACCAGCAACTGAAGCACGTGCCGACCGGGCGCGCGGTGCGTGGCGCGGCGGTGGAAGCCGCCGCCCAGGCCCATCTCCGCGATGCCGGGCTGCGCCCGGTCACCACCAATGCGCGCTATCGCGGCGGTGAGATCGACCTGATCATGCGCGACGGCGATGTCGTCGTATTCGTGGAAGTGCGCTACCGCGCCAACGACCGCTTCGGTGGCGGCGCGGCCTCGGTGGATCGGCGCAAGCGACGCAAGCTGGTGCTGGCCGCGCAGCTGTTCCTGCAGTCGCATCCGTGGCTGGCCGAGCAGCCCTGCCGTTTCGACGTGGTCGAAGGCAGTGGCGATCCGCCGCAGCTGAACTGGCTGCGCGACGCGTTCCGGCTGGAAGACTGCTGATGCCCTCCATCTTCACCCACGCCGCCATTCCGCTGGCGCTGTGGTGCGCCACCGATCGCGGCCGCATCGCCACGCCATTGCTGGCCGCCGGCGTCGTCGCGGCCATGC
The DNA here is from genome assembly GCF_039673645.1 of Stenotrophomonas sp. TWI700. Lineage (NCBI taxonomy): Bacteria > Pseudomonadati > Pseudomonadota > Gammaproteobacteria > Lysobacterales > Lysobacteraceae > Stenotrophomonas > Stenotrophomonas sp. TWI700. Next base: position 69,961 of record NZ_JBDJMB010000013.1, on the reverse strand, counting down.
TGCCGGATACCGACGTACTCGCCTTCGCGCTGCACATTCCCTATGCCGACAGCTTCGGCCATCGGGGCGCCAGTCATTCGATGCTGTTCGCCGCGCTGATGGCGTTGCTCGCCGCGCTGCTGCACCGCCGCCTGCGCGCCACGGCGGTGCAGGCGGCCGCGTTCGTCGGCCTCTGCGCGCTGTCGCACCCGTTGCTGGATGCGCTGACCTCCGGCGGTCTCGGCGTCGCGCTGTGGTGGCCGTGGAGTGGCGAACGCTTCTTCGCCCCGTGGCGACCGATCCGCGTCTCGCCCTTCGCGCCGCAGTTCTTCAGCGCGCGCGGCATGGCGACCGTCCTTTCCGAACTGCGCTGGGTCTGGCTGCCTCTCGCGCTGGCCGTGATCGGCTGGCGGGCGATCCAGCGTGCGCCCGTCAATTCCCGGACCTGATGATGACCCCTGCCCTGCCCGCTGCGTTCGCTGCCACCCTGCACGCCCTGCTGGGCGAGGACGGCTGGCGCACCGATGACCGCGCACTCGAGGCACATGCGCAGGACAACTCGTGGCGGCACACGCGTCCGGCCGGCGTCGCGTTCCCACGCGATCGCGAGCAGGTGGTCGCCCTGGTCCGCGCCTGCCGCGAGCACCACATCGCGCTGGTCGCGCGGGGCGCGGGCACCGGCACCACCGGCGCCGCGGTGCCGATCGAAGGCAGCATCGTGCTCTCGTTCGTGCGCATGAACCGCATCCTCGCCATCCAGCCCGGCGACCGCTGCGCGATCGTCGAACCCGGCGTGCTCAACGGCGACCTGCAGCAGGCGCTGATGCCGCACGGCCTGTTCTGGCCGCCGGATCCCTCCAGTGCGGAGATCTGCAGCATCGGCGGCAACCTCGCCTGCAATGCGGGGGGACCGCGCGCGGTGAAGTACGGCACCAGCCGCGACAACGTGCTCGGCCTGGTCGCGGTCACCGGCGCCGGCGAACTGATCACCTGCGGCGGCCCGTACACGAAGGACGCCACCGGTTACGACCTGACCCACCTGCTGGTCGGCAGCGAAGGCACGCTGGCGTTGATCGTGGAAGCCACCTTGAAGCTGACCCCGCTGCCAGTGACGCAGGCCGGGCTGCGCGTGCTCTACCGCGATGCGGATGCCGCCGCGCAGGCGGTGTCGCGCCTGATGGCGCAGCCGGTGGTGCCCACCCGCCTGGAATTCATGGATGCGCGCAGCCTTGAGCTGCTGCGACGCAACGGGGCCGAGGTGCCCGAAGCCGGCGCGATGCTGCTGGTGGAGGCCGACGGCGACCACGACACCCTGCCCTACCTGCTGCAGGCCCTGGCCGCGGCCGCCGAAGGCGACGGCCTGATCGCGCTGGACGTGGCGATGGAAGGCAGCGCGCGCGAAACCCTGTGGGCCGCGCGCAAGGCTCTGTCACCGGCGCTGCGCAGCATCGCCCCTGGCAAGATCAACGAAGACGTGGTGGTGCCGGTGTCGCGCATTCCCGCGCTGGTCGCCGGGGTGCAGGCGCTGTCGGCGGAGTTCGATCTGCCGATCGTCACCTTCGGCCATGCCGGCAACGGCAACCTGCACGTCAACATCCTCTACCACCCGGACGATGCCGGTGAGAACGCACGCGCGCATGCGGCGCTGCCGCGCGTGTTCGCGTTGACCCTCGCGCTGGGCGGCACGCTCTCCGGCGAACACGGCATCGGCCTGGCCAAACGCGATTTCATGGCGCAGGCGTTCACCCCGGCCACGCTGGCGGCGATGCGCGCGATCAAGGCCGCGCTGGATCCGGCGGGGATTCTCAACCCCGGGAAAGTACTGCCGCCGGTGTAAGCCGTTCTAACGGCCTAACGGCGTGCGGCGAAATGCTCGTAGCCACCATCGGTGGCGTCCGCATCGGCGCAGTGCACGCCCTGTCCTTCCACGATCCGCCCGATGCGGGTCAGCGGCAGGCCCAATGACGCCGACAAGGCCTCGATTCCCTCGCGCTGCGACGGCGCGACGGTGAAGCACAGTTCGTAATCATCGCCACCGCGCAGCGCGCAGTCGCGGGCGCCATCGCGCCCCAGCAGCGCGCGCAGCGCCGGTGAGATCGGCAATGCATCGGCATCGACCTCGGCGCGCACCTCGCTGCATGCGGCGATGTGGCCCAGATCGGCGAGCAGGCCATCGGAAATATCCACGGCCGCATGCGCGTACGCACGCAGGCGCAGGCCGAGCGTGACCCGCGGGGTCGGGCGCAGCAGGCGCTGGCGCAGGGTTTCGTCATCGCCGAGCAGGGTGGCGACCGCCACTTTCAACCGGTTCTGCTGCCACAGGCGCAGGGCGCCGGCTGCATCGCCCAGGCTGCCGCTGACCCAGATGTCGTCCCCCACCTGCGCACGATCGCGGCGCAGCGCCTGGCCGGGCGCGACCTGGCCCATCGCGGTGACCGACAGCGACAACGGCCCCCGCGTGGTGTCGCCCCCGATCAGCACGATGTCGTGTTCGTCGGCGAGCGCGAAGAAGCCATCGGCGAATGCCTCGATCCAGTCCGCGTCGGCATCCGGCAGGGACAGCGCCAACGTGCACCACGCCGGGCGGGCGCCCATCGCGGCGAGATCGGACAGGTTCACCGCCAGGGTTTTCCAGCCGACGTCGTAGGCCGGGGTTTCCGCCGGGAAATGCACGCCGCTGTTGAGCGTGTCGACGGTGACCACCAGCTGCTCACCCGCACGCGGCTGCAGCAGCGCCGCGTCATCGCCGATGCCGAGCACGACATCGGCCCGCGCGGTGGTGCGCGCACGGATGCGGTCGATCAGAGCAAATTCAGCAAGCGACATGCGGCGGATCAGTGACCCGATTCGACCTTGCGCCACTCGACGGAGGCGCGGTCCAGCACACCATTGACGTAGGTGTGGCCGTGCTCGGAACCGAAACGCTTGGCCGATTCGATCGCTTCATTGATCACGACGCGGTACGGCACGTCCAGGCGGAAGCGCATTTCATAGGCGGCCACGCGCAGCGCGGCGCGCTCGATCGCATCCACTTCTTCGATGCCACGGTCCAGGTACGGATCCAGCGCCGCGTCGAGATCCTTGCGGTTGTCGAGCACGCCGTGGACCAGCGCTTCGAAGTAGGCCAGATCGGCGACTTCGCGGGCCTGCTCGTGGGCGAACTGGGCGATCACGCTCTGCGCGTTGCCACCCGAAATCTGCCACGCATAGATCGCCTGCAGCGCACGACGACGGGCGCGCGAACGCAGCACCGGGTCGACGCCATCGCGGCGGACGGGCTTTCCAGCAGGCTTGCCCTGGTTTGACTTGTTCATGGCAGCTGCTCCAGAAGATTGACCATTTCCAACGCCGTCAGTGCGGCTTCCTCACCCTTGTTGCCGTGGCTGCCGCCCGCGCGGGCTTCGGCATCCTCGACCCGCTCCACCGCCAGCACGCCATTGAGCACCGGCACGCCGAAGTCCAGCTGCACGCGCATCAGGCCCTCGGCGCAGCGGTCGGCCACGTGTTCGTAATGGCGCGTATCGCCCCGGATCACGCAGCCCAGGGTGATGATCGCGGCATGCTGATGGGCCGCCGCCAGACGCGCGGCCACCAGCGGCAGTTCCCATGCGCCGGGCACGCGGATCACGTCGATGGCGGACTCGTCGATCCCATTGCCGGCCAGGCTCTGCCGCGCGCCGGCCACCAGCACGTCGGTGATGCGGGCGTTCCAGCGGCTGGCGAGGATGGCGAAACGGGCCTTTTCCGGTGTACGGAGGTCGCCTTCGTAATGGCTCATGTTCGGCGTGGGGTCCATTTAATAGATGAATATTCTAGCGCATGGCCGCGTGTAGCCGGCTTGCCGAGCGTTATGGGACGGGTCGGGTGGGAAAGCCCCCTGAGTCAGGGGGCTGCCGCGAAGCGGCGGGGGTCTGGGTGATGGTAAGAGGGGCCCGCGGTTTGCAAAGCAAATCGTGGGGCGTCAGCGCGCATGCGGTGACGTGTTCCCCACCGTCTCGACCACTTCCAGGCCGTAGCCGGCCAGGCCGATCTGGCGGCGCGGCGTGCCCAGCACGCGCAGCTTGCCCAGGCCCAGGTCGGACAGGATCTGCGCCCCCGCGCCGTTGCGGCGCCACTGGCTCACGTCCTTGTCCTTGCCGGGGGTGACCGGCGCCGGCTGCTGGCGCAGGCGGGCCAGCAGGCTGTTGGTGTCGCGCGGCGCGGACAGCACCACCATCACGCCGCGCTCGGCGGCGGCAATGGCGCGCAGGGCGTCGGTGGAGGCCACGCCGAAATCGTCGCGGCGCCAGTGCAGCAGGTCGGCCAGCGGGTTTTCGACCTGCACGCGGACCAGGGTCGGCTCGGCATCCGGGGTGCCGCGGACCAGCGCGAAGTGCAGGTCGTGGGCGATCCGGTCGCGGTAGGTGACCAGGGTGAACGGCCCGAACTCGGTCTCGATCCCGCGCTCGTCGACGCGCTCCACGGTCTTCTCGGTGGCCAGGCGGTACGCGATCAGGTCGGCGATCGAGCCCATCTTCAGGCCGTGCTCGCGGGCGAACACCTCCAGCTCCGGGCGGCGCGCCATGCTGCCATCCGGGTTCAGGATCTCCACCAGCACACCGGCCGGCTCCAGGCCTGCCAGCAGGGCCAGATCGACGCCGGCCTCGGTATGCCCGGCGCGGGTCAGCACGCCGCCCGGCTGGGCGATCAGCGGGAAGATGTGGCCCGGCTGGTGCAGGTCGGCCGGCTTGGCGTCCGGCTTCACCGCGGTGCGGATGGTGTGCGCACGGTCGTAGGCCGAGATGCCGGTGGTGACCCCTTCGGCGGCCTCGATGCTGACCGTGAAGTTGGTCTGGAACTGCGCGGTATTGGCCTGGACCATCGGCGCCAGGCCCAGGTCGGCGGCGCGCTCGCGGGTCAGCGGCAGGCACACCAGGCCCCGGCCATGGGTGACCATGAAGTTGATGTCCGAGGGCTTGACCAGCTCGGCGGCCATGATCAGGTCGCCTTCGTTCTCGCGGTCTTCGTCATCGACGATGACGACCATGCGGCCGAGGCGGATGTCCTCGAGGATCTCGGGGATGGGGGCGAAATTCATGCGCGTGCTCCTGCACCCAACAAACGTTCGACGTAACGGGCGACCAGATCGATCTCGAGATTGACCGCACTGCCGACGGCCGTCGCGGCGAAGGCGGTGTTGGCCACGGTGTGCGGGATCAGCGCGACCTCGAAGCCCTGCTCGTCCACTTCGTTGACGGTCAGGCTGACCCCGTCCACGCAGATCGAGCCCTTCTTGGCGATGTAGCGGAGCAGCGCGGCCGGCGCAGCAAAGCGCCAGCGCTGGGCACGCGCATCGTCATGCACCGACAGTACCTGGCCGAGGCCATCGACATGGCCGCTGACCAGATGACCGCCGAGGCGATCGGTCGGGCGCATCGCGCGTTCGAGATTGATGACGGCGCCGACGGCCAGCTGGCCCAGCGTGGTCAGGCCCAGCGTCTCGGTCGAGGCGTCGGCCTGGAAGCGGGTAGCGTCGTGCGCGATGACGGTGAGGCAGACCCCGTTGATGGCGATGCTCTCGCCCATCTGCACGTTCTCGAACGGCAGGGTGCCTACGTCAAAGGTAAAGCGGACATCGCCGCCAAGGGTGTCGCGTGCGGCCAGACGGCCGACGCCTTCGATGATTCCAGTAAACAAGGAACGTTCTCCGCGGAAAGTGAGCGAAAAACGCCGCAAGGCATATAGGTGCACGCCGAGCGCAAGGCCCGGCCGCACCGTCTTCTTTCATCCGGACTATACCGTCGGCTCCGGCATCGGACCGGATCTGCTGACCTTCCCGGGGAACGGGAAGCGCTCGCGGGCTCGTGCTTGCGCACCTACCGCCGGTGGGGAATCGCACCCCGCCCTGAAGACGTTTGTGTACCGGCGAACCGGCCCGGCTAGTGTAACAGGGCACCCTGACTGGGGGCTTTAAGTTAAATAAGTGTTAAGCTCACCAACTGCGCGCTGCGCCCTTGGAGAGAGGGGTGTCTGCGTCGGTTACTGATCGGGCCGCGGCGTCCGCGCCGCGCCATGATCGAACGGGTCCCGCAAGGGACCCGTTTTTTATGGGCGCAGCCGCAACCGCAGGTCGCCGCCCACCTGGCGCTGATCCACCACGCGCATCCGGCGCTGATCGTCCATCGCGTGGATGCCCAGGCCCGACAGCAGCGGCAGGCCATGCTCGCCGAGCAGCGTCGGGGCCTGGTAGAGCAGCAGTTCGTCGACCCAGCCGCCGGCCAGCAACGCGCCCGCCAGGGTCGCGCCGGCCTCGGTATGCACCTCATTGATGCCGCGTTCGTCGAGCAGGGCCAGCACCGCGCCCAGATCCAGTCGCCCGTCATGGCTGGGCACGCTGGCGAATTCGGCGTCGGCAGCCTCCGGCGGACGGACCGCGGCGTCATGCAGATACAAGGTCGGCGCCCCGCCCTCACGCACGCGCGCGCAGTCCAGCGAGCGCAGCCGCGCATCGAGCACGACGCGCAGCGGTGGCAGCACCTCGGTATCGGCCAGCCTGACAGTCAACATCGGGTCGTCGGCCAGCACCGTGGCGGCACCGGTCAGGATCGCGCCGGCCCGCGCGCGCCAGTGCTGGACGTCCTCGCGGGCGGCCGCACCGGTGATCCATTTGGAGCGGCCATCGGCCATCGCCGTGCGCCCATCCAGGCTGGCGGCGAGCTTCACCCGCACCCAGGGACGGCCGCGTTCGATGCGGGAGAGGAAGCCCTGGTTGAGTTCGCGCGCCTGCGCGGCCATCAGCCCTTCGGCCACCTCGATGCCGGCCTCGCGCAGCAGCACGAAACCGCCGCCGTCGACCTTCGGGAACGGATCGCGCATCGCCGCGACCACCCGGCTCACGCCCGCCTCGATCAAGGCCAGCGCGCACGGCGGGGTACGGCCATGGTGTGCGCACGGCTCCAGGGTGACGTAGGCGGTGGCGCCGCGCGCCTGTTCGCCGGCCTGGCGCAGCGCGAACACTTCCGCGTGCGGGCCGCCGGTGCGCTGGTGCCAGCCCTCACCCACCACGACCTCATCGCGTGCGATCACGCAGCCGACCATCGGATTGGGCCGCGCGGTATACGCGGCGCGCTCGGCCAGGCGCAGCGCATGCGCCATGTGCTGGTGGTCGAGAGCGGTGAAGTCAGTCATGGCGGTGGGCGTCCGGCGGCAGGCAGCCGCGATGGTAGCCCAGCCATGGTGGCCGTGATGCGGCGCGGCTCAGCCTTTCTTTTTCTTGGTCAGCGCGATCACGTCGCCGAGCAGCTGCAGCTGTTCGGTGCTGGAGGGCAGTTCGCGCTCGAGCTTCTCGATCTCCTCGCGGAAATCGGCCACGTCCTCGAAGCTGCGGTACACCGAAGCGAAACGCACGTAGCCCACGTGATCGAGCTTGCGCAGTTCGTTCATCACGAACTCGCCGACCTTGATCGAGGGGATTTCACGTTCGCCGCAGATACGCGCCTGCTGCATCACCGCGCGCACCGCCAGTTCGATCTTGTCTTCGGGCACCGGGCGCTTCTGCAGCGCGCGGTCGAAACCACTGCGCACCTTGCGGGCATCGAAGGCCTCGCGGCTGCCGTCGCTTTTCACGATGGCCGGCAGTTTCAACTCGATGGTTTCCAGAGTACTGAAGCGCTCGTTGCAGGCCTCGCACTCGCGGCGACGCCGGATCGTCGCGCCGTCTTCAGAGACGCGCGAATCGATCACACGGGTGTCGGCATGCTGGCAGAACGGACAATACATGGAACGCCTTGCATCAGGAAAACGTCATGCCGTGGTCACGGCAGCGTCGCAACGGTACCTGAGAGGGACCGGCTACAGCAAATGGACAGGGGAAGAGGCCAGCCCTGTCTAGCGGGCCCGCAGACGCAACCACAGCAGGTGCGCCGCGCAGGAGAGCAGCGGGAGCCCCACCACCAGGACCAGGGCAGCGGCTGGCACGGCCGCATCGGACAGATGAAGGTGGAAGACCGACCGCACCAGGCCGGTCCAGGCAATGCCCGTTGCCACCAAGGCGAGCAGCAGGCCTGCCCACCAGACCGACGACGCCGCCCGAAGTGCGCCTGAGCCGCCCTGCCACCAGCGACGGGCAAGGGTGAGCCAGGTCATGACGATGAGACTTGCCGTCCCGAACCACGCCGCTGCCCAGCCCGGCGCGCCGCCCGCCCCACCGTACTGGTGGAGCACGTCGCGCAGGCAAAGACCCACCAGCACGAACGCCGCCACGACATGGGGGAGTCCAACCCCACCGACATGCAGCAGCAGGGCGCGCTGCCGCCTGCGATGGAGGTCCATCCGGTCAGTTGCCCCGGCTGCGCCGCAGCTGCACCAGCATGACCGCGGGCAACATCAGCGGCGGCCCCGCCAGCAGCAGGACCAGTGCCATCGGACTCGCGGTGGCCTGCCAGAACGCCATTCCCACGACCGCCACGGCGGCAAGCGCGCCGAGGGCCAGCGCACCCCACGCCCAGCGCCCGCTGTCCTGCAGACCTGCGCGGCCGTGCCGGAGATAGCGGCTGCTCAACCACAGCCAGCCACCTACCCCGATCAGCCCCGCCGCGCCCCAGCCGCCGATCAACAGGCGCGAGGCCCGGTCCAGATAGGCCGGTTCGACGAACGCGACCCAGACCCCGATGGCGGCGAAGGTGCCGCCGCCGGCCATCCCCACGATGCCGCAGACCAGGGCCAGCACGGCGTAGGTACGCCGTTGCCGGCCCGCGTCCATATCAGCCGTAGACCGGATACTTGCGGCACTGCGCGCTGACCGCGTCGCGGACGCGGGCGATCACGGCCTCGTCGGCCGGGGCGTCGAGCACGTCGGCGATCCAGTTGGCCAGGTCCACGCAGTCCTGTTCCAGGTAACCGCGCGTGGTGACCGCCGGGGTGCCCAGGCGCAGGCCCGAGGTCACGAACGGCGAACGCGGGTCGTTCGGCACGGAGTTCTTGTTGACGGTGATGTGGGCCAGGCCGAGCGCGGCTTCGGCATCCTTGCCCGAGACATCCTTGCCGATCATGTCGACCAGCATCAGGTGGTTCTGGGTACCGCCGGAGACGATCTTGTAGCCGCGCGCGATGAGCGTGTTGGCCATCGCCTGGGCGTTCTTGACCACCTGCTGCTGGTAGGCCTTGAAGCCCGGCTCCAGCGCTTCCTTGAAGGCCACGGCCTTGCCGGCGATGACGTGCATCAGCGGACCGCCCTGGATGCCCGGGAACACGATGGACTGCAGCTTCTTCTGCAGCTCTTCGCTTGCCCCCTTGGCGATGATGATGCCGCCACGCGGGCCGCGCAGGGTCTTGTGGGTGGTCGAGGTGACCACGTGGGCGTGCGGCAGCGGGCTCGGGTAGACGCCGGCGGCGACCAGACCGGCCACGTGCGCCATGTCCACGAACAGGTAGGCACCGACCTTGTCGGCGATCGCACGGAAGCGCGCCCAGTCGATGACCTGCGAGTAGGCCGAGAAGCCGGCGACCACCATCTTCGGCTTGTGCTCCAGGGCCAGGCGCTCGACCTCGTCATAGTCGATCAGGCCGGCTTCGTCGACACCGTACTGGACGGCGTTGAACAGCTTGCCCGAGGCATTGACCTTGGCCCCGTGGGTCAGGTGGCCGCCATGCGCCAGGCTCATGCCCAGGATGGTGTCGCCCGGCTGCAGCAGCGCGAAGTACACGGCCTGGTTGGCCTGCGAACCGCTGTGCGGCTGCACGTTGGCGTAGTCGGCATCGAACAGCTGCTTGAGGCGGTCGATGGCCAGCTGCTCGGCGATGTCCACGTATTCGCAGCCACCGTAGTAGCGCTTGCCCGGATAGCCCTCGGCGTACTTGTTGGTCAGCTGGCTGCCCTGGGCTTCCATCACCGCCGGGCTGGTGTAGTTCTCGCTGGCAATCAGCTCGACATGGTCTTCCTGGCGCTGGGTTTCGGCGGCAATGGCCTTGGCCAGTTCGGGATCGTAGCTTTCGATGCGGACGTCGCGCGGGAACATCGGGTGGTACTCCAGGACAGGGAGGAAAGGCGTCGATTGTAGCCCGTTCCCGGGCCGGGGCTGCCCTGCTTCGGCGCCCCGGCTGCGCGCGGCCGGCCCGGTCAACGGTGCCCTGCCCCCATTTTTTGAGGCACACGCTGAATTCGGTGATAGCGGTCACGCGCTTTTGACGGTTAACAGGATCAGCCCTGGTTTTTTCCCGTCCTGGGGCCTATCACCGTAAGGAAACGCTCCAATGCGATGCTCCGGCTTCTCGCCCCCCGCCCTCCGTCCGTGCTGCCTGCCAAGGCGGGCAGGCCTGCTCGTCCTCGCACTGGCTGCGGCCCTCGGCCAGGTCGCCTGGGCCGCCGACACCTCTCCATCGACGGCTGCCGCGCGCGCGACCGTACTGATCGCGCAGGTCACCGTGGCGGGTGTGGGTGATCACCCCGCCAGTGGCATCAGCCGCGCCGCCGTGGAGGCCGTCGCCAACCAGGCGCTGCGTGAGATCAGCCCAACGCTGCCCGCCGCGCTGGATTTCGAGCAGATCCAGCAGATCAGCGCGCGTGTCACGCAGACCTACCGAGAAGCGGGCTTTCTGGTGTCGGTGGCGTACGTACCACCGCAGCAGATCGGCGAGCGCCAGACGCTCACACTCAGTGTCCTGGAAGGCCGGGTGGGCCGGGTGCTGGTGCAGGGCAGCCAGCGCTACCGCGACGACCAGCTCACCGCCAGCAGCCTGGGGCTGATCGGCCGTCCCCTGCGCCGTGCCGAACTGGACCGCGCCCTGCTGTATGCGCGTGACCTGCCCGGGGTGTCGGTTACCTCGGTGCTGCAATCGGGCCAGAACGAAGGCGAGACCGACATCATCCTGGTCGCCCGGGACAGTGATCGTCCCTACGAAATCACCTTTGGCCTGAGCAACCACGGCACCGACAGTACCGGCAAATACCGCGCCGAGCTGGGCGTGAGTGCCTTCAATGCACTGGGCGCAGGCGACGTGCTCGCCGCAACGGTCGGCTACGGGCTGGACCCGGCCGACAGCTGGCAGGCAGCATTGTCATTGAGCGTGCCTTCGGCACAGGTCGATGGGCTGAGCGCCATTGCCGGCGTCAGCCGCAGCGAGATGGAGCTGAACGCCGGGCCGTTCGCCGCCATCGGCATCAAGGGCCCGACCACGCTGTTCTATGCCGGTAGCGACTGGACGTTCATCCAACGCCTGGACCTGCAGGTCCAGGCCTCGGCGCGCTGGATCCATGAGGAATCCAGGCTTGAAGGACTGGGCATCGAACTCTCGCGGCATACCTTCGACGTGATCGATGCCGGGGTGACCCTGCGCCACACCGACCGTCGCTGGCGTGGCATGAACCTGGCGCAGTTGTCGGTGCGCAAATCCATCAACGATGAATCCTCGCCCTTCAACTGGCTCTACGCCGCGCACGATTCGTATTTCTGGGTAAGCCGGGTGTCGCTGGCTCGCTTGCAGGCGCTACCGGGAAACCAGCGTCTGCTGCTGCGCGGCAGTGCCCAGTTCACCGATGACGCGCTTACCCCGCTGGAGCAGTTCAGCGTGGGTGGGCCGACCAGCGTGCGCGCTTACCCGCTGTCCACCGCGCTGGGGGATCGGGGCGTGCAGGCCACGTTCGAGTACCAGCTCAGCGCACCGGGTTTTGCCGACAGACCTTCCCCGTTCAATGGCCGCCGCTGGGGTGATCTGGTCGAGGTGAACCTGTTCTACGACTGGGGCCGCACCTCGCCCGCGCCGGACAACCGCCGCATTGGCTTCCAGCCCACCACGCTGGAAGGCGCCGGTCTGGCCATCGGCCTGCGCCTGCCATGGAAGCCGGAACTGCGGCTGGACGTGAGTGGCGCCAAACCGACCGGCAGCCATCGCACCGCCGACAGCCGCAGCACCCAGTACTGGGCGCGGATCAGCACCACTTTCTGAGGCCACCTGCCATGAATCGTATCTACCGTCTCGTGTTCAACCACGCCCTGGGCCAGGTCCAGGTGGTCTCCGAACTCGGCGCCTCTCCGGACACGACGACCGGTGCCACGCGCCGCCTGTCGGCAGGCGTGCGCCTGACCCCGCTGGCGCTGGGCCTGCTGCTGTCTGTCAGCAGCTTCGGCGTGATGGCCCAATCCCTGCCCACCGGCGGCAACATCGTGTCCGGCAGCGGCCAGATCGGCGCGCCCGGCGGCAACCAGCTGATCATCAACCAGGCCAGCGATACGCTGGCGATCAACTGGCAGCGCTTCACGATCGGCGCCGGGCAGAAGGTCACCTTCAACCAGCCCGGCGCGAACTCGATTGCACTTAACCGCGTCCTCGGCGTCGACGGCTCCACCATCATGGGCCAATTGGACGCCAATGGCCGGGTCTTCCTGGTCAACCCCAACGGCGTGCTGTTCGGTGCCAGCGCCCAGGTGAACGTCGGCGGCCTGGTCGCTTCCTCCCTGGGTATCAGCGACGCCGACTTCGCCGCCGGCAACTACCGTTTCAAGGGCGATGGCAGCAACGCTGCGGTGATCAACCACGGCGCGCTCACCGCAACCGCCGGCGGCGCCATTGCGCTGCTCGGCGGCAGTGTCAGCAACCAGGGCGTGATCGTCGCCAACCAAGGCAGCGTGACGCTGGCCGCCGGCAATGCCATGACCTTGGACTTTGCCGGGAACGGCCTGCTCAACGTCCAGGTCGATGAGGCCATGGTCGATGCCTTGGTGGAAAACCACCAGCTGATCAAGGCCGACGGCGGTCAGGTGCTGCTCACCGCCCATGCCGGCGATGCCCTGCTCAGGACGGTGATCAACAACACCGGGGTCATCCAGGCCCGCACGCTGGGCGAGAAGGACGGCAAGATCGTCCTGCTGGGCAGCTTCGACGGCGGCACCGTGCAGGTGGACGGCACCCTGGATGCCAGCGCGCCGCATGGCGGTGATGGCGGCTTCATCGACACCAGCGGTGCCCACGTGCAGGTGGCCGACACCGCCAAGGTCACCACTGCCGCACAGAACGGCAAAACCGGCACATGGTTGATCGACCCCACCGACTTCACCATCCGCGCCGGCAGCGCCGCCCGAACCGACAGCGGCATCGGCGCAGACACCCTGACCAACAATCTGGCCAATACCAGCGTCACCCTGCAAACCGTTGCAGCAGGTACTGAAAATGGCGATATCCACGTCAACGCCGATGTCAGGTACGGCCAGAACAAGCTGACACTCAATGCACATGGCAACATCAACATCAATGCAACCGTCTCGGTCAACGGCAGCGGTACGCTGGACCTGAACTACGGTGGCACCGTTGGCAACAGCGCCGCCGTACCAGTGGCCGGAAGCACGTTGAATGTCAGCGGGCAGGTGAATTTCGCGCAGACGGGGGCTGGGCTGCTGGCAGTCAACGGCCATGGCTATACCGTCATCAACAGCCTGGCCGCGCTGCAGGACATCGGCACACCTGACAAGCTTGCGGGGCGGTATGCCCTGGGCGCCAATATCGACGCCAGCGCCACCGTCGGTTGGAACGGCGGCGAGGGCTTCAATCCGCTGGGCAATATCGCCAATGCCTTTACCGGGAGCTTTGACGGCCTGGGCCATACCATCAGCAACCTGACCATCAACCGCCCGAGCCAAAGCTCCATAGGCCTTTTTGGTCATGCCGAGAACGCCACACTGCGCAATATAGGCGTGTTGGACGGCAGTATTACCGGCGCAGATGGGGTCGGCGGACTCGTCGGCCATAACATCGCCAACAACGGTACGGCCAGCATCGCCAACGCCTATGCCACCGGACAGGTGCGAGGCAGCGACTACGTCGGCGGACTGGTCGGCTACAACCATGCAAGCAGCGGCACGGCCAGCATCACCCATGCCTATGCCGCCGGACAGGTACGAGGTGGGGACTACGTCGGCGGGTTGGTCGGCTACAACCATGCAAGCAGCGGCACGGCCAGCATCACCCATGCCTACGCCACCGGACCGGTGGGAGGCAACGGGTACGTCGGCGGGCTGGTCGGCTACACCTATGCTGGCAACGGCGGGGCCAGCATCACCAATGCCTATGCCACCGGGGCTGTCTCCGGCTCCGGCGCCGTCGGCGGCCTGGTCAGCGGGAGTGCGGGCGGCAACGTCACAAACAGCTTTTACGCGACCACCGATACCGACGGTAACGCCATCAACAGCGGCGGCATCTACACTCCCTTGGGTCAAGGCAAAACGCTGGCGGAGCTCAAACAGCAGTCGACGTTTGCCGGCTGGGGTATTGACGACAAGGGTGGCACCGGCTCCATATGGCGAATCTATGAAGGATCGACAACGCCCCTGCTGCGCAGCTTCCTCAAGCCCGTGATCGTGAATGCCGGTGCCATCAACGGCAAGATCTATGACGGCAGCCTTGCGCTTGGCAACCCCGGCGGCTACACCACCGACATGGCTGTCGTCCTGAACGGCATCCTGAGCTACGCCACCAGCAGCAAGAATGCGGGCACTTACCTCGCTGCCGATGGCACGCTCATGCTCAGCGGGCTGTACTCCGGCCAACAGGGCTATGACATCAGTTATGGCTCGGGTTCGTTGACGATCACGCCCAAGGCCTTGACGGTCACCGGCGTGACGGTCGCGGGCAAGGCGTATGACGGCACCACCAGCGCCACCGTGACGGGCGGCACCTTGAACGGCCTGGTCATCGGGGAAACCCTGAGCCTGTCCGGCATGAGGGGTGCGTTTGACAACAAGAATGCCGGGACCGGCAAGGCAGTGACGGTCAGCGGTGCAACGTTGACCGACGGCACTGGCCTGGCCAGCAATTACACGGTCAGCAACCCGACCCACGTGACGGGCAACATCACGCGCAAGACCTTGACGATTACCGGCATGACGGCCCGCAACAGGGTCTATGACGGAACCACCAACATCAACGTAACGGGCGGCACCTTGGACGGCCTTGTCGGCGACGAAACCCTGGGCTTGTCCGGTATGCGCGGTGCGGTTGCCGACAAGAATGCGGGTCAAGGCAAGACCGTGACGGTCAGCGGCACCACCCTGTCCGATGACACCGGTCTGGCGAGCAACTACACGGTCAGCGACCCAACCGGGCTGACGGCGGACATCACCAGGGCCACGATCAGCGGCATCACCGGCTTGAGTGCCTTGGACAAGATATATGACGGCAATTTCAACGTCAGCCTCAGCCTCTTCAATGCCGTGATCAACGGCAGGATTGCTGGCGATGATGTGCAGCTATCCAGTGCCAGAGGCGCGTTCACGGATAGAAACGTGGGCACCAACAAGACCGTGAATATCTCGAACATTACGCTGGGCGGCAGTGACCTGGGCAACTATGCGTTGGTCAATGACTCCGCAACAGCCACGGCCAACATCACCCCGAAAGCGCTGATGATTACCGGCGTGACGGCTTTCAACAAGGTGTATGACGCCACCACCAACGCCACCGTAATGGGCGGTCTATTGAACGGTCTGGTTGTCGGGGAAACCCTGAGCCTGTCCGGGCTGAGGGGTACGTTTGCCGACAAGAACGCCGGCACCAACAAGGTGGTCACCATCAGCGGGGGAACGTTGACTGATGGCACCGGCCTGGCCCGCAACTACACGCTCGGCAACACCCCGGCCGCCGCAGCAGCCAACATCACCCCGGCCACCATCAGTTCGGTCACCAACCTGGTGGCCGACAGCAAGGTCTACGATGGCGGCCTGAGCGCCACCTTCAACTCGGCCACGGCCACCTTCAACGGCATGCTCAGCGGCGACAACCTCGCGATCGGAGCCACCACGGCCACCTTCAGCGACAAGAACGCCGGCACCGGCAAGGCGGTGAACGTTTCCTCGCTGACACTGGGCGGTGCCGATGCGGGCAACTATGTACTGGCAGACACCACGGCGACCGGTACCGGCACCATCACGCCGAAAGCGCTGACGATTACCGGCATGTCGGCCGTCAACAAAATCTATGACGGCACCACCAGGGCGACCTTGTCGGGCGGCTCGATCAGCGGCCTGGTCGGTCCGGAAACGCTGGGCGTGACAGGCGTGGCAGCCAACTTCGATACCAAGGACGCCGGCACCAGCAAGACGGTGACGGCGACCGGCTCAACCCTGGTCAACGGCGGCAATGGCGGCCTGGCGGCCAACTACACCATCAGCAATCCGACCGGCCGCCAGCATCCTCCCCAGAACCTTGACGGTGACGGGCGTGACGGCCACCACGCGCGCTTACGACGGCACCCGGGCAGCCACGCTGTCGGGTGGCAGCTTGTGGGGCCTGGTCAGCGGTGAAACGCTGGTGGTGTCAGGCGGCACCGGCACCTTCGCCGACAAGAACGCCGGCACCGGAAAGGCGGTGACGGTCACAGGTATCGGCGTTGCCGACGGCACCGGCCTGGCCAGCAACTACACGGTCAGCAACCCGACCGGTGTGACGGGCGACATTACGCCGAAGGTCTTGACCATCACCGGCCTGAGCGCGTCCAACAAAGTCTATGACGGGACTAGGACGGCAACCCTCTCTGGTGGCAGCCTCAACGGCTTGGTAGGGAGCGAAACCATTGGCCTGAGCGGCCTGGCCGGCACCTTCGACAGCGCCGATACCGGCACCGACAGGGCCATCACGGTCAGTGCCGCCCTGGACGATGGCAGCCATGGCGGCCTCGCCAGCAACTACAGCCTCACGGCGCCCGCCGGATTGACTGCGGACATCGGCAAGGCCGGGCTGACCATCACCGCAAATAGTGGCAGCAAGACCTATGGCCAGAGCGGCGGCCTGGCCGGCTACAGCGTAGATGGCCTGCTCAATAGCGATGCCGTTTCTTCAGTCGCACTGGACAGCAATGGCGCATCGGCGACAGCCAACGTCGGCGGCTACGTGATCACCGCCAGCAACGCGGATGGCACGGGGCTGTCGAACTACAACATCACCTATGTCGACGGCGTCCTGAGCATCGGCAAGGCCGGGCTGACCATCACCGCCAACGATGCACGCAGCAACATCGGCCAGATCGCTGCACTGAATGGCCATACCGCCGAAGGGCTGGTCAACGGCGATGCCATCGACAGCGTCGCTCTCAGCAGCGAGGGACGTCGTACCGGTGCCCGCCCCGGCCGCTATGCGATCCTCGCCAGCGATGCGCAGGGCGCCCGCCTGGGCAACTACGAGATCCGCTACCGCCCTGGCACGCTGGACATCGTCGGAGTGTGGCCAGAGCAGGCACGGCAGGTGGCACGCGAGGTCGCGGCCAATCTGCCTACGCCCACGATGATCCCGTTGGCAGAGGCGTCCACCACGCCGTTGTACCGCATGAGCGAAGCGGCCATCCGTCCCGTCGAGGATCGCTGCACCTCCCTTGCCGGGAGTTGCCTGCGCCAGCCGCCGGAATGATCGCCGGCGTGGGATAGCAGGAAGGCGCATCCACCGGATGCGCCTTCTTGTCATTTACGGTTCAACCACCAGGTCACCGGATGAAGCATCCGCTCACCGGTTGATCACATAGTCCGCAATGATCCCGGTGGCGATGGCGACCAGCAGCAGGTTGCCGCGGTCGTCGCGGATCCAGTGGTGGTCGCGCGGCGGGCGGCGCACCGAATAGCGGCTGTAATCGTTGACCACGTAGACCGGGCCGCCGTAGTACTCACGGTAACGGTGGCCGCGCGCCCAGCCGTAGGAGCCATAGCCCGGCGCCGGGCGATAGACCACACGCGGCGGCGGCGGGCCCGGACGGTAGTAACCACGATTGTCGTAGCGATGGTCGTAACGGCGGTCATGGCGGACCTCGCGACGGTCATGACGATCGTGCCGGTCATGGCGATCGTGGCGGTTGTCGCGGCGGTCATCACGCCACTCCCGGCGGTCGTGACCGCGGCCACGGTGGTCATCGGCAAAGGCCGGGGCCACGGTGCCCAAGGCCAGCAGCGAGGCAACCGCCCCTACTACAAATCGATTCATGCGCATGACTGGCCTCGCTTGGTGGGTTGATGGCTCCATCATGCGGACGGCGTCTGAACGGTCTCCGGCTGGAAACGGTTTCCAATTCAAGGGCTTTGACCCCGCATTCAGGCGGCGGCAAGCCCCAGGGCCGGTGGCTCCCGGCGGTCCTGATCGCTTCCGGCTATAATCGGGCCATCCTTTTCTTCCATCTGTTCCTGTTCCGTATGGAACGGGCGCAGGGTTGCGCCTTCGGAGACCTCATGTCCTCGCAATACATCTACACCATGAACCGCGTCAGCAAGGTGGTCCCGCCCAAGCGGCAGATCATCAAGGACATCTCGCTGTCGTTCTTCCCGGGTGCCAAGATCGGCCTGCTGGGCCTGAACGGCTCGGGCAAGTCGACGGTGCTCAAGATCATGGCCGGCGTGGATACCGACTTCGAGGGCGAAGCCCGTCCCCAGGCCGGCATCAAGGTCGGCTACCTGGCCCAGGAACCGGAGCTGGACCCGACCAAGACCGTGCGCGAGTCGGTCGAGGAAGGCGTGGGCGAGGTGCTGCAGGCCCAGGCCGCGCTGGACGCGGTGTACCTGGCCTATGCCGAGGAAGGCGCCGACTTCGACAAGCTGGCCAAGGAACAGGAGCGCCTGGAGGCGATCCTGGCCGCCGGTGACGCGCACACCCTGGAAAACCAGCTGGACGTGGCCGCCGATGCACTGCGCCTGCCGCCGTGGGAAGCCGTGGTCGGCACCCTGTCCGGTGGTGAAAAGCGCCGCGTGGCGCTGTGCCGCCTGCTGCTGCAGAAGCCGGACATGCTGCTGCTCGATGAACCGACCAACCACCTGGACGCCGAGTCCGTGGAATGGCTGGAGCAGTTCCTGGCGCGCTACACCGGCACCGTCGTGGCGGTCACCCATGATCGCTACTTCCTGGACAACGCCGCCGAGTGGATCCTGGAACTGGACCGCGGCCGCGGCATTCCGTGGAAGGGCAACTACACCGACTGGCTGACCCAGAAGGACGACCGCCTGCGCCAGGAAGACAACCAGGAAAAGTCCCGCCAGAAGGCGATCCAGAAGGAACTGGAATGGTCGCGCCAGAACGCCAAGGGCGGCCGTACCAAGGGCAAGGCGCGTCTGGCCCGCCTGGAAGAGCTGCAGTCGGTGGATTACCAGAAGCGCAACGAGACCAACGAGATCTTCATCCCGCCGGGCGAACGCCTGGGCAATGCGGTGATGGAGTTCAAGAATGTCTCCAAGAAGTTCGGTGATCGCCTGCTGTTCGACGACCTGAACTTCCTGGTGCCCGGTGGCGCGATCGTCGGCATCATCGGTCCCAACGGCGCCGGCAAGTCGACCCTGTTCAAGATGATCACCGGCCAGGAAAAGCCGGATACCGGCGAGATCGTGGTCGGCCCGACCGTCAAGCTGTCCTACGTGGACCAGAGCCGCGACGCGCTGGAAGGCAACCACAACGTCTTCCAGGAAATCGCCGGCGGCCTGGACATCCTCAACATCAATGGCGTGGAGATCCAGTCGCGCGCCTACATCGGCCGCTTCAACTTCAAGGGCCAGGACCAGCAGAAGCTGGTCGGTTCGCTGTCCGGTGGTGAGCGTGGACGCCTGCACATGGCCAAGACCCTGCTGCAGGGTGGCAACGTGCTGCTGCTCGATGAACCGTCCAACGATCTGGACATCGAAACCCTGCGTGCGCTGGAAGATGCGCTGCTGGAGTTCCCGGGCAACACCTTCGTCATTTCGCATGACCGCTGGTTCCTGGATCGCATCGCGACCCACATCCTGGCCTTCGAAGGCAACTCGCACGTGGAGTTCTTCCAGGGCAACTACCGCGAGTACGAAGAAGACAAGCGCCGCCGCATGGGCGACGACGCCGCGCCGAAGCGGCTGCGCTTCAAGGCGCTGAAATAAGGAATGAAGAACGGCCGCGCACTGCGCGGCCGTTTGCATTCCGGTAGGTCACGACCGTGGGTCGTGACGCCTTATCGCCACGAGATTCCACCATGTCCCTCCCCGAACGCCTGTTCCAGCTGCAGCAGCACGGCACCACCGTGCGCACCGAGTTGCTGGCCGGCCTGACTACCTTCCTGACGATGTCCTACATCGTCTTCGTCAACCCGGACATCCTGGCCACCACAGGCATGGACCCGGATGCCGTGTTCGTCGCCACCTGCCTGGCCGCCGCGCTGGGTTCGCTGGTGATGGCGTTCGCGGCCAACTTCCCGGTCGGCATGGCCCCCGGCATGGGCTTGAATGCGTTCTTCGCGTTCACCGTGGTCGGCGCGGCCGGCCTGCCCTGGCAGCAGGCACTGGCCGCTGTCTTCATTTCCGGGCTGGTGTTCCTGGTGCTGTCGCTGACCGGCGTGCGCGCCTGGCTGGTGGCGGGCATCCCGCCCTCGCTGCGGGCGGCGATCGTGGCCGGCATCGGCCTGTTCCTGGCGATCATCGCGCTGCAGAAGTCCGGCGTGATCATTGCCAACACCGACACCCTGGTCGCACTGGGTCCGCTCAATACCGCGCCGCCACTGCTGGCGCTGGCCGGCTTCCTGCTGATCGCCATCCTGGAGGCGCGCAAGGTGCGCGGCGCGATCCTGATCGGCATCCTGGCGGTAACGGGCGCCGCATGGGCCTTGGGCGAGGTGAAGTACACCGAGCTGACCTCGCTGCCGCCGAGCCTGGCCCCGACCTTCCTTCAGCTCGATCTGCCCGGCCTGCTGCACCACGACGGCGGCGCGCCGATGGCGGTGCTGCTGCAGGTGGTGCTGGTGTTCGTGCTGGTGGAAGTGTTCGATGCCACCGGCACGCTGTACGGCGTGGTCGGTCGTGCCGGCCTGCTCAAGCTGCCGGGCGCACAGAAACGCTTCGGACGGGCCCTGTTGGCCGACAGCACCGCGATCGTGGCCGGCTCGCTGCTCGGGACCAGCAGCACCACCGCGTTCGCCGAAAGCGCCTCGGGCGTGCAGGCCGGTGGCCGCACCGGCCTGACCGCACTGGTGGTGGCCGCGCTGTTCCTGGCGGCGCTGCTGTTCTCGCCGCTGGCCAAGATGGTGCCCGGTTATGCCACCGCGCCCGCCCTGCTGTTCGTGGCCGGGCTGATGCTGCGCGAACTGGTGGACGTGGAATGGGGCGACCTGACCGAGTCCGTGCCTGCCGCGCTGTGCGCGTTGGCGATGCCGTTCACCTACTCGATCGCCAATGGCCTGGCGTTCGGCTTCATCGCGTATGCGGTGCTGAAGGCCGGCACCGGGCGCTGGCGCGAAGTGCATCCGGCCGTGTGGCTGGTGGCCGGGTTGGTCGTGCTGCGCTACGGGCTGGAATGACGACCCACGATCGGTATGGGGCGGATCAGGCCCAGGACGGCCGCAATTGGCCGTCGGCGCGGAAACGGTAGCGGCGGTCAAACCAGCCACTTCCGAACAAGAGCAGATTGTGTGAGTAGTACGCCGGCGGATCGGCGCGGAGTCGGGCCACCTCCGGCAGCGTCGCGCGGAGTCGCGTCGCCAGTGCGCTTTCCCCCTGCGCCTGCAGGTAGGGCAGGACCGCCGCGGTGAATCCGTAAGGCCCGGTGCCGGTCTGGGTACCCGCGCGTGTATCCACGCGCTCAACCATCGTCGCCTGCTCACGCAGCCGGGCCAAGGGGCCATGCAACGCGGCCAGCGCTGGTTTGAACGCCGGATCGCGCGGATCGGTCATGCCTGCCCACAGGTACACGCGGATCGCATCGTAGCTGCCCATTGCACCTTTTACGGGATCGGCGAAGAAGCCGCTGGAGCGCCATGCGGTCCAATCCGGGGCGAACCCTTTCGGGGCTGTGTCCTGCAGCATGCGCAGCGTATTTCGTGCGATTGTCGGCCACGGACCACGGGTGTCGACCCCCGCGAAACGGCGCAGGAGCGGCATCGGCAGATAGCTGGGGTTGAGACGCCAGTAATCCTCTTCGACAAACCCCTGCGCCCCCGGGAGGAGCATCGGTCCCAGTCCGGGCAGGTCGACGATCTCGCGCTCGCACACCTGGGCCAGCATGCCCTTGGCCACCTCCAGCAACGCCGGTCGGCGCCACAGCCGGGCCGCTTCAATCAACGTGTAGGCCAGCCACAGGTCAGAATCGGAGGCAGGGTTGTCGTCCAACACCCTCCAGCGCCCTGCCTCGTCGCGTCCCCACAGCCAGGCCGGCAAGCGCTTGGACATGTCGCCCCCGGCAAGGTTATCCACCGTCCAGCCAAGAATGCGGTCGAATTGCGCCTGATCGTTGCTGACCAGTGCGAAGAACAGCGCATAGGACTGCCCCTCTGAAGTTGTCCGCAGGTCCGATGCACTACGGTCGATCATGCGTCCGTCGCTGCTCAGACTGGAATCGGCCAGGATCCCCCATTCCAGCCAGGCAGCCTTCCCACGCGCCGACCCCGTTGCTGCGCGCAGGTCCGGGAGGCTGACAGCAACGCCCACCGCAGCGATCGCCTGCATGAGACGACGGCGGCGCAGACTCGGAAACTCAGCGGAATTCGCCATAGGGCACCAGTGGCGCAACCGGAAGCGGCAGATTTCCCTGCCAAGGATTGAAGGTATACCGCAGGTAGAGCTGGAACGTGTTCGGCGCGAAGTCTTCGCTGCGCTGGAGGGTGCCGGCCGCGCCCAGTACCAGATGGTCGCCGAGCCGGCGTTCGACCGCCGCATAGAACCGGTAGCCGGTTCCACGGCTGCGGCTGTCGCCGGTATACAGCCCGGAGGGATCCAGGGTTACCGGACCATAAGTGTCGGCCAGTCCGGCCAGGATCGCGTCCATCAGTCCCACCTCTGGATAGCGACTGTAGCTGTCGGTTCGCGAGCGTGACCAGCTCACCGAGCCATCCAGGCGCACCGACCAATCATCATTGCGCCAGGCGAAACTGACCGGCAGGCTGAGAGAGGTGTACTGCTGCGGGCTGTAGTAGCCGCCCTGCCCCAGCGAGTAGCCGCCCAGATCGTGCCGATAGCGCCAGTACATCGCGGTCACTCCAGCGTCCAAGCGCATGTCGGTGCGCACGATCAGCTTGTGGTACCACCCCGCCATGGCGCGCGCACGGTCATTGTCGGCAACGTTCTCTCCCAGCAGGCGATGCCAGCTCCAGTTCGACCACACGCCGTTGCGCCCGCCACGGTCGTAGCCGAGGCTGAAGGTCGCGCCGTTGGCTGTGACGCCGCCCCAGCGGATGCCGCTACGCGGGTCCACCGCCCCGGCCTGCGACAGCAGGGAGTTGGTCATCGGTCGCCGGGATGCCGTGGCAGACCAGCCCAGCACGCCGAGATCCCCCCCTACCGTCACCCCCCCGAGCCAATTGCCGACCGGATAACCGGATGCGGTGTGCCCGACGTCAACGCTGAAGGTATCGTCCAGCGTGCGCCACCCCACCGCGAGTCCCGCACCGGAGTTCATGCGCTGGCGGACGTTGCGATTGCATCCCGGAGCCCGCACGCGGCTACCGTCCGCCTGTATCAGATCAAGTTGGCAGGTCCCGTAATCTTCGTCGTAGCTACCGTCGGCGTCTGTCTGGAAGCTGCGGGCGTTCAGCGACACCTGTTCGATCCGTGCGAAGCCCAGGCCCTGTGCGACAGGCGCGTCCAGATGCACGATGCGGGTATCACGGGCCAGTCGCGAGATGCCGGGCGTGCCATCGCTGCGGCGTCCGGAATCCTGCATCACGGTCAAGGTAGGATTCTGCTGCTGGTACAAGGTTTCCACATCGCTGCGGATGCTGCGTCGCAGCCAGTCGTCCTGTGCGTTCTCGCGGGATGCCAACGTCAGCGCGCGGTCATCACGAGGAAGTGCCTGGGCCGGGGCAAGCACTCCGTTGTCCTGCATGGACAAGGCATACAGATCCAGCGATTCGCTGGGCGCGTCGCGGCGTACCAAGCGTGCAGTATCACGGTATGTCTGCGCGTCCGGTCCGGTCTTGCGCTGGATCAGCTGGCGCAGAATCGCCAAGGCCTTCGCATTCTCATGCAGGTCGGTCCAGATGCCGGCAAGTTGGCGCTGCTGTCCAACCGCATCGTCGGCCACGGCTGGTGGTGTGCTGGCCATCGCCTGCCGCGCCCTCGGCAGGTCGCCGATCCCTATCCAGGCCTGGATGCGGCCCAACTGCGCATCGACGTTTTCCGGCTCAGCCTCGAGCACCCGCGCGTAACGCGCCAACGCGGCCTCGAAGTCATCGCGTTCGCGCGCCCAGTCGGCCAGGATCAGCAGGTTATCCGCGCTCGGCGGCTGCGCTTCCAACAGGGCAATCGCCTCCGCCTCACGGCCGCTGCCATGCAGTGTCCATACGGTGTCGATGAGCTGTTGGCGGCGCAGCCGTGAATCCAGCGCTCGAATGTCCTCATCCCACGCCGTGGCGGGGACCTGGGCCAGAGCCGCCAAGGCGGCATCGAGGTGGCCGATGGACGACAAGTACAACGCCTGCGCATAGCGCGCGACCGGATCGCCGGCCGCGTGTGACAGCATGTCGGTGATCACCGCGTCGGCGTCGGCATCTTCACCGACGGCGCGCAGATCGTTGGCCAGCCGATAGGCCAGCCACGGATCTGCGGGCCGCTGCAGGCGCATCTCACGCCCCAGAACGATCGCCTCCCTCACCTCGCCCTGTGCGTGCGCGAGGTCCAGTCGCTGCTGTAGTCGCTGCAGGCGCAACTGCAGCAGATCAGCGGTGTACAGCGTGCGCTGCGATGCAGGCAACTGGGCGATGTACGTCTCCAGCCGGTCCGGATCGGTGCGCCCATACAGCTGCACCAGCTTGCGGATCACATTGGCATCTCGCGGCGCGGTGCGCTGAGCAGCCAGCAGCTGACGCTCGGCCCCAGCATCGTCCTGCTCTGCCACCGCAACGTCGGCCAGACCCAGCATCGCGTTGACCTCGCGTGGCTGCTGGCGGTGCGCCTGGGTATAGAGGCTGCGCGCGCTCGCCGTATCGCCGGCGCCCATCGCGGCATCCGCCCGCTCCAGCAGCAGCCAGTAGCGCGTGCTCGCGATGAGGTCCTGCCATTTTCCGCTGGCGCCATCGGTGACCGCGCGCTGCGCCTGCTGGAAGTAGTCCAGAGCCTGGCTTCGATCTCCTTGGCGCATCAACGCAAGGCCCAAGCCCCCCAGAAAATCGGCTTCCCGCGGATAGCGCTTCAATGCATCGCGAAAGCCTGTCTCTGCGGCAGCGTTGTTCCCGCGTTCCAGCTGCTGCTGGGCTCGAAGGCCGGCCCGCCAGGCCGGGTCGCTGACCAGTTTGTTCTGCTCGGCGTAACGCTTTCGCGCGTCGTCCAGCTGCGCCCAGGCCGGATACCGGGTAATGAAGGCACGCAGCAGCCGCACACTTCGCTCGGTCGCCGGCTGCGAAGACAAGTACGACCACTCGCTCTGGGCAGCCAGGGTGCGGGTCTCAGGATTTCGTGAAATGCGTTGCAGCACGGCCAGGGCTTCATCATCGCGACCGGCGTTGAACAACAGCTGCGACAGGATCTGCAGCACGTTCGTGTTGCCCGGGTAGCGCGCATCGAGTGCAGACAACCGGGTGATCGCCAGGCTTCGTCCCGTGGGCTGGGCGCCGCGCAAGCGCCAGTACTCGATGCCCAGCTGCAAGCCGGGCGGGTTGTCGTCGAACAGGCGTCGGTAAATCACCATGGCCTCGTCCGTCCGCCCGCCGGTGGCGAGCAGGCGCGCTTGCTGCAGTTCCTGTTGCAGGTCGCCGCGATAGGCACGCCACAGGCGTTCGGCAGAGGCCAATTCCGCAGTGCCGGCACCGATCTGGCGCAGTCGCTGCAGGGTTGCGGTGGCATCATCGACTTTCTGTTGCGACAACTGGACTTCCACGATCGCGAGCAGTGTGTCGCGATCATCCGGGGCAAGCATCCGCAGACGAGCCAGCGCATCTTCGATCAGCGCCTGGCGGCCGGTCGCCTCGCCCACCCGCACCTGCTGCAAGAGCCACTGGCGTTGTTCGGCGAGGGTGCCATTGACGGGTAGCGGAGCATCCTGCGCCCACGCCATGCCAGCACCGGCCAACCCCAGGAAGACCAGGCTACCGGCAACGGCGAGCGGTCGTGCGGCTGGCTTCATCTCATGGCTCCGGATTCAACCGGCGCAACGACACCCAACGCAGCAGACGCCACAGCAGGAACGCAGCCAGCAGCACCACCACCGTGGCGAGTACGGCGAGCAGGGCAGGATGGTCGGCCAGGTGATACCAAAGCAGCAGCCACCACGGTAGCGAGCCCACGTAATAGTGCTCGCCGACGAACTGACTGTGGATGCCGGAACTGCGAAGGATCGCCACGGAGCCGGCGATGGCCGCACGCTTGCCGATGTCGGTCAATGCGTCATCCAGCAGCGCGTAGTCGGCCGACTGGTTGGCCGCCAGCGACACGATACTGCGCTGTGGATGGTTCGGTGACTGCATGCCGATGATCGCCGCGAAAGGAGCATCGGCAGTGACCGCGACCCGATTGATGGGCGCGTCCGCACCGCGGCTGCCCTGGCGCGCCTCGGCCACGGCAGTCTGCGGCGACGGTACGCGGCCGTTGAGCAGCGTACTGCGCTGATTATCGATCAACAGCGACAGCTGGTCGCTGCCACGCAGGTTCTCAGGCAACGTCCCCAGCACCAGCAGGTCCGCATCCAGCGTCACAGCCTGCTTCCAGTCATCGCTCACACGCAGCGCGTAAGCCGGATATCCGCTTTGCACGCCAAGGCCGCCGACCGCATTGAGCAACATCCCGACCTGAGCGGCGTTGGCCTGCGGCGGCACCAGCACCACGGTCTCGGAGAGATCGGCCATGCGCGTGAAAGGAAAGCCGCTCAGCGCAAATGCCGACAGGTCCGGAAGCCCGATGTAGTGGTGGAAGCCGGAGAAATCGATGGTCGAATCTTCTTCGATCGCCGCCTGCAGGTTGGGGGGCAACGTGGTCTGGCAATGATCGCGCTGCGCACTGCCCATGACACTGGCAAAATTGAAATCGAAGCGCAGTTGGTTGCGGTTGCCGATCTTCAGCGCCGGAATCAACAGACTGCCGTCGCCGCTACCCGCATCGCTGCCCATGACAGGCAGACGGATCTCTTCCAGCCCCTGTTTCCCGGTGCGCTTGATCAACGGAAAACTGGAGATGAACTGGTCGTTGATGCTGACCCCGAGCCGCGACTCGTCACTATTGAAAGGCGGGGTATAGCGATACCGCAGGTTCAGCGGAATGCCCTGGTTGCGCCAGATGAACAGATCCGGCGGCAGGTTGAGGTTGAGCGTGATCGGCTGTGGGGAGACCCCTTGCACCCGCAGCTGCTGCGGGTAGTCGAGCAGGTCGGCGAAGCGTACGGCGCGGTCCGTGCGCATCCAGTTGGGCGCATCGTACGGTTTGCGCGGCGCCAGCGCCTTGACCTCGTCGACCTTGACCACGTTGCCACGGAACAGTGCATTGCCTGCGGCCATTGCCGCCACCGCCGTCTGCAGGTCCGCATCATTGCGACCCAGCACCAGCAACAGCTTGCGCTCCGGATCCGAAGGAAGCGAGACCAGCTCGATCACCGGTCCCTGCACCGGTGCATGCCCGGCGATGACGGAGGGGAACTTGCCGTTGACCGCAAACACCACGGCGTGGCCTTTCTCTGGCAGTTGGTCGAACGACACGGGGAATCGCGCCTGTCGCCACCACCCTGCCATGCTGCCGAAGTAGGACGCCATCACGGCTGCGGCGCGTTGCTGCTGCAGCGACGGCGCACCGGCAAACAGCACGGGCAGCTCCAGCCGCGCGCTGTCGCGCGGGTCGAAGAACGGCAGCGGGAAGTTGGCCAGGTCATCCTGCATTGCCAGCGGCTGGCCGCCCAGGCGCACCACGCTGCTGCTGGCCACGTTCACCCAGAGTGAGCTGTGGGTCGGCTCTTCGCAGATGTCGGTGTAATGACCGACAAACTCCAGGCGCAGTTGATTGAAATCGCCGATCAACCGAGCGTCCAGTGCCACTTTTGCCTGGACTGGCTTGCCCAGTTGGCTGTCGCTGATCGGTACAACATCCATCAATGCATCGTTGAGGAATACGCGCAGATGCGACAGGGTCGGCAACAGCGCGGGCGAGGGAGTGAAACTCAGATCCAGTTCCGCATCACGGGCCAACCGATCCCGACGGACCTGGAACTCGTACGTCGCCGCATTACGGACGCCGGACAGCATGACATCCTGTCGTCGGCCGAGGTCAGCGAAACTGCTCGCACGCTGCCACGGCCACGCCTGACCTCGCCAGCTCTGCGCCTGCGCCGCCACCGTTGACGTTGGGGACGCAGGGACCGACGCAACAGCGACCGGCGTTGAAACTGCGGCCGGGGCGGAGGTGGACTGATCAGCCGTAGGGGCGGGGCGCGCGGATGCCGGGGCAACCGGTGCGCTGCTGCCGTTGGCAATCGGCAATGCCAGCAATGGCAGCAGCAGCCAGCGCAGGGAGGTAGGCAAGCTCATGGACGGGGCCCTGTGTGGACGGCTGGGTCAGCCGATGGAGAAGGAAGTGGTCGTTGCGGTGCGAAGCTGGCCAGCCACTGGAGAGCGTTACGTGTCCAGTGCACGGGGCGCTGAGCATCAAAGGGCGCGAATTCACCCATACGGCGATAGCCTCGCCAGCCGAGCGAGAGAACGCTCCACAAGCTGCGCGGCAGGCTCATCGCTTCATAGCCGGCGTGCCAGTCCAGCCAGGCATCGGCACGGGCGAAGGTGCATTGGGCGAACTGCACCCGCTGCTGCTCGGTATCGAAGCGCAACAGGATGCCCAAGCGCTGACCGACGTTGCGCTGGACGATGCCCGGGAACGCGAACTCCCGTCTGCCACGACCCAGCAACAGGGTGACTTCACTTCCATCGGCGAGGCCCACCGGCTCGGAAAGCTCGATACCAACACCGTCGTTGGAATAGTCGCGCAGCACGCCCGTGCAACGGCGGCCACCTGGGAGCTGCAACGCCGCGGGCAGATCGGTGGTGACCCGATGCGTCTTGCGTACCTGCTGCACCTCGGCCGCCACTGCGAGCGCGCCGCCGATGATCAGGAGGTTGTAGAGCACCCAGAGTGAGCTGACCACCACCGTACCGCGCTCATCCACCGGCCCATCCAGGAATCGCCACACCGCGAAGCAAAGGCCGGCCACATTCAGCAGAGCCAGCACCAGATAGGGACGCGCGACGCGCCAATCGAAGGTGTCCTGGGCCTGCATGCCGCCCTTGTCAGTGACGTTGAACTTGCCACGGCGGGGATTGAACAGCGCAACCGTGGTGGGCCGTGCGATGTACCACGCCAGGACCGTTTCATACACCTCGCCCCAGAACGGCCGACGGTACTTGCCTTGAATACGCGAGTTGGTAAGGCTGGCATGCGCCATGTGTGGCAACACAAACAGCATGATCGCCAACGCGGGCGCATAGATGATGTAGACATGCATCAGCAGGAACGCCAGCGGGGCGGTCAGGAACACCAGGCGTGGGATGCCGGCCATGAAATGCAGCATCGCATTGGCGTAGCAGAAGCGCTGGAACAGTGACAGACCTTTGCCGAGCAGGGGATTGTCAATGCGGAAGATCTGCACCATGCCGCGGGCCCAGCGGATGCGCTGGTTGACGTGCGCACCCAGGCTGTCGGTCGCCAGCCCGGCCGCCTGTGGGATGCGCAGATAGGCCGAATTCCACCCATTGCGGTGAAGACGCAATGCGGTATGTGCGTCCTCGGTGACGGTTTCTGTGGCAAAACCACCGATGGCATCGATCGCCTCTCGACGCAGAACCGCGCATGAGCCGCAGAAGAACGCGGCATTCCACAGATCATTGCCATCCTGGACCAGGCCGTAGAAAAGCTCGCCTTCGTTTGGATCGCGACGGAATACCCGCAGGTTGCGCTCGAAGGGATCCGGCGAGAAGAAGTGGTGCGGCGTCTGCACCAGCGCCAAGCGCGGGTCGCGGCGGAACCAGCCGGTGGTGATCTGCAGGAACGAACGCACTGGCAGGTGGTCGCTGTCGAAAATGGCTACCAGCTCGCCATCTATCTGGGTCAGGGCATGATTGAGGTTGCCGGCCTTGGCATGCTCGTTGGTGCTGCGGGCAATGTAATTGACGCCGACGCGCTCGGCGAAGGCGCGGAATTCGGCGCGCCTGCCGTCGTCCAACACATGGATGCGCAGCTTGTCTGCGGGCCAGTCAAGGCCCATGGCGGCGTAAACGGTATGTCGTACCAGGGCGAGATCTTCGTTGTAGGTCGGGATCAGCACATCTACCGTCGGCCATTGCGACGTATCGGCCGGCAGGGGCGCCGGCTTGCGGTTCAACGGCCAGGCCACCTGCACGTAGCCCAGCATCAGCACCAGCCAGGAATAGGTTTCAGCAGCCAGAAGGATGACGCCGCAGATGAGATCGAAGGTGCTGTTCCAGTTCAGCGTCGCTGTGTAGCGCCACCACAGGTAACGACACGACACGGTGATCGACAGCACGACCAGAATCAGGGTGGCATACCGCCCCGGCATGCGCCGCACCAGCAGTGCGATAGCCCACAGCAGCAGCACGAAAACGAACTGCGCCATGTAATTGAACGGTTGGGTGATGCACACCACGGCGAGGACGGCGGCAAGGCCGCCGATCAACAGCGTGATGATCCGGCGTGCACGCGGCGAAAGGCGGTTGAGCCGCGCCCAGAGCCATTGCCAGGGAGCACTGTTCCACAGACTGGGGGGCGCGTCCTGCATGGTCCGCAGGTAACGCAGGCGGCCACGCCCGGCGACACCACGCAGGCGGGCAAGACGCTTCCGCTGTGCCAGGCGCAATCGTGTCCGCCGCGGTGACATCTTTGGCGTGATACGAACCAGCGCGATCCAAGCGGCCTGGATAAGCAGACGCAATGGATCGCCGACACGCCAGTAGCGCTTCTCACGCAGCTGCGGAAAGCCACGTTTGACCAGCGCCGCCTGCTGTTGCCAGGCAGGGCCCTCAAGGCGCAGGAACAGCCAGCTCACCTGCTGCAGCAACCACAGCCACCACAATGTCGGACGACTGGCGCTGACGTTGCGGCGCAGGTGCGCGTAGGGCAGGTAATGCAGATTCATCCGCGTGCCTCATCCGGGTCCAGGTTGGCACGGGTCAGGCACCAGACCGCCAGGCTGTCCAGGTCCGCAGCGGCAAGCGAGGCCGGTGCATGCCGACGGATCGGCAGCTTGCTGGCCAATGCCTCCGGCGCACTCCCGTCCTCATGCACAGGCTGCGGCACCAAGCGCGCGTCGAAATCGTGCAGCCACAGCTGCATCAGGTCACGCTGCAGCTGCCTGCCAGGATCGTAGCGATTGACCAGCAGCCAGTCCTGCGCACGATCGCGCAGCTCGGGACGCTGCAGCAGCGCATGGCTTCCACTGTCTACGTTGACCACCTGCAGTCCCATATCGCAGCGCGCGTGGCGGAGGATCGAGGCCGCGTGGGCGGGCAGATGTGAAGGCAGGTCGAACAGCACCCAATCCACGTCGGCGGACAATGCCTCAATGCGTTGGCTCCACAGCTCGGGACGTGCAGCCAGCTGTTGTTCGACCGCCGAGATGCCGCCCAGGTCCAGGCGTCCATAGGGCACCACTGTCAAGCCATCTTCCACGGCGAACGCGGCATCGCGCCAATCGCTGCCCTCCATCTGAGCACGTGCCCAGCCGGTCGGCTCGATGAACGGCAGGTTGAAATGCAGGCCAAGCAGATTGTCCGGACTCATGTCGACCAGCAGTACGCGCTGCTGCAGCGCGTGCAGCGCGTCGCCCAGGCCGGCCAACAGTGTGCTGACGCCGCTACCACCGCGCAGCCCATACATGGCCAGGACGGTACTCACCCGCGCACCGGATCGAGGTCGATGGTCGGCATGTCGGCCAGCTCACGCAGCAGCGGCCAGCGGGATAGCGCCTGCATACGCTCCCGCTGCGCGGAAAAATCCACGTACGGCAGCTCTGGCATCTGCAGACTGCGCCGCAGGTAGGCGATATCGTCGTCCTGCACCGAACGCGGTGTCAGTACAGGCTGGGGATGGCTGGGCATCAGCGTGCGTCCTCCGGATACGGCATCCAGCTTTGGTTGCCCTGCAGCTGCAGGTAAGGTTTGCCGTCGTAGTCGAGCACCTTGGCACCCTCGTTCTCCGACACCATGGGCGTCACCGGCAGGCGTTGCAGCAGTGCGCTCCAATCGCGATCCTGGGCGGGCACCTGTGCATTGAGCGCGTACACCCTCGAAACCAGCTCCGACAGCGCGAGATAGCTGCTGGGCTCGGTGACATGACGGGGACCGCCCCCCGCTGGCGCACCCATCCCCACCAGCTTGACCCCGACAGGCACATGGGTGATGGAGGGACTGGGAATCTCACGCATCCCGGGGATCTGCATGCGATCTCCGTGCAATGCAGCGCCATGCTCCGGAACCACCACGATCATTGCGCGGCGCCCGCTCTTTTCCACAGCATCGACAAAGCTCGCCATGTCACCGAGCACCATGTTCGCGCGGGCCTTGTAGTCGGCCGCGGCTGCACGTCCATCAGCACCCACGATGCGATTGCCGTCATGCAGGGAGATGGTGTTGTAGAACAGGGCGACCTGCGCGGCAGGTTCGGCCTGCCGGCGCTTCAACCAGCTCATCAGGACGTCACCATCCCGGTGCAGAGGCGTGTTGTCGAACGCGACCAGGGCCCGCGGCAATGCACTGGTATCCATCGGCTTGGCCTGTAGTCCGCCGTAGCTGGACAGCTCACCGATGAAATCATCGAAATGGCCGTCGTGGTTCATGGCCAGCTCGTTCTGGAAGCCCAGCCGCTGCAGATTGGAGAACAACTGGCACTCAGCCGGCACGGGATCAAACAGACGCGTGTGCGAGGTCTGCCCGCAGCTCGCGCGCAGCAGACGGATCGCCGCGGGACCGCTATAGGCCGTTGCAGAATTGAACGAATCGAACACAACATCCATGTGGTCCAACAGGTCGTTCTGGCGCATCCCGACCTCGTCCAGGTCGCTCCAGGCCAGAGAGCACACGTTGAGGATGATCACATCGAAGGGGGCACCCGCCGAGGGGCCCGGGAAGCTGGTTTTGAGTGTGTCCTGCTGCTGGTAGAAATTGGCCAGGTAGGCATTGAGGCTATCGGTATTGGCCGGGCCGCGCGGAGCCGTGGAACGGCCAGGCGTCGGGTCGGCGGAGGCCACGTCAGTTCGCTCTCCCCATTGCAGCCCTGCCGGCAGCGGCAATGCGATGAGTGCCAGACCCAGCATGCCGATCACACTCAGGGTGGTCATCCGCAGCCAGGGCTTGAGCAGCAGGTAAGCAACGACCAGCAGCGTCAACGCCCCTACCATGGGCCAGTTGACGAAACGGGACATCAACTCAAGCCAATACGAGGCCGAGAAATCCAACACGCCCGGCTGCGCCAACAGGCGCTGGAACGGCGGCCACCACGTGTCTTGATAGTAGAGCGCGACGCCGATCGGCAAGGCCAGAACGCTGCGCGCGATCCGCGCCCAGCGCCACCGCAGAGGCACCAGCAGCGCGACCAGGAACAGCAGATTGGGCAGCACCTTGAGATTCAGCGCCCCCATCCAGGCCAGGACGACCTTGGACAGGAAATACAGGTTCCAACCGCGCAGGTCCGCCCAGGCATACGGTGCTGCCGGCACCACGCGGGTCAACGTGCACCTCCCACATCACGCGTGGCCGTACGTCTGCGTACGCCCACTGCTTTGAGGTATCGAGGCGGCAGAGCATCACGAATGCGGGCACTGACCCAGCGGTACAGAGTGCCCAGCAGAGCGCCCAACGGAATCATCACCAGCGCGCACACCATGATCAGACCGAACACCTGTTGGTAGTTCATGTGGGATCCCCCAGGCGGGTCGCGCGTGGGCGAAGTGGCCCGGAAACGTCCGCCGCCGGCTCGGCTTCAGTCGCCTCCAACGCATCGTCCATGTGTGTGTCCAGAACGGTATCCGGCTCCAGCTCGGTGGCATTCATTGCGGCGACGTCGTACTCGGCAAGGCGTTGATACCCATCGAACATTTCCTGCCACGGCAGGCGGAAAAGATTGCCCAGAGCGCGTTCGATACCATCGCTGCGGCACGCAAACAGGAACAGACGTATCTGCCCGCGGTACACGCAGGCCAGGTCGCCACGGCGACGGATCGTACACTGCCGCAACGCCTGCTCCGGGCGCAGCCCGGCGACGGGCTGCAAGACCAGCAGGGCGCTTTCGACACGCTGATCCTCAGCCGCCACGAGTGCACCAACAATCTGCCGGAACTGCATCGCCGGGACGATCCCGCCAACGTCGGGCGGACGGTGCGCGCGGATGAGGCGTGCATGATCGTCCGGCAACGCCCCTTGCCAGCGGTGCCCCTGCAGCGTATCCAGCAAGGACAGGAAACGGGGCAGACGGGTGCTCGGCGGTACGACCAGATTGGCCCCGCACTCGAGCAGCAGGCGTTCATCGGCATAGCGCAGACACGGGGCCATTTCGCGCACCACCAGCTTCAACGCATTGCCGCGCTCACGGCGCAACCGATACAGGCTGCGCGCAAGATCGTCGACCTGACCGTTTTCCGAGATGCCAAACAGCACGCTGGCCGACTGCGCCTGCAGCGCAGGAACGACAAGGGTCGACCAACTGTCGTACAACCGCCACGCCGGCGACAGTGGCGGCGCCCCTTCCAGAACTGCGGTGTGGGCCAGGTACAGGAAGCGGTCACTTGCCTCTTGCACAGGCTGCAGGGGGGACTCTTCGGCGGCAACGCAGTGCAATTGCTGATTGACGATTTCCACGCGGAACTCGCGTTGGGCGACGACACCGAGCGCATTCGCCCAATAATGCACCAGGTATTGCAGCGCACCACGATGCGGATGCAACTGGGCCACACCCGCGCAGTAGCGATTCAATGGCACCAGCCGAGGCGCCAAGGTCGCCGCATCGCCATGACCAAGCAGCACTACCGTGCTACCGCGGGTCAGTGCCCATTGCTTGAGCCGCTGACACCACAGCGCCAGTTGCGGATCGCTCAGTGCATCCAGCAGGACCGCTGGCAACTGGACCAGGCACAGGCTCGGGTATCGGCCCGCCGCCCGCGACAACTCTGTCTGCAGGTTCGCGAACGCCGATTGAAGATGGGTCTGCGGCACCTGGTAAAGCTGGATGCGTGACGGCCCCTCACTGGCCTCAAGGCGATCGAGCATCGGCTGGGGCGAACGCCCCATTCCAACCACCACGGCTCGGTCGACTGTTCCCGAAGCACCCAGCATGCCGGCACCCACCAGGTCTGCGTGCTCCAGTACCGAGCATGCCAGCCAGTAAACACCCCCCTGCCGAAGACGGGTGAACTCAGGCTGCAACTGCGTGATCGCAAGCGAGATCGACTGCAAATCGGTTCCTTGTTTCCCCGCCGGCCAGCGCCGGATGACGCCATTGCTGGCCCCGCCCCCCAGAAAGGAAGGCCCCTTGGCCGCATTTTACACGACGCGCGTCACACTTATGAGGTAAATGCCCGCCGTGCGTCAATGATGACCGGATCGAGATCAAGACCCGATCAAGATCCCTCGGCCGGCAGCTCGAACACCTGCCGCAGATACGCCAGATAGCCCGGATCGTCGCACATGCTCTTGCCCGGCGAATCGCTCAGTTTGGCGACCGGCTGCCCGTTGCAGCGGACCATCTTGATCACGATGTTGAGCGGGGTCGGCCCCAGGTCGTTGGTCAGGTGCGTGCCCACCCCGAACGCCACCTGGCAACGCCCGCGGAAGTAGTCGAACAGCTGCATCACTTTTTCGATGTTCAAGCCATCGCTGAAGACCAGCACCTTGCTGCGCGGATCCACGCGGCGGCTGTGGAAATGCGCCAGCATGCGGTCGCCCCAGGTGAAGGGGTCGCCGGAGTCGTGGCGGACACCATCGAACAGCTTGCAGAAATACATGTCGAAATCGCGCAGGAAGGCCTCCAGTCCGACCACGTCGGACAGCGCGATGCCCAGGTCGCCCCGGTACTCGCGCGCCCACGATTCCAGCGCGGCGACCTGCGAATCGCGCAGCCGCGGGCCCAGCGCCTGGAAGGCCTGAAGATACTCGTGCGCCATGGTGCCATGCGGTGTCATGCCGTACAGCCGGGCGAAATGCACGTTGCTGGTGCCCACGAACTGGTCACCGAGCGCGTCGCGCAGCATCGGCAGCATGCGCCCGTGCCACTCGCGCGAGTAACGACGGCGGCTGCCGTAGTCGGCGATCCGGCACAGCTCGAAACCAGGGGTATCGCGCAGGAGCGCGGTCTTGGCCTGCAGGCGGCGCTCGCCTTCACTGAAATCGGCGTCGGTGGTGTTGCGGAACCAGACCTCGTTGATGATCGCCAGCAGCGGGACTTCGAACAGGATGGTGTGCAGCCACGGGCCGGTGATGTCCAGCTCGATCTCACCGGGGACGGTGGCGGACGGGCGCAGCGCGATGTATTTGCGGTCCAGGTGGAACAGACCCAGGAAGTCGGCGAAGTCCGGTTTGACGAAGCGCAGGCCGCGCACGTAGTCCAGCTCTTCGGCGCTGAAGCGCAGGCTGCACAGGTGGTCGATCTCGGCGTTGATCTGGTCGATGAACTGCGCCAGGTCGATGCCCGGGGTCCGGCACTTGAACCGGTACTGCACCTGCGCGCCGGGGTACTGATGCAGCACCGCCTGCATCATGGTGAATTTGTACAGGTCGGTGTCGAGCAGGGACTGGATGATCATGCTGACGATTATGCGCCTGCCACTGTGTACGACCAACGGCCGGTGCCCTCAGCGCGGACTGCGTTCACGGCACGTCTCGCCCGGGTGTCGGCGCAAGAGCACGGACATCTACCGGCGGCGGAGCAGGCGCGGGACCTGCACCAGGGCATGCGCCCAGATCGCGCCCCACACCGCGCAGCGCACCGGCCAGGGACGCTGCGGCGCCTCGAACCGGCGGAAGTAACGCCACAGGCCGCGGTGCTTGTGCCACTCCACGAAGAACGGCCGCGAGCGGCTGGAGACACCACGCACATGGGTGACCTGCAGGTCGTTGGCGATGGCGATCACCGCGCCGGCTTCGCGCGCGCGACGGCACAGGTCCAGGTCCTCGGCGTGCAGGCGATAGCCGGCATCCCATCCCCCGATCCGGTCGAACAGCGCGCGCGGCATCAGCAGCAATGCGCCGGACAGGGCCGGCACGATCTGCAGCGGCTGGCTGCGGTCGACAGGGATGGCGAGTTTCCCGCCCTGCCCGGGGTTGCGCAGCATCGCGGCGAAATCCGGGTCGCGACGGCGCACCGCATCGTCCGGGCGACCGTCTTCGTCGACCTGCTCGACACCGAGGACGCAGTCACCCAGCGGCAGCGCGCGTTCGCGCAGCACGGCCAGGGTCTCGGGACCGACCATCAGGTCCGGGTTGATGAAGGCCAGCCACGGCGCCTGGCTGTCGGCCACGCCCTGATTGTTGGCCGCGGCGAAGCCGGGGTTGTCCGGGTTGGCGATGAAGCGCACCCGCGCATCCGCGCTGGCATGCCGCTGCACGATCTCCAGCGTGCCGTCGGTGGAGTCGTTGTCGACCACGCGGATCTCGGCGATGTCGCGCGCCTCGCGCAGGCGCAGCAGGCAGGCGTCCAAGGTGCTGGCGCTCTGGTAGCTGACGATGATGGCGACGATGGCAGGGCTCAAACAGGCGACTCCGGGGCAGCAATGACGGGGGGCGCGAACAGATCGCCCTGCGCCCTGGGCATTATCGCCTGCCGGTGATGCTGCTGCAGGTCGTGGCGGGCCTGCTGCAGTGGATCGGCCATCAGAAAGCCGGCCAGCCGCGGCGGCCAGGCCGGCCAGCGCGTTGCCAGCGCCTCCATGTCGCCCTCGCCGGTCACGCCTTCGGCGACCCGGGCGACGAACGCGGTCTCGCACAGTGCATTGCGCCAGCCGAGCCCGGCCATGCGCAGGCTGAGGTCGATCAGGGCGGCATTCCACGAGGCATAGCTGTGCATGTCCAGGCCGCCCGCCTTGCGCCGCGCATTGCCACGCAACAGCACCGCGTGAGTCACCGCAGACGGCAGCTCGGGATGCAGCGGCGGCATCGCCGCACAGGCCTGCGCCAGCGGGGCCAGATCCAGGTCGTCCGGAAGAGGGTTGATCTCGCCCAGCCGCGGCCAGGCCGCCGTCTCACCGGCGTTGCACCACGGCGTGGCCGAGCCGATCGAGGGATCGCGGGCCAGGCAGGCCTCCAGTTGCTGCAGCCAGCCCGGTGCCGGAATCGCATCCGGGGCGAGCACCACGACATCGGCGCCGGTGCACGCGGCCAGCATCTCATCCAGGTGGGCCACTTCACCGATCGCGCGGGCGCGGCGGGTGTACTCGGCCTGCAGCGGCGTCTGTGCGAGCCAGTGTTCGATCACCGCCTGCGCGCGTGGCCCAGCCTGGCCATCGTCGGCCAGCCAGATCGCGGTGGCGGGCGCGGTGCCGGCATCGAGCGCGGCCAGGCAGCGGTCCAGCGCGGCATCGTCGACCCCGATCGGCAGCAGGATGACCGTGCTCATGCGGACCTCCGGGTGCTGCCGTCTTCGCCGTGTCGCTGTGTCATCGCAGCCTCCCTTGGGCGCGGCCAGCGTAACAAGATCGGCCCCCGCGGTGACAGCGGGGGCCGGGCATCGCTCAGCGCTTGCCCTTGGGCTCGGGGAACGGCTCCATCGCGCGGAACCGGCTGCTGTACTCATCGGTCAGGTTCCGCGACTCCTGCGCATTGCGCACGATGGTTGGGGTCAGCAGCACGATCACTTCGGAGCGCTCGGACTTCTTCGTCTTGCTGCCAAACAGCGCACCGATGACCGGAATCCTGCTCAGGCCCGGGACGCCGCTGGCGCCATCGTCGTCGGAGTTGGTGATCAGGCCGGCCAGCATGATGGTGTCGCCGCTCTGCACCGCCGCTTCGGTGGAGATCTTGCGGGTATTGATCGGCGGGTTGCAGGTGGTCTTGCTCGGGTCGCAGCCGCTTGGGATCGCGCCGGCCGAACTGACCTCCTGCACGATGTCCAGGAACACCACGCCATCGCGGGTGATGCGCGGGCGTACCTTGAGGATCACGCCGGTATCGAGGTACTGGACCTGGCTGTAGGTGTTGTCGCCGTTTCCGCCGGTATTGACCGACACCGAGTTGATCGGGATCTGCGTGCCCACGTTGAGGGTGGCTTCGGCGTTGTTGCGCACGAACAGCGACGGGGTCTGCAGCAGGCGCAGGTTGCTGACCTTGTCCAGTGCGCTGACCACGGCGGCGGCGTTCTTGCCGAGGAAGGTCCAGCCCACGCCGTCGTTGCCGACGGTGCCGGAGATGCTGCCCCAGATCGAGCGCCCCAGTGCGCTGGGCAGGTCGATGCCGCTCTCGGTCTTGCCGGTGGCGACGGCCTGCTCGAAGAACCAGTTCACGCCGTAGCTCAGGTCGCCAGTCAGCGCGACTTCGGCCACCTGCGCCTCGATGTGGACCTGCATCGGCATCACGTCGAGCTTTGCGATGACCTCGCGGATCGAGCGCCAGGCCTGCGGGGTGGAGCGCACCAGCAAGGTGTTGGTTTCCTCCACCGCGGACACACCGACGGTATCGCCCTGCACTTCCAGGCTGAAGCTGGCATTGCCCGACTGGCGCTGCGGCAGGCTCATCGTGCCCTCGCCCAGCCCACCGCGGCTGCTGCCATTGCTGCTGCCGGTGTTGGAAAAATTGCTGTTGCTGTTGCCGTCGCGGCTGCCGATGTCCACCGGCGACGCGCCCGGCGCCAGCGAACTGCTGCCACGACCGCTGCGGCCGTTCTCGTTGGCGAACGCCTCGGCCAGGCGCTCGGCCAGGTCCTTGGCCTTGACGTAGCGCAGCTCGTAGGAGAACAGCCGCGCATTGCCGCCGGCGGTATCGATGCGGTCCAGCCACTGCTGGATCTGGTCGAGGTAGCGCGCCTGCGGGGTGATCACCAGCACGGCGTTGGCGTTCTCCAGCGGCAGGAAACGGAACATGCCGGCGCTGGGCGTCTTGCTCTCTTCGCCGAACACTTTTTCCAGATCGGCGGCGACCTGCTCGGCCTTCCCCGACTGGATCGGGAACACGCCCACGGACATGCCCGACAGCCAGTCCACGTCGAAGATTTCCACCGTGCGCAGGTAGTTCTCCAGCTCGCTGCGGGTGCCGCCCAGGGTGATCACGTTGCGGCCGTTGTCGACGTTGACGATCGCGTTCGGGCGCGCGTACGGCTCCAGCACTTTCTTCATCTCGGTGGCGGAGATGTACTGCAGCGGCACCACGCGCACTTCGAAGCCGCGCGCATTGGCCGGCGAGGCGGTGCTCGGCGAGACCGTCCCGGCCAGCGCCTGGTCGGCGGCCACGATGTTGTAGCGGCCCGCGCTGTAGACCATGCGCGCGTTGTTCCAGCCCAGCACCATTTCCAGCAGGTTCAACGCCTGTGCGGAGGACACCGGCTTGGGCGTGGCGAGGGTCACGGTGCCCTGCACGCCCGGCGCGATCACGTAGTTCTGGCCGAGGAAGTCGCCGAGGATCGCCTTGACCACCGCATGCACCGATTCGCCTTCGAAGTTGAACGTGGCGTTGCCGGTGGAGGCATTGCCCAGCGAGGGTTGCGGTGCGGCCGCGGCGCTGCGGTTGATCATGGTGCCGGTGCCGCGGCGGATCACCGCCTGCGGGGCGCCATGGTTGCCCAGCGGTTCGGCCTCGATGCCCGCACGGGAGCCGTCGCCGGCAACCACCTGGTGACTGTCGAGCACCGCATCGCGGCGTACCTCCGGCGCGGGCACGGTGGTGCAGCCCACCAACAGGGCGACGAGGAAAGACACGGGGAAAAGGCGCAGGGTCATGCTGTCACTCTAAGGGTTGTGGCCGGAGCCGCCCGCGGGCGGTTGCTGCGACTGCTGTTGCTGCTGCTGTTGCTGTTGCAGTTGCTGGCGGCGCGCCTGGATGCGCTCGCGGATCGCCTTCATCTGCTCTTCGCTGGGCCCCTGCGGATTCTGCGCGGGGGGCGCTGCATTCAAGGGTGCGGCGGCGGCCTGGGGCGCAGGCGCGGGCGCCGGCGGTGGCGGCATCGGTGCTGCCACGCTGTTGATCGGACGCGCGCCGGTGCCGGCCGGCGGTACCGAGGTGAGTGGCGTGGCGCCCAGCACGGTCGGCGGTTCACCGCCCTGCCCGTTGAACACCGGCAGCTCCAGCGTCTGCGTGCCGCCCGGGCCGCTGACGGTGGCGCGGCGCGGTTCCAGCGCCAGCAGCTGCCAGCCGTTGACCGCCTCACCGTTCAAGCGCAACCGCAGCGACTGGCGCTGGTCGGTGGTCAGGATCGCCATGCCGAAGCCGGGCGTCAGCAGCACGCCGGTCAGCGATACGCTGCTGGCCGTGCCCTGCTCGGTGCCACCGAGCAGGTAAGGGCGCGGCTGACGGTCTTCGGCGAACAAGGGGCGCGCGCCGATCTGTGCATAGGTACTGGCCGAGGCCATGCGCTCGGGCGCAGCGGGCGCGAGTCGCGGCAACGGCGCGGCCCCGGCATCGCCCTCGGTGGCCGGGGCGATGCGGCTGCCCAGCCCGAACAACGTCGCCCCCCAGATCGCCAGCGCCCACAGCGCGATGCCACCCAGCCACCAGGTGCGCAGGCCGGCTGCTTCAAGCTTCATGCTCGACCTCCTCGGCAGCGGCCGGTACAGGCGCTGGGTCGGCCGCATCACCCGGCGGGGGTTCCGCCGCATCGGCGGGCGGTGCCGCGCCCGGGTCTGCGGCCGGCCCGGCCGGCAACGGCGATGGCGGCGGTGGTGGTGCCGCACCGGGCTCCAGCGCGGCGCCCGGGCGGAGATACCCGACCAGTTCGAACGACACATCCAGGCCGGTGCCGGTTTCGCTGGGGGATTGCTGGAAGCGCTGCGCGAGCAGATTGAGGTTGTCCACGAACAGGCGCGGCGTGCCCGTCTCCAGCGTATGCAGCACCGCGGCCATTTCCGGCACGCCACAGCGCAGGCGCACCTGCAGTGCCACGCGCGGGAACGCCGGCTCACGGCTGGCATCCGGCAGCGGCGTGCGGTTGCTGATGGTGCAGCTGCGGTTGCCCGGGCTGGCCGAGGCCACGGCATCCTGCAGCCGGCTGGAAAGCGCGGCCGCGGCGGATTCAGCGGTGGCCTCGCGCAGGAAGCCGGGGCGACCTTCGAGCGTCGCCTGCACCTCACGCAGCTGGGTGGCGATCTGGCCACGCTGCGCCAACTGCGTGTCCACGCGCTGCTGGCGCTCCTGCACGGCGGCGATATCGGCGTTGATCGCCAGCAGCGGGCGGGTCAACCACGGATGCACCAGCAGCAGGTAGGCCACGGCGATCACCGCCAGCAGCAGACCCAGCGCCAACCAGCGATCACGGCGCGTTGGTTGTGCTGCCATCGGCAACCTCCTTCGCAGGTGGCGTGGCGCCGGGCAGCGGCTGCAGCTCGGCCGTCAGCGTGAAGCGGTCGCGGCCGCTGGTCGCGCCATCGGCCTGCAGCACGCCGGTCAGGTTGACCTTGCGCCACAGCGGCGAATCCTGCAGCAGCGGCACCAGCTGCGAGGCTTCGCGGCTGAGCCCGATCAGCTGCAGCGTCGCGCCCTCGATCGACATTTTTTCCAGATAGGTGCCGTCCGGCAGCAGGCGGGTGAGTTCATTCCAGATCTCCACCGTGCTGGCATGTTCGGCGCGCTTGCCCTCCAGGAACGCAGCGCCTTCAACCAGGCTCTGCACCTGCTGCCGCTCGGCGGCAACCCGGCGTGCATCGCGTGCGGCGTCATCGACCTGCGCGCGCAGCGCTTCCGCCGCCGCCTGGCGATTCTCGAGCAGCTGATGACCGGCCAGCGCGATCAGTACGATCGCGCTGATCGCCAGGATCGCGTTCCAGCGCGCCATCGGGTCCCGATACGGTTGCCG
Organism: Stenotrophomonas sp. TWI700; assembly: GCF_039673645.1. Classification (NCBI taxonomy): domain Bacteria; kingdom Pseudomonadati; phylum Pseudomonadota; class Gammaproteobacteria; order Lysobacterales; family Lysobacteraceae; genus Stenotrophomonas; species Stenotrophomonas sp. TWI700. The sequence goes on along the minus strand of NZ_JBDJMB010000013.1, from coordinate 27,140 downwards.
CTGCGCGACCGGCAGCAGATTGACGTCCAGCGGACGCCCCTCGGCGTCGACCGCATCCACGCCGGCCACCGCCTGTGCCCAGGGCCCGGCCTGCTGTGCCCACTGTTCCAGCTGCGGACGCGGGATCACCACCAGCTCCACCTGCAGCTGGCCATCCGGCAACGCCCCCAGCTCGCGTACGTCATAGCTGACCTGGCTGGCATCGAATGGCGTCTGCCGATCAATCTCGAAACCGACCACGTCGCGCAGCCGCTCGGCGGCCGCCGCCGGCAAGCGCAGTGGGCGGCGCAGCACCGTCTCGGCGGGCAGCAGCCAGTGCCGCGGCAGGCCGCGCAGGCGCGCATCCAGAACGCCATCGACCGCGCCGGGCGCGACCGGCCACGGCAGGTCGGCGATCGCCTCGATCTGTTCGCCGGTCTGGCGCTGCAGGCGCAGGACGTCACCGTCGCGCTGCAGCAGCAGGCGCGAGCGCGACCAGCCCATCGCCCATTGCCAGCGCACCGGCAGCCAGGCCAGCAATGATTGCCGCCACCAGCGCAGGCTGCTGCCCACGCCAGGCGACACGCGCCCCCGGGCCCGCACCAGACTGTCACGCCATGCCGTCATCTTGCTGCCATTCCCTGTTCCCAGCGAAGTACTGTGTATGCCGTTCCCGGCGTGCCTGCCGACCCCATCCTCACCACGGCGCGCAGTACCGATATCCGGCCGCGTTCGTCCGTGGCGCGACTCTCGATACTATAGGTGCCGCTGCCACCTGCAAGCGGTGCGACCGGCAATCCGGCGTCATCGGCGGCCGCGGCGCGCTCGCGTTCGGCCAGCAGGCGTTCTGCATCGAGCCCCAGCGCGGTCAACACCGGGCCGGCCGCGAACCGCGGGTCCGGCCGTGCCTGGCGGCTGTACAGGGTCAGCATCGGTTCGATCCGCGCATACAGGTCCGCATCCATGCCGAGCACGCGCTGCAGTTCCCCCACGGTCTCAAAGCGCGCATTGCGCGCGCCATAGGGCAGGCCGGCCGCGACGTAATCCGGCGTCTCCGCGCCCCCGCCAGGCTGCTTGAGGCTGTCGGCATCGCGCCAGTCGACGATGGCGCCGGCCAACAGCTGCGCCCGGTCCGGCGCTTCCCCCATCGCGCGCAGGAAGGCGGTGAGGAGGCTGGCATCGGCCAGATTCAGGTTCACTTTGCCGTTCTCATCGAGGATCGCCAGATCGATCCGGCGCGCATCGAAGGTCCACCGATAGCGGCGGCCATCGGCCACCCACGCCGGCTGGCTGGCGCGCGGCTGCAGGCGATGCAGGGCGTATTCCAGCCCGGCACGCGCATATTCCTGGCCGATGGCGTCATCGCCGATCACCCGCTGCTGCATGTGCTCCACGCGCGCGCTCAGCGCGAATGCGCCGATCACCGCCGTGAGCAGGGCGATCAACCACAGCACCAGCACCAGCGCCGCACCGCGCGCCGGCCTCATGGGCGATCCGTCCGTGGTGGCGGCAAGGCGGCGATCATCGGCGGCCACGCCGGCCCCTGCAGCGGCACGATCTCGATCGAGACCAGCAAGGGCAGGCGCCGGGTGTCCTCCCAGCGGTCCAGCCACTCGGTGAGCTGGCCGGTGCGCGGTTCCGTGCCGCGATAGCGGAAGCGCACCTCGCGCAGCTGATCAGCCAACATCTCCAATGGTCGCGGCGGAGCTTCTTCGATGGCTTCGCCATTCTGCAGCAGGGTCAACCCGACCTCCAGCTGCTGCTGCCCACCCGCGCGGCGGACCTGCAGTTCATGCGCATACGGCCCGCCCCGCCCGAGATACCCGGGCAGATCGGAGACGAACAACATCCGCTGCGGCTCGCCGAGGAAATACACCGGGTCGCGGGTGGGATCCGGCGGCGACGTCGCGATCACCAACGCGGTCGACAGGCGGCGGCGCAGGAAGCCTTCGACCGCGCGCATGCGCTCGTTCTGCGCGGCCATGCGCTCGCCGCGCTGGCTGATCATCATCGCCGAGCGCACGGTGGCGAAGGCCAGTGCCAGGCCGCCCACCAGCAGCGCGGTGGCCAGCAGGATTTCGATCAGGGTGAAACCGCGGGCACGGCGCGCGCGCAGCGTCATCGCGGTGCGCCCGGTACCGGGGACAGCAGGCGCAGGCTGCGCCACTGCAGCTGCTCGCCGTTGCCTTCGCCCCAGCGCACCTGCAGGGTGATCTGGGCCAGGGTGGGGCCGCCGACGTCGCTCGTCACCGGCGCGGCGGTCGTGCGCGGCTCCGCATATGGCTCGACCTGCAGCCGCCAACGGTACTTGCCCTGCTCCCACTCGCCCTGCGTGCTGCCCTCCTGCAGCGGCGCCTCCACGCCGGTGCTGGCCAGCAACGACTGCGCGTACAACGTGGCGCGGCTGCGCACCTCGGCCTGCCCGACCTGGCGCGCCGCGCCGGACAGGCTGCCCAGCAGCAGGGTCAGCGCCAACGCCAGCAGGGCGAAGGCGATGATCACCTCGAGCAGCGAGTAGCCGCGCTGACGCTTCTTCATCGGCCCTCCCGACGCGGGCCCGCACGGACTTCGCCGGTGATCCACCCCACCTGGATGTCCCATACCGCACCGCGCGTGCTCAGCGCGATGCTACCGCCACTGGCGGCACCGTCGGCGAAGAAGGCGATGCTGCCCTGCCCCGGCGCGGTGCTGAGCTGGCCCGCGCCGCGGAACTGCACGTCCAGCGCGGCGGGAATCTGCCCATGGCGACCGTTCGCGGCCTGCCAGCTGCGCGCGCGCGGATCGATCACGAAGCGCTGGGTCTGCCCGGTGGCGATCGCCTGGGTGCGTGTGTAGCGCAGCTGGGTGGCGATCTCCTTGCCCGCATTGCGCAGGCGCAGGCCCTCGATGCCACCGTTCATCGCGGTGGCGGTGACCACGCCGATGATCGCGATCAGGGCGACCACCAGCAGCATCTCCAGCAGCGACAGACCGCGTGCATGGCTGCCCGTGGGCACGCGATGCGGCGGTCTGCTCGACACGGGCCACGGTGCTCCCAAGGCCGGTTACTCGTACCGGATGTCCGCGTCGTAACTGCTGCCGCCCACCTTGCCGTCCTTGCCCAGGCTGATCAGATCGTAGGGCTGGCCCTCGCCCGGCACGCGGTACTCCAGCGCATGACCCCACGGATCATTGAGGTCGGCCGGCTTGGCATACGGGCCGAGCCAGCCGGCGCTGCCGCCCGGCTGGGTGACCAGATCATCCAGCTTGGCCGGCAGCTTGCCGGTGTCCAGCTGGTAGTTGTCGATCTTGCCGGCCATGGTCTGCACCTGTGCTTTGGCGATGTTGGCCTTACCACGATCGGCACCGCCGAGCACGCGGCTGCCGACCAGGGTCAGCACCGCACCGATCAGCACGATCACGATGATGATTTCCAGCAGGCTCATGCCGGACTGGTGGCGCGCGGAAGTGAAGCGGGTCAGGCGACGACGTTGCATATGGCAGGCTCCTTGCATCGAATCACGGGGGTATTCTCCAGCGGCCGGTCAGCCGATGGCATTGGTCAGGTCGTACAGCGGTACCAGCACGGCCACGATCACCAGGCCGACCACCGAGGCAAGCACGAGGGTGATCACCGGCACCAGTGCCGACAGCAGACGGTCGATCGCACGCGCGCTTTCCTGCTCGAACGTATCGGCGGTCTTGAGCAGCATCGTATCCAGCGCACCGGATTCTTCGCCGACCTGGATCATCTGCAGCGCCAGGCGCGGAAAACGCTTGCCGCGCGACAACGACGCCGACAGGCCGTTGCCGTTCTTGACCTCGTCGCTGGCGGTGTCGACATCGGCGGCCAGCGCGCGGTTGCCCAGCACGTTGCGCGCGATCCCCAGGCCCGACAGCAGCGGCACGCCGTTGCGCAGCAACGTGCCCAGGGTGCGGGCCAGGCGGGCGGTCTCCAGCTTGGCCAGCAGCGGGCCGATGCCCTTGCGCTGCAGCAGCCAGCCATCCACGGCCAGGCGCGCGGCCGGTTGCCGCAGGCGACGCTCCACCACCAGCGCGATCACCGCGGGCACCACGATCATGATGATCCAGCCTTCGCGCACGACCAGGCCGGCGGTGAGGACCCACTGGGTGAACCACGGCAGGGCGACGTCCAGGCTTTCGTACATCAGCGCGAACTGCGGCACCACGTAGCCGAGCAGGAACAACAGCGCGCCGCCGACCACCGCCAGCAGGATCGCCGGGTAGATCAGCGCATTGATGACGCGGCCTTTCAGCTCGGCACTGCGCTCCAGGTAATCCGACAGCCGCTGCAGCGTGTCGTGCAGGCTGCCCCCGGCTTCACCGGCGCGCACCATGTTGATGTACAGCCGCGAGAACACCCCGTGCTGGCGTTCCAGCGCGGTCGACAGCGGCGCACCGCCGCGCACGATGTCGCGGATGTCGGTGACCACCCGGCGTGTACGCTCGTCTTCGGGCAGCTCCAGCAGGATGCTCAGCGCGCGGTCCAGCGGCTGCCCCGCACCGAGCAGGGTGGCCAGCTGCTGGGTGAACTGCACCAGCCCGCCGCCGTCGAACGGCTTCCGGCGCAGCAGCGCCGCCCAGGATGAGGCACCGGCCACGCCCTCGCTGGCCAGTCGTGCTTCCATCGGCATGTGGCCCTGGTCCTGCAGGCGCGCGGCCACCTCGGCTTCGCTGGCCGCCTCCATCTGGCCATCGAACAGTTCGCCATGGGCGTTGAGCGCCTTGTAGCGGTACTGGGCCATGCTCAGCCGTGCTCCCGCTGTCGGTCGCGCACGCGCATCAGGATTCCTCCGTCACGCGCAGCACTTCTTCCAGCGTGGTGTGGCCCTGCAGCGCCTTGGACAGGCCATCTTCGTACATCGTGCGCATGCCGGCGGCGCGGGCGATCTGCTCGATCTCGCCCATCCCGGCACGACGCATCACCGCACTGCGCAGCGCATCGTTCATCACCAGGAATTCGACGATGGTGGTCCGGCCGAGATAACCGGTCGGCGCGATCGCCGAGGGCTGCGCGCGGTACAGGAAGATCTCGCCGTCCGGCTGCAGCCGGCGCAGGCCGAACTTCTCGACCTCCTCCGGCGAGGCGGCATAGCGCTGCGCATGCTGCGGCTCCAGCCGGCGCACCAGGCGCTGGGCCAGGATGCCGTTGATGGTGGACGTGAGCAGGTAATCCTCCACACCCATGTCGAGCAGGCGGGTGATGCCACCGGCCGCGTTGTTGGTGTGCAGCGTGGAGAGCACCAGATGGCCGGTCAGCGCGGACTGGATCGCGATGCGCGCGGTTTCCAGATCGCGCATTTCGCCGATCATGATGATGTCCGGATCCTGGCGCACGATACTGCGCAGCGCGTTGGCGAAATCCAGCCCGATCTGCGGCTTGGCCTGGATCTGGTTGATGCCTTCGATCTGGTACTCGACCGGGTCTTCGACGGTGATGATCTTGACGTCGGCGGTATTGAGCTGGCTCAGCGCGGTGTACAGCGTGGTGGTCTTGCCCGAGCCGGTCGGGCCGGTGACCAGCAGGATCCCGTGCGGCTGTTCGAGCACCTTGCGGAACTGCGGCAGGAAGGCGTCGGTGAACCCCAGGCGATGGAAATCGAACACCACCGTATCGCGGTCGAGCAGACGCATCACCACGCTTTCGCCGTGCGCGGTCGGCACGCTGCTCACGCGCAGGTCGAGCTCCTTGCCCTGCACGCGCAGCATGATGCGGCCGTCCTGCGGCAGGCGGCGCTCGGCGATGTTCAGCCGCGCCATGATCTTGATGCGGCTGATCACCGCGGCAGTCAGGTTGACCGGCGGGCTTTCGCCTTCGATCAGCACGCCGTCCACGCGGTAACGCACTTTCAGGCGATTCTCGAACGGCTCGATGTGGATATCCGAGGCGCGCAGTTCCACCGCGCGCTGGATGACGAGATTGACCAGGCGGATGACCGGCGCTTCGGAGGCCAGATCGCGCAGGTGTTCGATGTCGTCGACCGCGGCGCCCTCCCCGTCGGCAGTCTCGATGATCGCGCCCATCGCACTGCGGCCCTGGCCGAACCAGCGCTCGATCAGGTCATCGATCTCCGAGCGCAGGCCGACGTGCAGGCGCACCGGCAGCCCGATCGCCAGCTGGACCGCATCGGCCGCATACGGGTCCTGCGGGTCGGACACCCACAGATCGATCACGTCGTCGTGCAGCGCCAGCGGGCAGACATGGAATTGTTTGAGGAACCGCAGCGTCAGCGGCAGCCCATCGAGCAGGGCTTCGGGCGGCGATTCCGGCACGGCCTTGGCATCGAGCAGGGGCAGGCCGAGCACCTCGGCACTGGTCTGTGCATGGTCGCGCTCGGAGACCAGCCCCAGCCGGACCAGCAAGCCCAGCAGGCTGCCGCCGGATTCACGGTGGAGCGGGCGCGCACGGGCCAGGTCGCCGTCCTTGAGCCGACCTTTCTCCAGCAATACCGCAACAATGCGGGATTCGGCTGGGGATGCTGCAGTGGAATCCTGGGCAACCGCGTTCAAGAATGTTCTCCTGGCAACCGCTGCGACTTTAGCAGTTCACCGCGATCCTACGCGGGATTGCACACCGTCCAGATGTAAAAACGGGAGCCCGTCACATGACGGACTCCCGTTCGGGGTGCTGCGGTATTACTGGTTGGCCAGAATGCTCACGCCGCTGAACGCGGACTCGCCGACCACCTTGATGTAGTACGTGCCGGCCACCGGCGCGGTGAAGCGCACCGTTTCACTGTTGCCCGGGCGCGTGGACTTGGCGTCGAACGCGGTGGCGGTCGGCTCCTTGCCCTGGCTCACGTACACCGACACGTTGCCACTGCCACCGTAGGTGAGCAGGCTCAGCACCTTGCCGGCCTGTGCCTCGAAGCTGTACAGCGCTTCGCTGCCACCGGCGCCGCTCAGGCCACCGACGGCAACCTTGTTGGTCAGCGGCGTGGCGACCGGGCCGCAGTTCTCGGTGCACTCCTCTTCCAGCGCCTTGTCGAGCGCGGCCTTGGCATCGACGATGCCGGAGCCGATCGGCGTGGCGGTCGGGATGGTCACCGGGAAGGCGCGCGCGGTCTGCTTGAGCAGCGTTTCCAGCGCGGCCGGGCTGAGCGGGTCCTTGCCGGCCGCGGTGACCGCGCCCTGCACCAGGGCTGCTACCGCCGCCACGTGCGGAGACGCCATCGAGGTGCCGGCCATGCCCATGTAGCTGTAGGCACCGGAGGTCGGCGTGGTCGCGCCGTCATAGCCCGCCTGCCACACATAACCGCCCGGATTGCCGTCCACGCTGCCGCCGCCGCCCGGGCCGGACAGGTCCACCACCGTGCCGAAGTTGGAGTAGTAGGCGATGCCACCGGTGATCCGGGCCGCACCGACCGCCACCACGTTGGCGCAGCTGGCCGGACGGAAGTTGGCCGCGTTGGAGGCCGAGTTGCCGGCCGCGACCACCACGGTCGTGCCCCGCGAGACGGCACCGTTGATCGCATCCTGGTACAGCGCATCGCACGCGCCGCCGCCACCCAGGCTCATGTTGATGACCTCGGCCGGATTGGCATTGGCCGGCACGCCGGCGACGGTGCCACCGGAGGCCCAGGTGATCGCGTCGGCGATGTCGGACAGGTAGCCGCCGCACTTGCCGAGCACGCGCACCGGCAACACGCGCGCCTTGTACGCGACACCGGCCATGCCCACGCCGTTGTTGGTGGACTCGGCGATCGTGCCGGCCACGTGGGTACCGTGCCAGGAGCTGTCCTCGGCCAGCGAGCCGGCGTAGCACTCGTTGTCATTCTCGACCCAGTCGCCGTAATCCAGCGCACCCGGGACGCGGTCATCGGTGGCGCGGCGGGAGGTCTCCGCGTCGCTGATGAAGTCGTAACCCGCCAGCAGGTTGCCGGAGAAATCCGGATGCTGCGGCAGGATGCCGGTGTCGAGCACCGCCACCACCACGCCCTCGCCCTGGGCGACGTCCCACGCAGCCGGCGCGTTGATGCCGCCGGTGGCGCTGTTGAGATGCCACTGGTACTGCGCGTAGTACGGATCGTTCGGCACCAGCTGCGGCGTGGCATCACGTCGGCGCACATCGGTGCGCTGCAGCTTCACGTCCACTTCGGCGTACTGCACGGAGGGATCGGCCTTGATCTCGGCCAGCACCTTCTGCAGTTCGGCCGGGCTCAGACGGCCCTGCAGGCGGATCAGATCGGCACCGACGCCGAGTCTGCGCACGATCTGCGGGTTCACCGCACTGGCACGCCCGGCGGCGGAACCACCGACGCTGGCGCGGGCGACCGCCGACTGCACGGCCGTCAGCTTGGCCGAACGATCCGTGGCCGCCGCGGTGCCCGTGCGGTACTTGACGATGATGCGCTCTGCGCCTTGGGCGGCCGCCGGCTGGCGCACCGGCTCCTTGGCCGGCAGGCCCGCGGCATAGGCGCTGGCGCCTGCGGACAACGACAGCACGGCGGCTGCCAGCACATTGATGCGAAGGTTCTGCTTACTGGTCACGTTGACGTCCTCTTCAAGGTCATGGATCAAACGACTGTTCAGGCCAACACTCCATGCGAGCTCCCTGGCCGGCCCTGGCCAAGGTTCCCGTGACCCGCCCCCTCAGGCCTTGCATTACGTTGCAGCGGGGCCGCGCACGGCCCCGCGTTGAAACGGCTTACCAGCCAAAGCCGGCACCCACGCCGACCGAGCTGTCATCACTGCTGAAGGCACCGCCCAGGGTCACCGTGGCGCGCTCGCTGAGCGCGCGCTGGTAGCCCAGCGACAACGCAGATTCGCCGCCCTGGAAACCGACGCCGACACCGACGCGGTTCTGGGTGCGCACGCCGGCGGCGCTGGTGGCCATGTTGAGCATGGCCGCGCTCATCGCACCCTGGCGATCGATGCGACGGTCCTGGTGACGCAGGCGCTGGTCGATCTCGCCTTTGTAGATATCGAAGCTGTCGGCCATCGAGGTGAAGCGCTGGTCGGTGTAGCTGTTGGCGGTCGCGATGCCACCGTCCAGCTGGCCCTTGTTGACCGCATCGGTGGCCTGCGTACCGGCCGCGACGTTGGCGACCTGACGCTCGTTGCCGACGCTGCCGACCGAGACCGTATCGGCACGATCCGCGACCGAGCCCTGCCCCAGTGCCACCGAGTTGGCGGCCGAGGCGGTCGCGCCCTGGCCGATCGCCGTAGCCGACGCCCCGCTGGCCACGGCACCGTCTCCCATCACCACCGCATTGACTGCGGCCGGTGCGGCGGCTGGCGCGCTGAGCGGCTGACTGCTGCCCACGCTCGCCGCGGTCGGCGCGCCCTGTACCGTCGCAATCGCGTCCTCGCTGGCAGCACTCATGACACTGGCTTCCGGTGCGACGCTGGCGGTGGCCACTGCGGCGGTGCGTGCACGTGCACCGCCACTGCCGCCACCGGCCACGCGCTGGTCCAGATCGCTGACCTTGCGGTCCAGCGCACCCAGTGCGTCGCCCACGTTGCTGTACGTCGCCCCCTGGATCACATAGTTCGGCGCGACGAACACACCCTGCATGCCCACGCTGGCGCCGCCGCCGAGGAAGGTGGCGACATCGGTCAGCGACTGGAACAACTGTCCGCCGTTGATCGCCTGGCGGCTGCCGGACGCGATCGAACCGCTGCCGACGTTGTCCAGCGTGGTGCCCTGCAGACCCGACAGGGTCAGTGTGTCGCGGCTGCTGTCGTCATAGGTAAGCGCATTGGCGGTGACGTTCTCGACCGAGCCGATCCGGGTGTCGATATCACCGACCTGGGTCTCCACCGCACCGACACGCTGGTTGGTGGTGTTGAGCTGGCCACCGGTCACCGCATCGGTACTGCCTGCCGCGATGCGGCCGGCGCCGACGTTGACGATGCGGCGCGTGGCCGGGCCGTCGGTGCCGTTGCCGCCACCCACCGAGACCACGTTGGCCTCCATTGCGCGCGACCCCGCCCCCAGCGCCACGGCGTTGGCACCGGAGACGCCCGCTGCCGAACCGATCGCGATGCTGTTGGCCCCGTTGCTGGCGAACGCGCCGTTGCCGATCGCCACACCGTTGGTCGCGTTGGTCGAGGCCTGGCGGCCGAGCACGGTGCTGTTGGCACCGCGTGCCGAGGCATCGGCGCCGACTGCGGTGGCACCGGTCGCCGAGGCGATGGCGGCGGTACCCAATGCACTGCTGCGGGTTGCGCTGGCGGTCGCGCCGGAACCGGCGGCAAGCGCATCACTGCCGCTGGCCGTGGCCACGCCGCTGCCGCTGGCCTGGAAGTGCTTGCCGACCGCATCGGCGGTCGCAGCCACGGTATCCAGCTGCGACTTGGTCACCGCGTCACTGGCATTGACCGCATCCCCGACATTGGTGATGCGGCGCGTGGCCGGGCCGGTGGTGCCGTTGCCGCCGCCGACCGAGACCACGTTGGCCTCGCTGGTGCGGGCACCGGCGCCCAGCGCGACGCTGCCTGCGCCACTGGCCGACGAACTGGTGCCCAGCGCGGTGGCATTGATGCCGCTGTACGCGTAGCTGTCCTGGCCGATCGCGGTGGCGCCCTGGGAGGTGGCCCAGGCCAGCTGCCCGACCGCCGTGGTGCGTGCCGCGGTGGCCCAGGCGTTGGAACCGGCAGCGACACTGTTGTCGCCGCTGGCCTGCGACGCGTAGCCCAGTGCATTGGCGTAGCTGCCCGAGGCGGTGCTGCCCCAGCCCAGTGCCGACGCGTAATCACCACTGGCTTCGGCGCCGTAGCCCAACGCCGTGGTGCGCACGCCGCTGGCGGCGCTGAAGGTACCGACCGCAGTGCTGTAGTCGCTGCCGGCTTCGGCGCTGTAGCCGAAGGCCGAGGACTGCAGCCCCGTTGCCGTGGCGCCGGCACCGGTGGCGGTACTGAAGCTGCCGTCCGCCTGCGCCCCCGCACCGAGTGCGGTGGCACCGACGGCGCTGGCACTGGTGGCCTTGTCCAGCAGCACGTTGCCATTGTCATCTTCGTAATACAGCGCACCACCGATGGCGGTCGCCGAATCGGCCGTGGCCGAGGCGTTGAAGCCCGACGCCGAGGCGTTGCGCCCGGAGGCCAGGGCGCCGCTGCCATACGCCGAGGCCCCGGTGCCGAACGCATTGGCCGCCTCGCCCGCCGCGGTGGCATACGCCCCGTCGACATAGCTGCCGACGTCATCGCCATTGCCGCTGCCCGACGCCTGGAAGTACCGGCTGGTGGTTTCCGCCACATCGGCGACCGCATTGAGCTGGTCGACGTTCACCGCGTCGGTGCCTTCAGTACCGGCAGCGACGTTGGTGATCTGCCGCTGCGCGGTGGCCGTACCGACCGAGACCGAGTTGTCGCGATCCGCAGTGGAACCGGCGCCGAGCGCGACGCTGTTCACGCCCTCCGCGCTGGCGCTGGCGCCCAGTGCGGTGGCATTGCCCGCATCGGCCCACGCGTTCCAGCCGATCGCGGTAGCGTAATCATCGGTTGCCCACGCACCTGCACCGAACGCGGACGCACCGGTGCCCGAGGCGCGCGACGGCAGCAGACCGTAGAAGGTCGTGCCACCGATCGCCACGCTCTCATCGCCGGTGGCTTCAGACGATTCACCCACCGCCACCGCACCCGCGCCGGAGGCGGTCGAGGCGGCACCCACCGCTACGGCATAGGCGTTGGAGGCAACCGCCCCGTAGCCCAGCGCGGAAGAGAGCTGCCCGGTCGCTTCGCTGTAGCTGCCGAAGGCCGATGCACCGGCTTCGGAGGCATTCGCGCGGAAGCCGTTGGCGGTGGCCTGCTGGCCCGCCGCCGTGGACTGGCTGCCGGTCGCCGTGGCGTAAGCACCGCCCGCCTGCGCACCGGCGCCCGTGGCACTGGCACCGATCTCGCTGGCACTGGCGCCGTTGCCGACCGCGACACTGTCTTCGCCGGTCGCCTGCGCGTCACTGCCCAGGGCCGCGGCGCCTTCGGCGCTTGCCAAGGCGTTGAAGCCGACCGCGGTGGCGTTGTCGGCGACGGCCGTTGCCCCGCTGCCGAGTGCGCTGGCGCCGTTGCCGATGGCGTTGGACGCCTCACCGGCGGCCAGCGCGTTGTCGCCTTCCACGTACGCACCGGCGTCGCTGTCAGCGCTGCCGCTGGCCTGGAAGTACTTGCTGGTGGCTTCAGCCGTTGCTGCCACCTCCTTCAGCTGCGCGACATTGACCGCATCGGTGTCTTCCGTACCGGCACCGACATTGGTGATCTGCCGATCAATGGCCTCATGCACCACGCCCGCCGCGTCGGTCCATGCCTGCGCGGCACCCACCGAGACGGCGTTGGCACGATCAGCCAGCGAACCGGCACCGAGCGCGACGCTGTTGTCGGCGTCCTTGGTGGTCCAGGTGTTGCTGCCCACCACGGTGGAATTCACCGCCTGCGCGTAGCTGTTGTAGCCGACGACGGTGGCACCGTCTTCGGTCGCCCAAGCTTCACTGCCGATCGCGGTGGTCTGGATGCCCTGCGTGACACTGCCCGCATCCGCACCGGCCAGCGCGTTGAAGCCGACGGCCACGCCGTCTTCCCCGGTGGCGGCGTTGTTGCCCACCGCCACGCCATATAGGCCTGCATTGGCCTGCACGCCGAAGGCGGCACCGGCGATATCCGCACGCGTGCCCTGGCCTACCGCGGTCGCCACGTCGGCCGCCTGCGTATTGCTGCCCAGTGCAGTGCCGAAGAAGCCTGCGGTGGCATTCGCGCCGAACGCACTGGCCTGCCAGCCGTCCGCGGTAGCGAAGTTGCCGATCGCGGTGGATTCACGCCCCAGCGCCCAGGCGCCGTAACCGACGGCGGTGGCGGCAAGGCCCGCCGCCTCGGAGCCGGCCCCGATCGCCACCGCGCCGAAGCCCTGCGACAACGAACCGCCGCCGATGGCGACGCTGGCCGCGCCGGAGGCCGCGCTCAGATCGCCGAGGGCCACCGCGCCTGCGGCGCTGCTGCTCGCATTGCTGCCAATCGCCACCGCGTTGTCCCCGGTGACCGTGGCGTTGAAGCCCAGCGCGGTGGATTCGGTGCCGATCACGGTGCTGCCGCTGCCCAGCGCGGTGGCACCGTTGCCGATGGCGTTGGAGGCCTCACCGGCGGCCAGCGCGTTGTCACCCTCCACGTAGGCACCGGCATCGCTGTCGGCGCTGCCACTGGCCTGGAAGTACTTGCTGGTGGAGGCGGCCGCATCGGCCACTGCATTCAACTGGTTCACGTTGACCGCATCGGTGCCGTCGGTGCCCGCCGCGACGTTGGTGATCTGCCGCTGCGCATCGGCACTGCCGACCGAGACGCTGTCATCGCGGTCGGCAATCGAGTCGGCGCCGAGGGCGACGCTGTTCGCCCCGCTCGAGGTGGCCGCATTGCCGAGCGCGGTGCTGTTGACGCCCGGCGACCATGCACCACCGCCGACGGCTGTGGAGTAGTTGCCGGAGGCTTCGGTGGGCAGCAGGCCGAACAGCGCACCACCGACGGCCACGCTGTTGATGCCGCTGGCCAGGCTGCCCTGGCCGGTGGCGGTGCTGTACGCACCGGAGGCTTCGGCATCGCCACCGAGTGCCACGCTGTTGGAGCCGGTCGCCTGCGCGAAACTGCCCAGTGCGGTCGCGTTGAAGGCCGACGCCACCGCGTAGCCACCGATCGCGGTGGTGTAGTTGGCGGTCGCTTCGGAGGCGAACCCGTAACCGGCCGAGAGCGTCCCACTGACCACGCTTTCCGCACCGACCGCGGTCGCACCCTCGCCGCTGGCACTGCTGAAGTAACCCAGGGCCACCGATTCTTCACCGGCGGCCTCCGACAGCGCGCCACCGGCCAGGCTGCCGGCGCCGGAGGCGACACTGGCCGCACCGGTCGCGGTGCTCTGCTCGCCGGAGGCCAGGCTTTCGGCACCGGTCGCCGTCGCGTATTCGGCGGTGGACTGCGCATTGGCGCCGACCGCGATCGCATTGGCACCGCTGGCGACGGCATTGAAGCCGACGGCACTGGCGTTGTCGGCCAGGGCGAAGGCGCCACTGCCCAACGCCGACGCGCCTGTGCCTGCCGCGAAGCTGCTTGAACCCACTGCGGTGGCGTAATCGCCATCGGTGGCCGCGTTCGCACCGGCGGCCACGCTTTCCTGGCCACCGGCGACGGCAACACCCTCGCCACTGGCCTGGAACTGGTCGGTCGCCGCAGTCAGCTGATCCAGATTGACCGCATCGCTGCCCTCGGTACCGGCGGCCACCTGGGTGATCTGGCGCTGCCGGTCATCGTTGCCGACCGAGACAGTATAGGCACGGTCGGCGACCGCACCCGCGCCGAGCGCGACCGCATTGGACGCCGTCGCGCTGCTGCCGGCACCGATGCCGATCGCACTCTCGCCGCCGGCGACCACGTTGGTACCGATGGCGATGCTGTTGATGCTGTTGCCCAATGCCTGGAAACCGACGGCCACGCTGTTGTCGCCGTAGCCGAAAGCACCGCGGCCGAGCGCGGTGGAACTGCTGCCGCGCGCCCAGCTGTTGTAGCCGATCGAGGTCGAGCCGGTGCCGCTGGCCCAGGCCGACTGACCCACCGCCGTGGCGTTGGCTTCGGTCGCCCACGCACTGGAGCCGAAGGCGGTGGCGCCATCCGCGGTGGCCCACGCATATGCGCCGGTCGCGGTGGCTTCTTCGCCGCTGGCGAAGGCGTTGTCGCCCTGCGCCACGCTGTAATCGCCGGTGGCGCGCGCCTTGTAGCCGCTGGCCAGGCTGTTGCTGCCGGTGGCCTGTGCACCGCTGCCGAATGCATTGCTGGTGGTGCCGGTGGCCTGTGCACCGGCACCGACCGCGACGCTGTCCGGCGCCGCGGTGGCACCGATCAGGATCGCATTGCCCTGGTCATCCACCAGCGGCTGGTTGTACTCGTCATACGCCTGGCCGAGGCCACCAATGGCCACGCTGCCGTTGCCGGTCGCGCTGCTGTTGCGGCCCAGCGCGACGGTGTCATCGCCGACGGCGGTCGCACCGCCGCCCACGGCAGTGGCACCGGCACCCAGCGCGTTGCTGGCTTCACCGGCCGCCAGCGCATCCTCGCCATCGGCGAATGCACCAACCGCACCACTGGCAGCGCCGCTGGCCTTGAACTGCGTCGATGTCGCCGAGGCCGAGCTGGCCACTGCATCAAGCTGCGCCTTGTTGACCGCATCGGTCGCTTCGCTGCCCGCGGCGACGTGGGTGATCTGGCGCTCGTTGCCGACATCACCGACCGAGACCGTGTTGTCGCGGGTGGCGGTGGAGTTGGCCCCCAGCGCGACGCTGTTCGCGCCGCGCGCAGTGCTGTAGAAGCCCACCGCCGTGCTCAGTTCACCGCTGGCCCAGGTTTCCGCGCCGAGCGCCGTGGCGCCCTCGCCCGGGGCGTAGGCGAAGTAGCCCACGGCGGTAGCTTCGGTGCCCGAGGCTTCGCTCAGGGTGCCGTTGGCCACCGCGTAATCTCCACTGGCAATCGCGCCCGCACCCACCGCGGTGGCCGCTTCGCCACTGGCCTGGGTCTGCACGAAGAAGCCCAGGCCCGGCAGCAGATCCGCCGGCCCGCCGATGGCGGTGCTGCTGTTGCCGGTCGCCACGCTCTGCGTACCGACGGCGGTGGAATAGTCGCCGGTGGCATTGGCCACTGCACCGAACGCCGAGGCCTGCGCACCGGCCGCGTATGCGCCGACGCCGTAGGACGATGCAGCGAAACCCGAGGCTTCCGCGCTCGCACCGACGGCCGTGCCGCCGACGCCGGCGCTGGTCGCACCGGTATCCACGGGCACGCCGCCGTTGGTGATCAGCGGGTTGCCGTCGGCATCCACCGCTGCACCGCCCACTGCCACACTGCCCGGACCATTGGCCTGCGCATTGGTACCGAAGGCCGCACTGTTCTGGCCCGTAGCGCTGGCGTTGTAGCCGACCGCCGTCGCGTTCTGCGCGGTGACCGTAGCGCCGCTGCCGAGCGCGGTGGCGCCGTTGGCCAGCGCGTTGGCCGCTTCACCGATCGCGGTCGCGTTGTCGCCTGCCGCGAGGGCACCGGCATCGCTGTCGCTGCTGCCGGTGGCCTGGAAGCGCTTGTCGGTGTTGACTGCGACCGCACCGACCTGATCCAGCTGCGCCTTGTTCACCGCATCGCTGTCTTCGGTGCCATCGGCAAGATTGGTGATCTGGCGACGCAGGCCGTTTTCCGCATTGCCGACCGATACCGTATCGATGCGATCGGCATACGAACCGGCGCCGAGCGCCACGCTGCCCACCGCCACCGCAGCCGAGTTCGCGCCGAGGGTCGCGCTGAAATCCGCGACCGCGACGCTGAACGCGCCGACCGCGACCGAGGCTTCACCGGCACTGGCTGCACCGCGGCCGAGCGAGGTGCTGCCCGGGCCGATGGCCAAGGCACCCCCACCGATCGCGGTCGCGCCATCGGCGCTGGCTTCCGCCAGGCCGCCGATCGCAGTGGCTGCACCGTTTTCACTGGCCGCTACGGCCGATGCACCGAGCGCGACATCGCCCAGACCGAAGGCCGCCGCACTCTGGCCCAGCGCGATGCTTGCGTCGCCGAAGGCCATGCTGCCCTGACCGAAGGAACTCGCCCCGAGGCCAATCGCGAGCGCTTCGCTGCCCACTGCCGTGGTGGCATTGCCGACCGCCTGGCTGCTGCGACCCAGCGCCGTTGCGCCGTCGCCATCGGCGTTGGCGCTGGCACCTGCGGCCAGTGCACCCTCGCCATCGATCTTCGCCGCATCGGCGGCGCTGCCGTCACCGTCGGCCTTGAAATAGCGGGTCGCGCCTTCGGCTGCGACCGCCACCTTGTCCAGCTGTGCCTTGTTCACCGCGTCCGTCGCGGCCGTGCCGGCGGCGACATTGGTGACCTGGCGTTCCTTGCCGGCATCCCCCACCGACACGGTGTTGGCCCGGTTCGCCTTCGAGCCGGCGCCGAGCGCCACGCTGTTGGCCGCCGAGGCCGTGCTGTTGCTGCCGATGGCGACTGCGTTGGTGCCCGATGCCGTGGCGTTGCCGTCGACCACGCAGCTGTCGACGATGCCGCCGTTGAGCACCAGGCAATTCGCATTGCCCCCCACCTCCACCGACTGCGCGTGCGCCGTTTGCACAACGCCTGCCGCGCCCCATCCAAGCGTCAACGCGATGGCGGCCGAGAGCAGTGCGGTGTTGCGCCCGCCAGAGGTTCGGCGCTGATCGATGACGACACCCGAGGACTGGCTGCTGGCCAATTCCGAGGCGACGACCATCTGCCCCAGTGCTTTGTTCCAGACCTTGCGATAAATCCGATTCATCGATGCGGCTCCTGATTAGGCTGGTTTTAGGCAAAGCGACGCCAACGCCGGACCGCGTGGTCCAACGTCCCCTGGGGGCGTTTTTTCGCTTGATTTACTGCGTTGTGCGCAATGGCTGGCAGATACCTACAGCGTGCACGCCATCCATGCGCTTACTGCGGAACTGAACGCTGTCGAAATGAGCATGCAGTGTTAACGTACAGTTTGAACAACGTCAAGACTTTGACATTGAAATTCATATGACCGCGAATTGCGTCACAGAAACGACGTGTTATTGCGTGATTTTGTTAGCTGTATGTGAGCAATCGCCATAACGCGTTTTCACGCTGTAACGCGATGTAACTCATTGCTGTCGATCAGTTTGTCGGCCATGCAAAAGAAAACCGCCGGACATGCCGGCGGTTTCTTCACGCGACTTTCACCGTATCGAATGCGATGCGGTGCGCAGTATCAGCCGCACCATACTCTTGCGTTGCGGAACATCCGCAGCCACGGCGAATCGCCGTTCCAATCGTCCGGATGCCAGCTGAGGTTGATCGCACGCGGGGTGCGTTCCGGATGCGGCATCATGATCGTGGTGCGGCCATCGGTGGTGGTCAGCCCGGTGATGCCGTCGGGCGAGCCGTTCGGATTCAGCGGGTACTGGCTCGCCACGTTGCCATCGCCATCGATGTAACGCAGCGACACGCGTGCCGCGGCCTGATCGACCGCATTGGCGAAGACGGCCTGGCCTTCGCCATGCGCTACCACGACCGGCAGGCGCGAGCCGGCCATGCCGCGCAGCAGGATCGACGGCGACTCCACCACTTCGATCAAGGCGGTGCGTGCTTCGAACTGCTCGCTGCGATTGCGGTGGAACTGGGGCCAGTGTTCGGCACCGGGGATGATGTCCTTGAGCTGGCTCATCATCTGGCAGCCGTTGCACACGCCCAGGGCGAAGCTGTCCTCGCGGGCGAAGAACGCCGCGAAGGCATCGCGCAGCGCGCTGCGCTCCAGCACCGAGGTGGCCCAGCCGCGGCCGGCACCGAGCACATCGCCGTAGCTGAAGCCGCCACAGGCCACCAGGCCGGTGAAATCGGACAGCGCGACGCGGCCTTCGATCAGGTCGCTCATGTGCACATCGAACGAACTGAAGCCGGCACGTTCGAAGACGTTCGCCATTTCGATCTGGCCATTGACGCCCTGCTCGCGCAGCACCGCCACGCGCGGACGCGCGCCGGTGTTGATGAAAGGCATCGCCACGTCTTCGTTGATGTCGAAGCTGAGCTTGGGCTTCAGGCCCGGCGCGTTGAAGTTGCGCGCGATCGCACGCTCCTGGTCGGCGTTGTCCGGGTTGTCGCGCAGCTTCTGCATGGCGTGGGTGACCGACCACCAGGCATCGAACAGCGCTTCCCAGCGCCACTCGACCAGGCTGTCGCCCTGCAGCGAAACGCGCACCACCGGGGCGGTGGTCGGGCGCGCGATGCGCTGCGCGCATTCGGTCAGGGCATGACGCTCGACCAGATCGGCGAACGCCGCGCGGTCTTCCTTGGCGATCTGCACCACCGCGCCCAGCTCTTCATTGAACAGGCTGCGGAACGGATCATCACCCCAGGCATCCAGGGTGATGTCCAGGCCGAGGCGCGACACGAAGGCCATCTCGCACAGCGCGGCGAACGCGCCGCCATCGCTGCGGTCGTGGTAGGCCAGCAGCAGGCCGGCCTGGCGCGCGTCGCGGATCAGTTCGAAGAAGGCACGCAGACGCTTGGCATCGTCCAGGTCCGGCACCGCACCGGCGAAGGCCGGCAACGCGGAGTGGTCGGCGTGCACCTGGGCCAGGATCGAGCCGCCCAGGCGCTGTTTGCCAGCCCCCAGGCCGATCAGCCACAGCTCGCTGTCAGCATCGCGGTCGAGCAGCGGGGTCAGCTGGCCAGTCGCATCGGCGACCGGCGCGAACGCGGAGATCACCAGCGACACCGGCGACACCGACTTGTGCGCCTGGCCGTCGGCCTGCCACTGCGCCTGCATGGACAGGGAGTCCTTGCCGACCGGAATGCTCAGGTCCAGCTGCGGGCACAGTTCCATGCCGACCGCACGCACCGCGTCATACAGCAGCGCGTCTTCGCCGTGGTGACCGGCCGCGGCCATCCAGTTGGCCGACAGCTTCACCGTTTCCAGCGCATCGACAGGCGCCGCGCACAGGTTGGTGATCGCTTCACCGACCGCCATGCGCGCCGAGGCGGCCGCATCCAGCAGGGCCAGCGGGGTGCGCTCGCCGATCGCCATCGCTTCACCGGCCACGGTATCGAAACCAGCCAGGGTGATGGCGACGTTGGCCAGCGGCAGCTGCCACGGGCCGATCATCTGTTCGCGTGCGGTCAGGCCACCGACGCTGCGGTCACCGATGGTGACCAGGAAGTTCTTCGAGGCCACCGAGGGATGCGCCAGCACGCGCAGACCAGCCTCGTGCAGGTCCAGCCCGGCGGTCTTCAGCGCCGGCCAGCGCGGTGCAGCCGGGTGCACGGTGTCGCGGTGCATCTTCGGCGCCTTGCCGAACAGCACGTCCATCGGCAGATCGATCGGGGCATCGGCCGGGGTGTTGCCCACGGTCGCGCCATAGGCCACGACCAGACGCTCTTCAGCGGTGGCGACACCGACCGCGGCGAACGGGCACCGCTCGCGCGCGCACAGCGCGGCGAACTCGGCCAGGCGCGCCTGCGGCACCCCGAGCACGTAACGTTCCTGCGATTCGTTGCACCACAGCTGCATCGGCGACAGCGACGGGTCATCGGCCGGCACCTTGCCCAGATCGATCACGCCACCCACGCCGGAGTCGTGCAGCAACTCGGGAATCGCGTTGGACAGGCCACCTGCGCCGACGTCATGGAACCAGCGGATCGGGTTGTCCAGGCCGAGCGCGACGCAGCGGTCGATCACTTCCTGGCAGCGACGCTCCATTTCCGGGTTGTCGCGCTGCACGCTGGCGAAATCGAGGTCTTCGGCGCTTTCACCGGAGGCCACCGAGCTGGCGGCGCCGCCGCCGAGACCGATCAGCATCGCCGGACCGCCGAGCACGATCACCGCATCGCCGGGCTGCAGGCGGAGCTTCTCGACCTGGTTCTGGTCGATCGCGCCCAGGCCACCGGCCAGCATGATCGGCTTGTCGTAGGCGCGGGTCAGGCCCTCGCCCTCGGCCAGCTCGAAGCTGCGGAAGTAACCGAGCAGGTTCGGGCGGCCGAACTCGTTGTTGAAGGCGGCGCCGCCGAGCGGGCCGTCCAGCATGATGTCCAGCGCCGCTGCCATGCGCGGGTTGAGCGCGCGCGGCGCTTCCCACGGCTGCGGCAGGGTCGGGATGCGCAGGTGCGAGACCGAGAACCCGGTCAGGCCGGCCTTGGGCTTGCCGCCGCGGCCGGTCGCGCCTTCATCGCGGATCTCACCGCCCGCGCCGGTGGCCGCGCCCGGGAACGGGGCGATCGCAGTCGGGTGGTTATGCGTTTCCACCTTGATGCAGAACGCCGAATCCACCACGGCCTCGCTGCGGTACTGGCCAGTGGCCGGGTCCGGGCGATAGCGCGCGGCCGGGAAACCGGCGACCACCGCGGCGTTGTCGCTGTAGGCGCTCAACGTGTGCTGCGGGGTCTGCTGGTGGGTGTTCTTGATCATCCGGAACAGCGAGTGCGACTGGTCGGCGCCGTCGATGGTCCAGCTGGCATTGAAGATCTTGTGGCGGCAGTGCTCGGAGTTGGCCTGCGCGAACATCATCAGTTCCACGTCCGACGGCTTGCGGCCCAGGTCGCCGAAGCGCTGGCGCAGGTAGTCGATCTCGTCCTGGGCCATGGCCAGGCCGAGGCGGCTGTTGGCCGCTTCCAGGTCATCCAGTGCGATCCGCTCCAGCTCGCCGCGCGCCGGGGCGCTGAACAGCGCCTGGGCCTGCGCGGTCTCGGCCAGCACGGACTGGGTCATCGGATCGTGCAGCGCGCGGATCACCGCTTCCTGCGCGGCCGCATCGGCCGGCCAGCCGGCCAGGTCGATGCGCAGGCCACGTTCGACCCGGCGGATCGGCTGCCCGGCGCCACGGACCAGCTCGGTGGCCTTGCTCGACCAGGGCGACAGGGTGCCCAACCGCGGCACCACGAAGCGCGACACCGCCCCGTCCTCACGCTCGGCCAGCGCCGGCTGGGCCTCCAGGATCCGGCTCAGGATCGCCGGGTCCGGGGCCGCATCGCCCTCGGTCTGGATGAAGTAGACATGCCAGGCACCGGTGATGCGCAGATCGGCGGCCAGGGACTGCAGGCGGGATTCAAGACGTTCGCGGCGGAACGGCGAAAGGGCGGGTGCGCCCTCGAGGACCATCATGTCCGGGGAACCGTGGTTGGGAACGGGGCCCACTATTGTACCCAAGTCGGCCGCCGCGGCCCGGCCCGGGGGATCGACCGGCCAGGGCCGGGGCCAAGCTCGTTCACACCAGAACCATGCACTGGTTCACGGATTGCACCCGGATTACATGACAACGTTATCACCACCTGGCCTGCGGCCAGGTGCCGTCCGTCCCCCATGTCGTTGCCGGCCTCTCTCACCGGCGTCCGGAACTGCTGCACGCATGCCGCCATCCCGGCGGCATGCGCCCACCTGATCGGAGACCGACCATGCCAGACCCGATTGCGCGCCGTGCAGTGACATCGTTTTCCTCCCCCGCCGCCCTCCTCCGCCGCCCCCGCTGGCTGCTGGCCCTGGCCTTGGCCGCGGCCGTCTGCACGCCCACGCTGGTCCAGGCGGCGAACTGTACCGGGGCCCCCGAATGGAACGGCGCGGCCATCTATCTGGCCGGCCAGACCCTGCAGAAGGGGGGCGTGCTGTACCGCGCCAACCAGGACATCTGGAACGCCCCGCCGGATCACCCGGCCGGCGCGCCCTACTACACCAACCTCGGCGCCTGCGATGGCAGCGGCAGCAACCAGCCGCCGAGCGTGGCGCTGACCTCCCCGGCCGCCGGGGCCAGCTTCAGCGCCGGCAGCAGCATCACGGTCAGCGCCAATGCCAGCGACGCCGACGGCAGCATCAGCAAGGTCGAGTTCTTCCGCGGCGGCACCTCGCTGGGCATCGACACCAGTGCGCCCTACAGCGTGGTCTGGAGCAATGCCTCGGCCGGCAGCCACACCTTCAAGGCGGTGGCCACCGACAACAACAACGCGGTGACGTCCTCGGCCACGGTCAACGTGACCGTCACCGCCGCCAGCAACGACACCACGCCACCCAGCGTCCCGGGCGGACTGGCCTCGCCCGCGAAGACCGCCACGACGGTGAACCTGGCCTGGAATGCGGCCACCGACAACAGCGGCGGCAGCGGCGTGGCCGGCTACGACGTGTACCGCAACGGCAGCCTGGTCGGCTCGCCCGGCGCGACCCAGTACACCGATGGCGGACTCAGCGCGAGCACGGCCTATACCTACACCGTGCGGGCACGCGACAACGCGGGCAACGCCTCGGCGCAGAGCGGTTCGATCAGCGTGACCACGGCCGCCGGCGGTGGTGGTGGCGGCACCAAGCGGGTGATCGGCTACTTCACCCAGTGGGGCATCTACGGCCGCAACTACCAGGTGAAGAACATCGACACCAGTGGATCGGCGGCGAAACTGACCCACATCAACTACGCCTTCGGCAACGTGCGCAACAACCGCTGCGAAGTGGGCGTGACCCAGGCCTCCGATCCGAACACCGGCGTGGGCGGCGATGCGTATGCCGACTACGGCAAGTCGTTCGCCGCCGGGGCCAGCGTGAGCGGCGTCGGCGATACCTGGGACCAGCCGCTGCGCGGCAACTGGAACCAGCTCAAGCAGCTCAAGGCCAAGCACCCGAACATCACGGTGCTGATCTCGCTCGGTGGCTGGACCTGGTCGCGCGGGTTCTCCAGCGCGGCGCAGCCGGCCAACCGGCAGGCATTCGTGGCCTCGTGCATCGATGCCTACATCAAGGGCAACCTGCCGCTCGCCGATGGTGCGGGCGGCGCGGGCGCGGCGCTTGGGGTATTCGATGGCATCGACATCGACTGGGAGTACCCGGTGGCCTGCGGGCTCAGCTGTGGCACGCCGGCCGACAACGCCAACTTCACCGCGCTGCTGGCCGAGTTCCGCCGCCAGCTTGATGCGGTGCGGCCCGGTCTGCTGCTGACGGTGGCCGTGGGCGCAGGCGTGGACAAGATCCGCGTGACCGATCCGGCCAGCTACCACCCGTACCTGGATTTCATCAACGTGATGACCTACGACTTCCACGGCGCGTGGGATCCGCAGACCAATCACCACTCGGCCCTGTTTGATTCACCGGCCGATCCCTCCACCGGCGACCAGAAGTTCTACAACAGCAATGATGCGATGGAGGCTTTCCTCAGCCGCGGGGTGCCGGCCAGCAAGTTGAACCTGGGCATCGGCTACTACGGCCGTGGCTGGACCGGTGTGGCCGCCGGCAACAACGGGCTCTATAAGAGCGCCAGCGGCGCGGCACCGGGCACGTACGAGGCCGGCATCGAAGACTGGAAGGTGCTCAAGACCCTCAACTGGCCGGTCTATACCGACAGCGTCGCCAAGGCCACGTGGATCTCCAACGGCACCACCTTCTGGAGCGTGGACACGCCGGCCATGGTCAGCGAGAAGATGGGCTACGTGAAAACGCAGGGCCTGGGCGGTGCGTTCTTCTGGGAGTTCAGCGGCGATGATGCGCAGGGCACGCTGACCAAGGCGATCAGTGATGGCTTGAAGTAACACCGTAGCGCGGGACGGCGCCCGACTGATCGAGCAGGGCGCGGCCCCGGCAGATCGAGCGGACACCACTCCGCTCAGTGAAGAACACGCCCCGGCCTGGCCGGGGCGTGTTGTTTTCAGCGGCTGCCGCCTGCCGAGACGCGCTCCAGCGCCGCCTTGAGCTGGGCCGGCGGCAGGTAGCCACCGAGCTGGGTGCCGTCCGCGGCGAAGATCGCCGGGGTACCGTTGACGCCCATCTGCTGGCCGAGCTTGTACTGCATCGCCACCGGGTTGGTGCAGTTCTTCGGGGTGACGGCCTTGCCGGTCTTGGCCGCGGTCAGGGCCTGCTTGCGGTCGGCCGCGCACCAGACCGAGATCATGTCGGTGTAGTCCTGGCTGCCCAGGCCCATGCGCGGGAACGCCAGGTATTCCACGGTGATGCCGTTGCGGTTGAGCTCGGCGATGTCCTGGTGCAGCTTGCGGCAGTACCCGCACTCGATGTCGGTGAAGACGCTGACGGTGTACTTGGCGTTCGGCGCGGCGAACACGATGCGCTCGTTGGTGGGCACGCCGTCGAGCAGCTTGCGCCGGTAGGTGAGCAGGCCCTGGCTGCTGACCGGCGCCTTGTTCTGGATGTCATACGGCTGGGACTGCATCAGGTAGCGGCCGTCATCGGAGACGTACAGCACCTGGCCGCCGACCAGCACTTCACGGAACCCGGCAAACGGCGCCGCACCGATGAAATCGGGCTTGAAGGTCGGGTCCAGCTGCTGGAGCGCGGTGCGCACGCGCTGGTCGGCATCGCCGGCAGCGGCCGGAGCAGCGGACGTGGTCTTGGCCGCCGGAGCGGACGGTTGCTGCGCGCAGGCAGTCAGGCTGAGCGCGCCGAAGAGCGCCGCAATGGCAACACGGAGCATCGAGCATTCCGGTGTAAGGAGTCAGACTGGATTCTCGCACAGCTGCCTGCCCCCGCAGCTGGACCGCAGTGGAACGGCGGCGCGTGCCCCTGTCCGGCGCGGTATCAGCCGCGCGGGTGGTGCCTGGCGTGCAGTTTCTGCAGGTGCTCGCGCGCCACCAGCGTGTAGATCTGCGTGGTGGACAGGGAGCTGTGGCCCAGCAGCATCTGCAGGGCACGCAGATCGGCGCCCCGGTTGAGCAGGTGCGTGGCGAAGCTATGGCGCAGGCCGTGCGGGCTGATACGGGCCGGGTCGATCCCGGCCAGCACCGCGTACTTCTTCACCAGGCCCCAGAACTGCTGGCGGCTGACCGGATGCAGGGAGGGCTCCAGGAACATCGGCACGGCGCCGTCCTGCGGGGTGGGCACGTTGCGTTTGCCGGTGAGCCGGGGGCGCGATTCGGCCAGGTAGCGTTCGAGCCAGTGCTGGGATTCTTCGCCGAGCGGGACCAGGCGTTCCTTGCTGCCCTTGCCGGTGACGCGCAGCACGCCCTGGCGCAGGTTGACGGCATTGGCCGGCAGGTTGACCAGCTCACTGACGCGCAGGCCGGCGGCATACATCAGCTCGAGCATGGCGCGGTCGCGCAGGCCGAGCGGCGTGTCGATGTCGGGGCTGGCCAACAGCGCGTCGATCTGGCTTTCGGCAAGCGCCTTGGGCAGCAGGCGGGGCAGCTTGGGCGGATCGAGCAGCGCGCTGGGGTCGTCGCTGCGTTCGCCGCGGCGGACGGCATCGGCGAAGAACGCACGCAGGGCGGAGAGCAGGCGGGCATTGCTGCGCGGCGACCAGCCATGACGGGAGCGCCAGGCGAGGTAATCGAACAGCCCGGCGCGATCGAGGCCGGCCAGCCCCCCTGCGGCGCCATCACGCCAGCGCGCGAGGCCTTCGAGATCCCGCCGATAGCTGTCCAGGCTGGCACGCGCAAGGCCGTGTTCGGCCCAGGCGGTGTCGAGGAAGCGCTGGATGCGGACGTTGTCGTCGTCGCGCAGCTCGGGCAGGTGCTGCACGAGCTGGCGGCGCAGTGCGGGGGTGGTGGCATCGGACATGCGGACAGCATACGGAGGCGAATGATCGGGGGCCATCGAACGTGGGCGGCGGGCCGGGTATGCTCCGGGACATGACCGATGCCCCGCTGTCGTCCACTGCCGCTGATCGTCCTGCGTCGTTGCTGCTGTGGCGCCTGCTGTCGCTCCTGTACGACGTCTTCCCGGCGCTGGCGCTGTGGATGCTGTTGGGCGCGCTGTTCGTGGCGGTCTACACCTTGAGCGGCCATGCGGAGCGCGAGAACATCGCGCCGTTCAGTGCGTGGCAGTGGGCGCTGTGGGCGTGCTGCTGGGGCGTGACGGGACTATACGCGACGATGAGTTGGCGTCGCGGTGGGCAGACGCTGGGGATGCGGCCTTGGCGGTTGCAGGTGGTATCGCTGGACGGCACGGTGCCGACGCGCAGGCAGTTGTGGCTGCGGTATGCGGTGGGCTCGCTGTCGGTGTTGGCGGCCGGCCTGGGGTTCTGGTGGGCGCTGGTGGATCGACAGCGCCTGACCTGGCATGACCGGGCCAGCGGGACGCGGGTTGTCCGGTTGCCTAAGCGCTGACGCTTTGACGCTTTGACGCTTTAAAGCTTTGAAGCTTTGGAGCTTTGAAGCTCTGATGCCTTACAGAACAACGCGAATAGCAGCGTTTCCACTTTCCGTGCGTTTGCGGAGAGGCGCAACCCATTTCTGGGCCCGCCGCAAGTCCCGCTCCGCGGCCCGGCCCAGCCGCTGGCGGCTGTGCGTTCGGACGGATGCGAGGCAGTGCCTCGCAAGCAATCCGCCCTCACCCATGTAGGCTCGTAGTGCGCCATCCATGGCGCACTACGGTCCTGAAATGGGTTGCGCCTCTCCGCATTGATAGATCGCGAAGTGCGGTTGGTGAAAGCGGGTTTTTTGCGTGGCTGACGTTTCGCACTGAATACCGGCTCTCGCGATCGAGACGCCTTAAGAAGCGCAACCTTCATCGCGAAGTCGAACCTTCACTCAGGCGCTCAGTCGTCAGGATTCAACACGAACAGCAGCACTTCGCCGACCCATCGGAACGAGTAGAGCCGGGCCATGCCCGGCTGCTCTCCCTCCCCCCACCAGCACACTGTCGGAGGCGCGGCGGGATTGCCAGGCCGGGACCGTGTGGTGCCCACGGTTGTCTACCAACACACCACCAGAAATGTAATTGGGGGGGGGGCCGGAAGGGGCGACCCCAC
>NZ_JBDJMB010000012.1:0-102707 GCF_039673645.1 Stenotrophomonas sp. TWI700 | reverse complement strand
GGCGGGGGGCCGGAGCTCCACCACCACGCCTAGCCTTGGGGTGCCCCCCCTCCCCGGGTGGTTGCCGCCCCGGGGCCGCCACTACCTTGAACTGTGGCCCCGGCGCTCGGCCGGGGCCCTCCCGCATCAGCCCAGAATCCCAGGCAGATCCAGCCCCTTCTCCTTCGCGCAGTCCACCGCGATCTCATACCCCGCATCGGCATGCCGCATCACGCCCGTGGCCGGGTCGTTCCACAGCACGCGCGCGATGCGCTTGGCCGCGGCCTCGGTGCCATCGCAGACGATGACCATGCCGGCATGCTGAGAGAAGCCCATGCCGACGCCGCCGCCATGATGCAGCGACACCCAGGTGGCGCCGCTGGCGGTGTTGAGCAGGGCGTTGAGCAGCGGCCAGTCAGAGACAGCATCGGAGCCGTCCTGCATGGCCTCGGTTTCGCGGTTGGGCGAGGCGACGCTGCCCGAATCCAGATGATCTCGGCCGATCACCACCGGCGCCTTCAGTTCGCCGTTGGCGACCATCTCGTTGAAGGCGAGGCCCAACCGATCACGATCGCCCAGGCCGACCCAGCAGATGCGCGCGGGCAGGCCCTGGTACTTGATCTTCTCGGCGGCCATGTCGAGCCAGCGGTGCAGGTGCGGGTTGTCCGGGATCAGTTCCTTGACCTTGGCATCGGTCTTGGCGATGTCCTCCGGATCGCCGCTGAGTGCGGCCCAGCGGAACGGGCCGATGCCGCGGCAGAACAGCGGGCGGATGTAGGCGGGCACGAAGCCGGGGAAGTCAAATGCATCTTCCACGCCTTCTTCCAGCGCCATCTGGCGCAGGTTGTTGCCGTAGTCCACCGTCGGTACGCCGAGCGAGTGGAAGCCGAGCATGGCGCGGATGTGGTTGGCCATCGACGCGCGCGCGGCGGCTTCGACTTCCTTCGGCGCGGAGACGCGCTTCTCGTCCCATTCCTCCACGGTCCAGCCCTGCGGCAGGTAACCGTTGACCGGGTCGTGCGCGGAGGTCTGGTCGGTCAGCAGGTCCGGCTTCACGCCGCGGATCAGCAGCTCGTCCAGCACGTCGGCAACGTTGCCGAGCAGGCCGACCGAGAGCGGCTTCTTCGCGGTGCAGGATTCCTCGATCAGGCGCAGCGCTTCGTCGAGGTCATCGGTCCAGGTGTCGAGATACCCGGTGCGCAGACGCATCTCGATGCTGCTCTTGCGGCATTCCACCGCGAGGCAGGAAGCCCCGGCCATCACCGCGGCCAGCGGCTGCGCGCCGCCCATGCCGCCCAGGCCACCGGTGAACAGCCATTTGCCGGCCAGACTGCCGTTGTAGTGCTGGCGGCCCATTTCCACGAAGGTCTCGTAAGTGCCCTGCACGATGCCTTGGGCGCCGATGTAGATCCAGCTGCCCGCGGTCATCTGGCCGTACATCGCCAGGCCCTTCTTGTCGAGCTCGTTGAAGTGGTCCCAGTTGGCCCAGCGCGGCACCAGGTTGGAGTTGGCGATCAGCACGCGCGGGGCATCCACGTGGGTGCGGAACACGCCGACCGGCTTGCCGGACTGCACCAGCAGGGTCTGGTCATCCTCCAGCCGCTGCAGGGTCTCGATGATTTTGTCGTAGCTTTCCCAGTCGCGCGCGGCGCGGCCGATGCCGCCGTAGACCACCAGCTCCTGCGGGCGCTCGGCCACGTCCGGGTGCAGGTTGTTCATCAGCATGCGCAGCGGGGCTTCGGTCAGCCAGCTCTTGCAGGTCAGCGTGGTGCCGGTCGGGGCGAGGATGGTGCGGGTGGAATCGAGACGGGTCATGCAGCACTCCGGGACGTAGCGAAGTCGAGACAGGCATCGAGCACCTGCTGCAGCGTGGCGCGCAGCGGGGCGGCGTGATCGGGATCCAATGGCGTGGGCCAGCTGTGCTCATCCACGGCCTCGGGCTCGTGCATGTAGCCGCGGCAGGCCAGCTCCATCTGCAGCGTGTGCACGCCGCCCGGGATGTCGCTGTAATGGCGGGTGATGTAGCCGCCCTTGAAGCGGCCGTTGCGCACATGGCTCATGCCGCTCATCGCGCACAGGTTGTCGACCACGTCGGTCAAGGCGTTGTCGCAGGTGGTATCGCCGTTGGTGCCGAGGTTGAACTGCGGCAGCTGGCCATCGAACAGGTGCGGGATGTGCGAGCGGATCGAGTGCGCGTCGTACACCACCACGGTGCCGTGCTCGGCGCGCAAACGCGCGATCTCCGCGGCGAGCGCATCGTGGTACGGCACGAACCAGGTGTCGCGGCGGCGCGCGATCTCGGCCTCGTCCGGTCCGTGGCCATCCCGGTACAGCGGCTGGTTGTCGAAGGTGGTCAGCGGGCACAGGCCGGTGGTGTTCTGGCCCGGGTACAGCGAGGTGCCGCTGGGGTCGCGGTTGACGTCGATGACCGAGCGCGACACCGCCGTGCGCACCGTGGTGGCGCCCATCTGCTGCGCGAAGGCATACAGCTCGTGCACCCACCAGTCGGCGTCGCGACGGGCCAGCCACGGCGACAGGAACTGCGAGGCCAGTGCATCCGGGAGTTCGGTGCCGGTATGCGGGAAGCTGACGATCAACGGCACGTCGCCGCGGTGGATCTGCAGCCAGTCCGGATGCGCGGTCATGACAGCGGCTCTAGGGGCGGCAGGATGTCGCCGAGGCCTTCAGCGAGCACGCCGCTGCGCACCAGATTAGTGGCGGCGACCATGTCCGGATGGAAATAGCGGTCGTCTTCCAGCGTCGGCACCTGCGCGCGCAGGCGCTGGCGGACTGCTTCCAGCGCGTTGCTGGAGCGCAGCGGCGCGTGGAAATCACAGCCCTGCGCGGCGGCGAGCAGCTCGATGCCGATCACGTTGGCGGCGTTTTCGGCCATCGCCATCAGGCGGCGCGCACCGTGTGCGGCCATCGAGACGTGGTCTTCCTGGTTGGCCGAGGTCGGGATCGAGTCGACGCTGGCCGGATAGGCGCGCTGCTTGTTTTCCGAGACCAGCGCAGCGGCGGTGACCTGCGGAATCATGAAGCCGGAGTTGAGGCCGGGCTTCGGGGTGAGGAAGGCGGGCAGGCCGGACAGCGCCGGGTCGACCAGCATCGCGGTGCGGCGCTCGCTGATCGAGCCGATCTCGCATACCGCCATCGCCAGCATGTCCGCCGCGAAGGCGACCGGCTCGGCGTGGAAGTTGCCGCCGCTCAGCGCCTCGTTGGTATCGGTGAACACCAACGGATTGTCGGAGACGCCGTTGGCTTCGATCGCCAGCGTGGTGGTTGCCTGGCGCATCACGTCGAACGCGGCGCCCATCACCTGCGGCTGGCAGCGCAGGCAGTACGGATCCTGCACGCGCACGTCGTTGTCGCGGTGCGATTCGCGGATCGCCGAGCCCTGCATCAGGGTGCGCAGCGCGGCGGCGGTGGCGATCTGCCCGCGCTGGCCGCGGATGCTGTGGATGCGCGGGTCGAACGGGGTGTCCGAGCCCTTGGCCGCTTCCACCGAGAGCGCGCCGGTGACCAGCGCCGCACGGAACACAGTGTCGATCGCGAACAGGCCG
Organism: Stenotrophomonas sp. TWI700; assembly: GCF_039673645.1. Classification (NCBI taxonomy): domain Bacteria; kingdom Pseudomonadati; phylum Pseudomonadota; class Gammaproteobacteria; order Lysobacterales; family Lysobacteraceae; genus Stenotrophomonas; species Stenotrophomonas sp. TWI700. The sequence goes on along the minus strand of NZ_JBDJMB010000012.1, from coordinate 99,165 downwards.
GCCAGTGCGTAGGCGGTGGAGTACTGGGTGCCGTTGAGCAGCGCCAGGCCTTCCTTCGCGCCGAGCACCAGCGGGGCCAGGCCGACCTTGGCCAACGCCTCGGCAGCCGGCAGGCGCTCGCCATCGACGAAGGCTTCGCCGACACCGATCATCACGCTCGCCAGATGCGAGAGCGGGGCCAGGTCGCCCGAGGCGCCGACCGAGCCCTGGCACGGAATGACCGGAATGAAATCGTGCTGCAGGAACGCTTCCAGCAGGGCCAGCGTCTGCGGGCGGATACCCGAGGCGCCCTGGGCCAGGCTGGCCAGCTTCAGCGCCATCATCAGGCGCACCACGGGGGCCGGCATGGGCTCGCCGACGCCGGCCGCATGCGAGAGCACGATATTGCGCTGCAGGGTTTCCAGATCCTCGCGCTCGATGCGCACGCTGGCCAGCTTGCCGAAGCCGGTGTTGATGCCATACACCGGGGCGCCCTTGGCGACGATGTCGGCCACCGTCTGCGCACTGCGCAGCACGGCCGCGGCCGCGGCCGGGTCCAGCCGCACCCGCGCGCCGTCGTGGATGGCGCGCCATTGCGCCAGGGTCACGGCGCCGGGGTGCAGGGTCAGGGTAGTGCTCATGGAATCTCCAGACATCACAGGGTTCATGCGGGTTGGCCGCGCATCACGCGGGCGTGCAGGGGGTTGAAGCCCATGCGGTAGACAAGGTCGGCGGGGGCCTCGATGTCCCACAGGGCGAGGTTGCAGTCCAGGCCGACCGCCAGCCGGCCGATCCGGTCCTGCCGGCCCAGTGCACGTGCCGCTTCGCGGGTGAACCCGGCGATGCATTCGTCCACGGTCATGCGGAACAGGGTGGCGGCCATGTTCATCGCCAGCAGCGGGCTGGTCAGCGGCGAGGTGCCGGGGTTGGAATCGGTGGCCAGTGCCAACGGCACGCCGGCCGCGCGCAGTGCGGGGATCGGGGGCAGGGTGGTGTCGCGGGTGAAGTAGAACGCGCCCGGCAGCAGCACGGCCACGGTGCCGGCGCTGCGCATCGCGGCGATGCCGTCGGCGTCGAGGTGTTCGATATGGTCGGCCGACAACGCACCATGGCGCGCCGCCAAGGCAGCACCGTGCTGGTTGCTGAGCTGCTCGGCGTGGATCTTGATCGCCAGCCTGTGCTGTTGCGCGGCGACGAAGACCTGCTCGGCCTGCGCGGCGCTGAAGGCGATGTTCTCGCAGAACACGTCCACCGCTTCGGCCAGTCCGGCGGCCGCAACGGCCGGAATCATGACGTTGCAGACCTCGTCGATGTACTCCTGCGCCTCGCGGCCCGGCGGAATCGCATGCGCGCCGAGGAAGGTCGGCACGATCTCGACCGCGCGCCGGCGGCCCAGCTCGCGCGCGACCTGCAACTGCTTGGTCTCATCGGCGAGGGTCAGCCCGTAACCGGATTTGATCTCGATCGTGGTGATGCCTTCGGCCAGCATGGCGTCGAGCCGGGGCAGGCTGGCGGCGAGCAGGTCGGCCTCGCTGGCGGCGCGGGTGGCGCGCACGGTGGAGACGATGCCGCCGCCGGCGCGGGCGATATCGGCATAGCTCACGCCCTGCAGGCGCTGCTCGAACTCGCCGGCACGGTTACCGGCATAGACCAGATGGGTATGGCAGTCGATCAGGCCGGGGCTGATCCAGCGCCCGGCGCAGTCGATGCGCTGGGCCGGCTGCAGATGATCGGCCGAGCCGGCCGCCCCCACATGCACGATGCGGCCATCGGTGGCGGCGATGACGCCATCCTCGATTACGCCCAGGCCCGGGCCGTCGACGGTGATCAGGTTGGCGTGGTACCAGAGGGTGTCACAGTGCATGGCAGCAACCACATCGGTGTATATGTCTATACAATATAGGCGCCTCTTCCGGGATGTCCAGTGATGCCAGCCAACCCCGCACCGATCCTTCGTTTTCACGCTGCCCGCGCGCTGCTGCCACACGGCTGGGCGCGCGATGTACGCATCCTCAGCCAGGGCGGCACGCTTCTCGAGGTGACCGAAGGTGCGTCGGCCGAGCCGGGCGATATCGCGCTGGCGATCGCGCTGCCGGGCCTGGGCAACCTGCACAGCCACGCCTTCCAGCGCGGCATGGCCGGGCTGACCGAGATCGGCGGCAACAGCGGCGACAGCTTCTGGAGCTGGCGTGAGCTGATGTACCGCTTCCTGGCGCATCTGCAGCCCGAGGCCATGCAGGCGATCGCCGAGCAGGCCTATGTGGAGATGCTGGAATCCGGCTTCACCCGGGTCGGTGAGTTCCATTACCTGCACCATGGTCCGGACGGCGCGCCGTATGCCAACCGCGCCGAGATGGCCGAGCGCATCGCCGCCGCTGCCCACTCAAGCGGGATTGGCCTGACCCTGTTGCCGGTGTTCTACGCGCATGCCGATTTCGGTGGTGCCGCGCCGAACCCGGCCCAGCGCCGTTTGATCCACGACGTCGACGGTTTTGCCGCGCTGCTGCAGGGCTGCACGCGCGCGCTGCAGGGCCAGGACGATGCGGTGCTCGGTTTCGCCCCGCACAGCCTGCGCGCGGTGACCGGCGAGGAGCTGTCGGCGCTGCTGCCGCTCAACCAGGGGCCCGTCCACATCCACATCGCCGAACAGACCCGCGAGGTCGATGCCTGCGTGGCCTGGAGCGGCATGCGCCCGGTGCAGTGGCTGTACGAGCACGCGCCGGTGGATGCGCGCTGGTGCCTGGTCCATGCCACCCACATCACCGAGGCGGAGATGCGGCAGATCGTGGCCAGCCGTGCGGTGGCCGGTCTGTGCCCGATCACCGAGGCGAACCTGGGCGACGGGCTGTTCCCGATGCAGGCCTTCGCGCGTGCCGGTGGCCGGTTCGGCGTGGGCTCGGACTCCAACGTGCTGATCGACGCGGCCGAAGAACTGCGCCTGCTCGAGTACGGCCAGCGCCTGCAGCTGCGCGGGCGCAATGTGCTGGCCCCGGGCGATGGTCAGTCCACCGGCCGCTGGCTGTACGAACAGTCGTTGAACGGTGCTGCGCAGGCCTTGGGCGTGAGCACCGGGCTGCAGGCCGGCGCGCCGGCCGACCTGGTCGAACTCGATCCGGACCACCCGGCGTTGATCGCCCGCGACGGTGATGCCTTGCTTGACAGCTGGGTGTTCGCCGCACGTAATGGCGCCGTGCGATCGGTGTGGCGCCAAGGGCGCCAGTTGGTCCGTGACGGTCGCCACCCGCAACGCGAGGCGGTGGCCGCACGGTTCGCCGCGGCACTTCGACCGTTGTTGGGGGTCTGATCCGACCCTCCCATGCAGGAATCCAGAGTGACGGGCAAGAAAGCAGCAACCCTCAATCAGCGCATCCGTGCTGATCTGGAAAGCCGCATCCTCAGTGGACAGTGGGAGCCTGGCTTCCGCATCCCCTACGAACACGAGCTGATGGAACAGTACGGCTGTTCGCGGATGACCGTGAACAAGGTGCTGACCGCGCTGGCCGAGAGCGGCATGATCGAGCGCCGCCGCCGTGCGGGCTCGTTCGTCGCGCGCCAGCCGCCCCACCTGGAACAGGTCGCGCTGGAAATCCCCGACATCGCGATGGCGGTGGAAGCGCGTGGCCATCTCTACGGGTACCAGCTGCTCGAGCGTGCCTACCGGCGCCCGCGTGAGCAGGTGGCCGAGGAAACCACATTGGCCGGCGGCGAGAAGCTGCTGGCGATCCGCTGCCTGCACCTGGCCGATGGCCGGCCGCTGGCGCTGGAGCACCGCCTGATCAGCCCGGTCGGCGTGCCGGAGGTGCTGGCGGTGGACTTCGAGACGACGGCGCCGGGCAGCTGGCTGCTGCAGAACGTCTCGTGGACGCGCGCCCAGCACCGGATCAGTGCCTGGGGCGCCGATGACGCGGCAGCGACGCTGCTGCAGGTCAAACCCGGCACGGCGTGCCTGGTCATCGACCGCCTCACCTGGCGCGGCGAGCAGCCGATCACCTGCGTGCGGCAGATGTTCCTGGGCGATGCCTACGATCTGGTCGCCCGGTTCTCGCCGGGCGCGCGGTGAGCCTTACAGCGTCGTGCACTGCCGCCAGCGGACCGGCTCATCCACGCCCGGGCGCGGGTTGAGCTGGATGCGCACGGTGCGCAGCGCCGGATAGCGGACCACTTCCTCGCAGATCAGCGGCCAGATCGTGTCGATCTCGCCGGTGCGGTTGATCGCCAGCGTCTGCCGGGTCAGCCAGATGCCGCTGGCCACGCCGGGGCGGGTAGCGACGTTACGTGACAGTTCCTGCTGATAGCGGTCCAGCGTGGCGTCGTCCGGGTTGGCGTCCATCGCTGGCGCGGCGGTATCGGCGGCGCGGTCTTCAGCCGCCTCAGGCGCTGGCGGGGCTGTCGTCGCCGCCGCAGCGGGCTGGGCGCTGCCCGCTGCGGGTGCTGTCGCTGCCCACTCCTTTTCCAGCCCGGCGGTCAGCGAGCCCAGCCCGACCAGCAGGCCCAGCGTCACCGCCCCCAGCGCTGCGATCGAGATACGGCGGATCGCCTCGCCACGGGCACCGGCCTCGACACGGGCTTCCATGTCGCCCGGCAGGTAGGGCTTCAGCAGCGGCCACAGCAACGGGCCGTCGAGCACCTCCACCCCCTGCTTTTCAGCGGCGATGCGACCGTCGCGCTCGACCTTGCCCTCGGTGATCAGGATCCCGCCACGGGCACCGGCCAGGCGCGCGGCGGCGCCCAGCTCGTTCACCGCCGCCGTGCCGATCCGGTAGGCGCGGCCGTGCTTGCACGACAGCAGCCAGCGTTGCGGGCCATCGTGCATCAGGAAATCGCTGCGCGGTTCGCGGCTGTCGGCGGCCTCGTCGGGCACGTCCTGCAGGCCGCGCTGCTCGTGCATCGCACGCCGCACGATCAGGGAAAACTCGCGCCAGTGCATGCCGGCCAGGGCATTCAGGCCGAGCTGGGTCTCCTTGCGCTTCCGTTTGATCAGCCAGAAGTAGGCCGTGGCCACGAACCAGGCGATGAGGGCCAACAGCAGGGCCAGGATCCAGGAGAGCATGCAGGGGGATATGAACAGGGAAGTACGACAGACAGTTTATATGCGCCTTTGCACGTCTGCGGCGCGTCGTTTCCGGGGCGTTTCGCATCCGGCGATCACGTCAGTGACGGCGGTCTCACTTTGCGCCGATCCGCCCACCGGGCGCCCACAAAAAACCCGCCAATCCAGAGCCGTGAGGGGAGGGAACAAACGGCGGTGGAAGCGATTGGCGGGTCGGTTTCGATTGTCAACAAAGTTCTGCTGCTTTGCAACAATCGCGGGATCAGGCGTCGGAGGTGGGCGACTGGTGGGTGCCCGGCGACGGTGCGCCGGACGGCGAGGCATTGCGGGCCTCGGCCCGGTTGACCCGGGTGTTCAGCGCATCGATGCGGGCATTGAGCGCGGCGACATCCTCGGCGGTCGGGATGTGCAGGCGCTTGAGCACGCCCTGGACCCGGTCATCGAAGGCCTTCTCGACCTTGTCCCAGGTGCCGCTGGCCTTCTCGCGGGCCTCGCCGAGGTGCTCCTCGACATTGTCGCGCCAGCGCGGCGCATCGCCGGTCTGCTCGCGGTTGCGGGCCTCGATGTTCTCGCCCTCCTTGACCAGGTTGTCGAAGACGCGGCTGCCTTCGGCCTGCGCACGCCCGAAGGCGCCCAGGCCCGCCAGCCAGATCTGCTGGGCCGAATCGGTCAGCTTGCGCGAGAAGCGCTCGGCCTGATCCTGCAGCGAGGGCTTCTCGCCGGGGATGCGATCGTCGAAGTCGTTGGGTGAATTCATGGGGCGATCCCTTGGGTGGACACCCCTGGATCGTATGCATCGCCGGCTTCAAGCGATGTGATGGCCGGCGCCTGTGCGACGCCGGGCCGGGCGTCGGTTCAGCCGAGCTTTTCCTTGAGCACGCGCTGGATCTCGCTCTCCACCATGCCCTTCATCGCCGACAGCAGGAAGCCGAGCTTGGCGGTGACCTGCACCTGCCCGGGCTGCAGGGCGATCTCGCCGTCCACGCCGGAGCCGCTGAAGTTCAGCACGTCGCCGACCCAGTTCGATTGCAGGCCGAAACGCTCGGACAATTTGGCGGCGACGTCTTCGATGGCCTGGCGCGCATTTTCAGCGGGCAGGGAATGGGGATGACGGATATCGATGCTGGACATACGGACTCCTGGCGGACAACAGCGCGGATTTGGGCGTGCATTGTGCGCATCCTCAGGCACAACTCCAAGGTCTGCGTCACACTTCTTCTTCCCTGACATTCAACCTGCTAGGCTGCGCCGCGTGCAGAACCTGCTAGTTCACTTCACTCAACGCCAACACCCCGACCAGCCGCTGCGGCCCGGGGTGCAGCGCATCGTGCGTCATGCTTCGGGCACTGTCCGGCTTGGCGATGACACCCCCGGCACCCTGCTGCTGGCCCAGTTCTGCCTGGACGACCGTGGCCTCTGGCTGCAGGTGGCCAACGGCATCCGTGGCATCCACGTCAACGGCCGCCCCGTGCGCCGGATGGCGCTGCTGCGCGCCGGCGACGCCGTCTACGCCGATGGCGTGGAGATGGTGGTGCAGGGCGATTGCGAGGCGCTGGTCCATGCGCCGCCGCGCAGCGACGATGGCGGCGACGACCAGCGCCTGCTGCGCGGGGTCGGCGGCCAGCACCACGGGCGCAGTTTCACCCTCGACCGCCCGCGCGTGATCGGGCGCGGGCCCGAGGCGGACATCGTCATCGACGACCCGGCCTTCGCCGAGCAGCACGCGCGCCTGGAACAGCACGGCGAGCGCCTACTGCTGCGCGACCTGGGCGCAGGCGAGTCCACGCGGGTCAATGGCGTCACCGTTCGCCATTGCTGGCTGCAGCCCGGCGACCAGCTGGTCTTCGATGCCCAGCACCGCTTCGTGCTCGAAGTCCCGCACGACGGCCGCAAGCGCATCGTGATCGAGGAAGAGGACGATGGCTTCGAAGCACGTCAGCGCCCTGAACCGGTCGCGGCGCCCAAGCGCGTGAGCCGCTGGCCGTGGCTGTTGGCCAGTGCATTGCTGTTGGCGGCCGCCCTTAGTGGCCTCCTCTGGTTTGGGGCGAGGTAGTGCCGGCCGCTGGCCGGCAACCAAGCACGCCCGGCGTGGGCCATTAGATTCGTTTGCAACCAAATTCGCCTTGTCCTGCAAGGCCTAAAGGCTGGTGCGCTGCGGCATACTAGGGGTCTTGCCCCATAGGTGTGACATGACGCGCGCGTTCAATTTCAGTGCCGGCCCTGCAACCCTGCCGGAATCGGTCCTGCGCCAGGCGCAGGAAGAGATGTTGGAGTGGAACGGCGCGGGCGCCTCCATTGTCGAAATGAGCCACCGCGGCCCGGAGTTCATGGCCGTCGCCGCCCAGGCCGAGGCTGATCTGCGCCGCCTGATCGGCATCCCGGACGACTACGCGGTGCTGTTCCTGGCCGGTGGCGCGACCACCCAGCAGGCCCTGCTCGCGCTCAACTTCGCCCAGCCCGGCCAGACCGTGGATTACGTGCTCACCGGGCACTGGGGCAAGACCGCGATCAAGCAGGTCAGCCCCTATGTCACGGTCAATGTCGCCGCGAGCAGCGAGGCCAACGGCTTCCACGACATCCCGGCGCGGGCCGGTTGGCAGCTCTCCGATGACGCGGCCTACGTGCACATCACCGCCAACGAAACCATCCACGGGGTCGAGTTCCGTGATACCCCGGACGTGGGTGACGTGCCGCTGTTCGCCGATTTCAGCTCCTCGATCGCCAGCGAACCGCTGGATGTCAGCAGATACGGTCTGATCTATGCCGGCGCGCAGAAGAACCTCGGCCCGGTCGGCGTATCGGTGGTGATCGTGCGCCGCGACCTGCTCGAGCGCAGTGGCCAGCCGCGTGCGGACATCTTCGATTACCGCTCGCACGTTGCCCGCGATTCCATGCTCAACACGCCGCCGACCTGGAACTGGTACCTGGCCGGGCTGGTGTTCCAGTGGATGCTGGCCGAAGGCGGCGTGGAAGAATTCGCCCGCCGCAACGCGGTCAAGTCGGGCCTGATCTACGGGGCGATCGACCAGTCCGGCGGCTTCTACCGCAATGAAGTCGTCCCGGCCGCACGCTCGCGCATGAACATCCCGTTCTTCCTGCCTGACGAGGCGCTCAACGCGCGTTTCGTCAGTGAATCCAAAGCCGCCGGCCTGCTGGCGCTGAAGGGTCACAAGGCGGTCGGCGGCATCCGTGCTTCGCTGTACAACGCCATGCCGGTGGAGGGCGCGCAGGCGCTGGCCGCCTTCATGCGCGATTTCCAGCAGCGCAACGGCTGACGCATTCGTTTTCCCCGGGGCGCTCGCCGCCCCACTGCACCGGAACCCCCAGATGGCCACCAAACCCGCCAAGCCCAAGGCCGCCATGCCGGCGCCGACCCCGCCCAAGGCTGCTGCCCCCGCGAAGAAGGCCAAGGCCACCAAGCGCGATGCTGCGCCGGCCGTTGCCGCGCCCGTGCTGTCGGACGTGCGCGCCAAGATCGACCATATCGACCGCAGCATCCAGGCGCTGATCGCCGAACGCGCCAACTTCGCCCACCAGGTCGGCAAGGCCAAGGGCAAGCTCGCCGCGGCCGTGGATTACTACCGCCCCGAGCGCGAAGCGCAGGTGCTGCGCATGGTGGTGGACCGCAACGAAGGCCCGCTCAGCGATGAAGTGCTGGTCCACGTCTACCGGGAAATCATGTCCGCCTGCCTGGCCCAGCAGGAACCGCTGAAGATCGGTTACCTCGGCCCGGAAGGCACGTTCAGCCAGCAGGCGGTGCTCAAGCATTTCGGCCGCTCCGCGCTGGGCCTGCCGCTGGCCAGCATCGAAGAAGTCTTCCAGGAAGTGGAAGCGGGCAACGCCGATTTCGGCGTGGTGCCGGTGGAAAACTCGGGGCAGGGCACGATCCAGATCACGCTGGACATGTTCCTGACCTCCAACCTGAAGATCTGCGGTGAAGTGGAGCTGCGCGTGCAGCAGTACCTGATGTCGCGCAGTGGCCGGCTGGAGGATGTCGAGCGCGTGTACGGCCACCCGCAGTCGTTCATGCAGACCTCTTCGTGGCTGCGCGCGAATCTGCCGAAGGCCGAGAAGATTCCGGTCTCCAGCAACGCCGAGGGCGCGCGCCGCGCCCGCAATGCCGAAGATGCCGCCGCCATCGGTGGCGAGAGCGCCGGGCATGTGTACGGCCTGAAGAAGGTAGTGACCAAGCCGATCCAGAACGACGCGGACAACACCACGCGCTTCCTGGTCATCGGCCGCAACATCTTCCCGACCTCCGGCCACGACCGCACCTCGGTGCTGGTGTTCATCCACGACAAGCCCGGTGCGCTGTTCGACGTGCTCAGCCCGTTCGCGCGGCATGGCATCAGCATGAACCGGATCGAGTCGCGTCCGTCGCACAACGCCAAGTGGGAATATGGCTTCTTCATCGATCTGGCTGGCCATGTCGAGGACGAGGCGATGCAGGCGGCCCTGGCCGAACTGAAAGCCCACTCGGCGCAGATCAAGATCCTCGGCTCCTATCCGGTCGCCGTGCCCTGATCCGAACGGCGCAGCCGCTTCGCGCGCTGCGCCCGGTCCGGCGTCCCCCTGGGCGCTGCGGCCCCTCCCGCACTCCGTTGCATCGCCGCCGCGGCGGCCCGCCCCATAGGATTTCCGATGACCGCTTCTCCGTACTGGATCGCCCACAAGGGCCAGCCCCTGCAGGGCAGCCTGACCATTCCCGGCGACAAGTCCGTCTCGCACCGCTCGGTGATGTTCGCCGCGCTGGCCGATGGCGTCTCGCGCATTGACGGTTTCCTGGAAGGCGAAGACACCCGCGCCACGGCGGCGATCTTCGCGCAGATGGGCGTGCGCATCGACACCCCGTCGCCCTCGCAGCGTGTCGTACATGGCGTCGGCGTGGATGGACTGAAGGCGCCGGGCGCCCCGCTGGACTGCGGCAACGCCGGCACCGGCATGCGCCTGCTGGCGGGCCTGCTGGCTGCGCAGCCCTTCGATTCGGTGATGGTCGGCGATGAATCGCTGTCGCGCCGTCCGATGCGCCGCGTGACCGGTCCGCTGGCCGAGATGGGCGCGAAGATCGACACCGAGGCCGACGGCACGCCGCCGCTGCGGGTGCACGGTGGCCAAGCGCTGCGCGGTATTGGATTCGCCTCCCCGGTGGCGAGCGCGCAGGTCAAATCCGCGGTGCTGCTGGCCGGTCTCTATGCCGACGGCGAAACCTCGGTCACCGAGCCGCACCCGACCCGCGATTACAGCGAGCGCATGCTGCGCGCGTTCGGCGTGGACATCGAGTTCTCGCCGGGCAAGGCCCGCCTGCGTGGCGGCCAGCGCCTGCGCCCGACCGATATCGTGGTGCCGGCCGATTTCTCCTCGGCGGCGTTCTTCCTGGTGGCCGCGAGCGTGATTCCAGGCTCCGCGCTGCGCCTGCGTGCGGTGGGCCTCAACCCGCGCCGCACCGGCCTGCTGGCCGCGCTGCGGCTGATGGGGGCCGATATCACCGAAGAGAACCATGCCGAGCAGGGTGGGGAAGCGGTGGCTGATCTGGTGGTGCGGCATGCGCCGCTGCACGGCGCCGAGATTCCCGAAGCGCTGGTGCCGGACATGATCGACGAGTTCCCGGCGTTGTTCGTGGCTGCTGCCGCCGCGCAGGGCAACACCGTGGTGCGCGGTGCGGCCGAACTGCGGGTCAAGGAGTCGGATCGTCTTGCCGCGATGGCGACCGGCCTGCGCACGCTGGGCGTGCAGGTGGACGAAACCGAGGACGGCGCGACCATCCACGGTGGCGGGGTGCTGGGCAGCGGCACCATCGAAAGCCACGGCGACCACCGCATCGCGATGGCCTTCGCGATTGCCGGCCAGCTCAGCAGCGGCGAAGTGCGGGTCAATGACATCGCCAACGTGGCGACGTCCTTCCCGGATTTCGATGGCCTGGCGACCGGTGCGGGTTTTGGGCTTCGCGCCGGTTGAGATAATGCCGGGACCTGCCGCTGCTGCGTCCAGATGTCGGGTATGCGTGGTTGCCGGGCAGCGCCCGGCACTACCTCGGCCTCGCGCCGTCGCGGTGCTTGGCAGAACAGAAAAGGGAGGCCATTGGCCTCCCTTTTCGTTCCTGCTTCAGCGCATCAGGTCAGCGCTCGGTGCGGAAATCCACCGGCACGCGAACCACGCTGGCGACGGCGCGGCCGTTGTGCATCGCTGGCTCGAACTTCCAGTCGCGCACGGTGGTCAGCACCGCGCGATCCAGATCGCGGTCACGCGTGCCGCTGCGCTGCACGATGTTGGCTTCCGTCACCTGGCCGCGGGTATCCACATTGAGGCTGGCCACCACGCTGCCCTCCACACCGCTGCGCAGGGCAGTACGCGGGTAAGCCGGCTTCACGTTGCTTGCCAGTGGACGGGCTTCGCGGTTGCGCACGGCGGGGGTCGCCTTGCGCTGATCGGCGGCCGGTGCGGCCTGGCGTGCCGCCGGGGCGGGCGTCGTTGCGACGGGTGCGGTTTCAGTGGCCGGCAACATACGCTGGCCCACCGGTGCATCGGTGGTATCGCCCGGGGTGGCATAGCGCAGCCACACCAGCGCGGCGGCGAACATCGCCACGATCAACGCGACCCACAACCAGGGCGACGTGCGGCGGTTATGGGGCTCATCGATCACGTCGCGCTGATGCTGCGGCGAGCGGGGCATGTCCGGGGCATGGGTAACACTCATGGCTGACTCCTGGTGTCGATGTGACACCTGCAGTCTTGCCCGTCCCCGGTTGCGGATGTGTCAGCGCACCGTCAACGCGATGACTGCATTCCCATCGAGGTTCAGTTTGCTGAGCCGTTGCAAAATCGCCGCGTCACGCGGCGATGCATCACTGCGGCGTGAAGTCGAAGGGCACTTCCAGGCTGCCAGGCACTGGTACGCCGTTGTTCTGCGCCGGTTGGAAGCGCCAGCGGCGCACCGCGTCGGAGGCCGCGCGGTCAAGATCGCGTGAACCGCTGCGCTGGATCAACGTGACTGCCGAGGGATACCCCGTGGCATCCACATCCACGCGTACCACCACGGTGCCGCGGTCACCGCGGCGCAATGCGGCGGGCGGATAGCTCGGCGGCGGCGACTGGTCGGCGATCGGCTGCGGGCGATCGCTCGGCGTCATCGCGGTCGGCGCTGCCGGTGCGGTGGGCGCAGCGGGCGCGGCCGGCGGCGGGGGCGGCGCGGTCTCCACCAGCTGCGGCTTTTCTTCGTTGGCCGGCGGGGCCTTGGCATCGGGCATGTCGCTGGAGCCGGCAGCGGCGGCCAGCGGCTCGGGCAGCGGCACCACCTCGGCCACCTGCGCAGGGGTCTGCGCGGCCGGGTCGGCCTTGTAGAACTCGTTGTTGCGGCTGCTCAGCCACACCACCAGGAACAGCAGCAGGCCTGCGCCGAATGCGATCGCGGCGATCAGGAGACTGCGGCGGGGCAGCTGGAAGGTGATGTTCTTGCCAGAAGTCGAGCGGGAAGCAGACATGGGGCATACCGTATGGATCACCGCGATTCTGCCACGCCCGGGATGAACCGGCGGCAGAAAAACGCATAACAGGCGATAATCCCCCTCCGTACCCGTCGACCCCTCTGCCGCCATGCTCGATCCAGCCCTGCTCCGCCAACAGCCCGCCGACCTTGCCGAACGCCTGCGCTCCTCGCGCGGTTTCGAGCTGGATGTCTCCGGGCTGGAGTCGCTGGAGGCCGATCGCAAGCGCATCCAGGTGCGTACCCAGGAGCTGCAGAGCCTGCGCAACAGCCGTTCCAAGGCCATCGGCCAGGCCAAGGCCAAGGGCGAGGACGTCTCGGCGATCATGGCCGAAGTGGCCGCGTTCGCCGATGAGCTGAAGGCCTCGGAAGTGGCCCTGGATGCGTTGCGCGAGAAGATCGAAGCGATCGCGCTGGGCATCCCGAACCTGCCGGCCGAGGATGTACCGGCCGGCCAGGATGAATCCGACAATGTTGAACAGAAGCGCTGGGGCACCCCGCGTGCGTTCGATTTCCCGGTGCTGGATCACGTCGAGCTCGGCGCCCGCAACCGCTGGCTGGATGGCGAGACCGCCGCCAAGCTGTCCGGCTCGCGCTTCACCGTGCTGCGCGGCCCGATCGCGCGCCTGCACCGCGCGCTGGCGCAGTTCATGCTCGATCTGCACACCGGCGAGCACGGCTATGAAGAAACCAACGTGCCCGCGCTGGTCAATGCCGAGTCGCTGCGTGGCACCAGCCAGCTGCCGAAGTTCGAGGACGACCTGTTCAAGACTGCCGTGGGCGAATCCACGCGCTACCTGATCCCGACTTCGGAAGTGCCGCTGACCAACATCGTGCGCGATGAGATCATCGACGCCGAGCAGCTGCCGCTGCGCATGACCGCCCATTCGCTGTGCTTCCGTGCCGAAGCCGGCAGCGGTGGCCGCGACGTGCGCGGCATGATCCGCCAGCACCAGTTCGAGAAGGTGGAACTGGTCGCCGCGTGCACCCCGGCACAGAGCGATGAAGAGCACCAGCGCATGACCCGCTGTGCGGAAGTCGTGCTGGAAAAGCTCGGCCTGCCGTACCGCAAGGTGCTGCTGTGCACCGGCGACATGGGCTTCTCGGCCATCAAGACCTACGACCTGGAAGTGTGGCTGCCCTCGCAGGACACCTACCGCGAGATCTCGTCGTGCTCCAACTGCGGTGATTTCCAGGCCCGTCGCATGCAGGCCCGCTGGCGCAACCCGGAGTCCAGCAAGCCCGAGTTGCTGCATACGCTCAACGGCTCCGGCGTGGCCGTCGGCCGCGCGATGATCGCGGTGATGGAGAACTACCAGAACGCCGACGGCAGCATCACCGTGCCGGACGTGTTGAAGCCCTACATGGGTGGGCTGGACGTCATCGGCTGAGCCAACGCCGTGACGCATGAAAAAAACCCGCCGAAAGGCGGGTTTTTCGTTGGTGCCCGTGTAGAGCCACCCCATGGGTGGCTGCAGGTGATGCATGACCGGTACGGCAGCCACCCATGGGGTGGCTCTACGCGGCCGTCATCGGCGTCAGCACGCCCAGCGGCACCCAGCCAGAAGACGTGCCGCCGACCACCTCGCACCACACCCAGCTGTTGAGCACGCGATCACCACGCACGTGCTGGCCCACGTCGACATCCAGCTCGCGCGCACAGTAAGCCTCGGCCGCCATTGCATCGCCCTGCGCGTTCCTGCCGATCACCTGCGCCGGTACCCAGCCTGCGGCCTGGCCCGGTGTCTCGCACAGATACCAGTTGTCCCAGCCTTCGGGCCCCTGATAGCGCTCGCCGACCTGCAGCGCGTCGCCGGGCTGCAGGGTGATCGGGTGGGGGAACTCACTGCGGTGGGTCTGGACGACGCGGTAATCCATGCGGAATCAGCTGTGTGCAAAGGGCCCCCAGCTTAGCGGCCATTCCCGCGACGCTGCAGCGTTGATTGCGTCATCGGTGCGGCTTCCAGAAAGGAAGAGAGGCAGATCAGAAAGCGCCTTGATGAAATGTAGGAGAAGTGGACGGCCAAGTGGGCGGCAGTCGGCGTGGAGGGCCGCAGAGACGGCAGGCACGGGGCTTCGCGAATTGAGCATCCGGTGGCGGCCCGCACGGCCCGCACGTGGCGGTGTGATCGATGCCCATTTCCTGCGGAACACAGCGAACAGGCTGGGCACTGACCTCTACTTCCACAGGACGCCCCGTGAACACAGCGGCCGCACCCCTCCCATCCTCCAATCCCGCCGGCATCGCTGCATGGCTGATGCTGGGCATTGCCTGGCTGTGCTTCCTGATCCCGTTCCCGGGGCTCGGGATGTTCCTCGGCTGGCCGCTTAATATGGTCGCCTTCATCCTGGCCGTCGTGGCGATGGCCAAGGGCGGGGCCGGCAAGGGCATCGCCCAGCTCCTGCTGTCCCTCGTCGTCTCCCCGCTGGTCTATCTGGTGGGCGTGGTGGTGTTCGCCGGCGCCGTCAGCGCGATCACCCAGCCGGCCCTTGATGCCCACGCCCCCGCGGACAAGGGCAGCCAGCAGGACATCGCCATCGCGCCCGTCGCGCCTGTCGAGATCACGGCGCGCCAGCTCTATCGGGACTACGAGGCCAATGAGGTCGCCGCCGACGTCCTCTACAAGGGCAAGCGGCTGCTGATCTCGGGCGACGTTGCCGCCATCCAGACCGACCTGTTGGATGAGCCGCAGGTGCACCTGAAGGCCGGAAGCGTCGAACAGGTGATGATCTCCGGCCTCTCCAGGGAGGAGGCCGGCGTGCTCAGCAAAGGCGACGCTGTGCTCGCGGCCTGCACGGGCAACGGCGTGATCCTGGGCTCACCGGTGACGCGGGACTGCGAACTCCAGTAAAGGCGGAGCTGCGTCCAAAAAAAAGATGGCCCCGGGAGGGGCCATCGGTGCCACACCCACACCGTCACGACGAGGGGGAGGGAACGGTGTGGGTCGCGCGTGGATCAGGCTGCGGCGAGTTCTTCCGGCTGCGGCAGCGCGGCCAGGGCCTGGGCAATCGCATCGGTGCGGTGCTGCGGCGAGTAGGCGATGCCCTCGGCGCGCACGAACTCGACGTTGTCGATGCCGAAGAAGGCGAACACCTGGCGCAGGTACGGGTCCTGGAAATCGGTCGGGGCGCCGGTGTGCAGGCCGCCGCGGCTGCTGGCCACGATCACGCGCTTGCCGCCCGCCAGGCCCACCGGGCCGTTCTCGGTGTATTTGAAGGTGCGCCCAGCCACGGCCAGGCGGTCAATCCACGCCTTGAGGGTGGAGGCGACGCTGAAGTTGTACATTGGGGAGCCGATGACAACCACGTCGGCCTCCAGGAACTGCTCCAGCACCTGCTCGGCGTCGGCCACTTCGGCCGGGTCGGATTGGGCCAGGGACGAGCTGCGCAGGTGCGGAACGGGCTGGGCGTCGAGGTCGCGGTAGCTCACCTCCAGGCCCGGGACCTGGTCGCGCCACTGCTGGACCACGGCGGCCGAGAGCTGGCGGGAGACCGAGTTTTCGCCAAGCACGCTGGCGTCGATGTGAAGAAGCTTCATGGCAATCACCTGATTCTGGCAGAGAGGCGGTAGACGCCGCCGACGGAGAACAGGTTAGGTTGTTGCCTGATTGGAATAAAGGTGGTTGAATACCACGTATTGTTCTATATCTGGAACTTCGGTATGCAAGACCTCAACGACCTCTACTACTTCGCCATGGTGGTGGATCATGGTGGTTTCGCCGCAGCAGAACGTGCGCTCGGCATCCCCAAATCCCGCCTGAGCCGCCGTATCAGCCAGTTGGAAACCGACCTGGGCGTCCGCCTGCTGCAGCGCTCCACGCGCCGCTTCGCGGTGACCGACGTCGGCACCAGCGTGCATCGCCACGCGCAGACCATGCTCGCCGAGGCCCAGGCCGCGCGTGAGGTGGTCGACCGCCTCAGTGCCGAGCCACGTGGCCTCGTCCGCGCCAGCGTGCCCGTCTCGCTCGCGCAGATGCAGCTGCCCAAGTTGCTGCCCAAGTTCCTGGCCCAGTATCCGAAGGTGCGGCTGCAGCTGAACATCAGCAACCGCCGGGTGGACATCATCAACGAAGGTTACGACGTCGCCCTGCGCGTGCGCTCGCGTCTGGATGACGATGGCAGTCTGGTGATGCGCAGCTTCGGCCAGGTGCAGGAACTGCTGGTCGCCAGCCCGAAGTACCTCGATCGCGCCGGCCGCCCGAAGGATCCGGACGAGCTGACCAACCACGTCACCCTGAGCATCAGCGAAGACGAAGCCCGCCAGCGCTGGGAACTGCACGGCCCGGAAGGCGCGGTACGCCGCGTGGACCTGCAGCCGCGCGTAGCCGGTTTCGATTTCCCGCTGCTGCAGAGCATGGTCAAGGACGGGTTCGGCATCACCATGCTGCCGGAAACCGTCTGCGCCGACGCCGTGCGCAATGGCGAACTGGAAGTGGTGCTGCCGGACTGGTCGCTGCCGCAGGGCATCTGCCACGCCGTCTTCGCCTCCCGCCGCGGCCTGCTGCCGGCGGTGCGCGTGTTCATCGACTTCCTGGCCGAGCACCTGCCGCCGCAGCTGGAGGCCTCGCGCCTGGATTGCGGTGGGGCGTGCGAGCGAGCCAAGGAGAAGATCAAGGCCAGTGCCTTGGGTGCGTTGGCGGTGGATGCGGGCTGAGCCCGACCGCTGGCGGGTGGGCAAATCCCACCTGAAATGCGAGAATGCGACCCCCGGCCAAAGCCGGGGAGCCATGCCGGATGGGGCGCTGCCCCGACCGGTTGCCTGGGTTGCAATGACCTGGGCACGCGGGGCGCGGAAGCGCTGCCGATACGGAGAGATGGCCGAGCGGTTTAAGGCACCGGTCTTGAAAACCGGCGAAGGGTCATTCCTTCCGTGGGTTCGAATCCCACTCTCTCCGCCAACCACGCCTAATCCTTTGATTTTTAAATGAAATCATTGGTATTGGCGGATTGGAAAGCAGGAGGCATGCAGAGGAAACACTCGCATGCGGATCCCCATCATTTGAGCCGGTCATCTACCGGCGGCTGGTCGTTCGTCCAGCGCGTCGCCGTAGACATGCAATCGGTGCTCGATTGCAGGCTCATCAAGCGCAGTCTTCAGACGAAGGATCTCGCCCAGGCACCCGTGCGTGCGGTCGTCTGGTCATCCGGCTATGCTCGGCTCTTCGCACAGTTGAGGGATCAACGCGTGACCAAGCTCAGCAAATCGGACGTTGATCTGCTTATTGCTCGACTGACGAGCGCCGAGAACCTCCACGAACTCACGCTCAACCGCACCCGCCAACCGGATGGGGCGGTGACCGAGCAGTGGCAGATCGACAGCCCGAAGGACCTGAAGCTCTATCGGTAGCTGATGGAACTAGAAGCACGGGGTGGTGCAACCGCCCAACCGCCGCGACTCCCAGTGGCCGCCTTCAGCACATTCGGAGCGTCGCACCATGCCAGCCCTGTGCGGCAAGCCTCTGCGCCGCCCATAGAGACAATGACCTTGGGAAAGGCCCGGGACGCGTTCCTGGCGACCGTCAAGGGCTGGACGCTGCCCAAAACTTACACGATCAAGAAGACGGCGGTTGAATCCCTAGTGAGCTTCTTGGGTCCGAAGGCAAAGGTCCATTCCATCACCAGGTCCGATCTGGCGCGGTGGTATCAGGACATGCGCGAGAAGGACGCTTCGACGCCAACGCTCACGAACAAGCAGTCGTATATCGGTGGGCGGTAGGCTTTTTTGAGTGGGCCATGGCGTCGGGTCACTATCCCCGTGGTGACAACCCGGCTAGCGGGCACGTGAGCTATTCCCAGCGCGAGAAGCGGGCCCGGAAGAAGCTCGGTTTCAAAGCCTATGATAGGGGCAGATTCAAGCCTTGTTCGCGCCCGAAGCCTTGGCCGGGCTATCAGAGTCCGCTCGCTGGGCGTCGCTGCTCGGGCTCTACACGGGAGCGAGGGCCTCGGAAGTTGGCCAGCTTCTGATTAAAGACGCGTTCGAGGAAGACGGCATCCCGTGCATCCGCATATCGGACGAGGGCGAACCTCAGAAACTCAGAACAGAGGTGAGCCTTCGGACGGTGCCGCTCCATCCTGAGCTCCTCAAGATGGGCTTCCTGGATTGGGTCGATGGCAAGCGCAAGGTCGATGAAACAAGGCTGTTCCCGGCTGCCAAAGCGACGGCGGTGAACGGGCAGGGTAACTGGATCACCAAAGCCTTTAGTCGGCATCTGGCTGAGGTGGGGAAAGGCTGAGAGCCAGCCAAGCGCGAGTTTCACTCAATCCGAAAAACGTTCATCCAACAGTTGCGGGGGGGCTGGTGCCGTTTCAGGAGCTCCGGGCACAGATCGTCGGCCATGAACTTGATGACGAGCATCATTCGACCTACAGTCGCGATTTTACAGCGTTGGAGAAGCTCAATGGACTCGGTGCGCATTCGCCAGGCTTAGCTTCCCTTGCTTGGGGCTTGCGGTGACACCGCGTGCCTGCACGTTGGCGAAGCATCGGCAATGCGAGGCCCTCGCGTGCCAGGCTGGGTAGAGGTCGAGGCTCAGCACAGATTGCTCGCCGGACCTTGAGCGGTCCGGCGACGAGTCCATAGGCTCCAGTGAGAGCCGTTTTCCAACAGCTTTCGCAGCGCTGCGTGCGCTCCCTCTAGGGGGCAGCAGGGCCTCGGCTGGCGGAGTTTGGTGCTGTGGAGCTACGCCCGGGAAGTTGGGCGCGCAGAGGCGTGGTTTCGGGTAACAGCGCGCAAGCTCTTCGAACGAACTGTGGCCCAGAATCTGTAAGCCTGCCTATGACTACCAAGTCATCATTGATCCGTGACACTCGGTCACCCTCGAGTGGGACGCATGCGTCGTCGTCTTGTAGGTCAAAGAAAAAAGCACTGTGCGCCGCAACCCACTGCATTGCGGGGTAGATCACCGAATTGCTGCTCGACAGGGTGGATGCACCAAGCAAAATTACAAATGCAGAAAACCCCCTAATCAGCGTGATGATTACATTGAGCTGGCCACCCGCGGCTTTTGATCTAGATAGCTTATGGAAACCCCACGCCATACCCAGTAACGCGGGGATTGCGCCAAGAATGGTTGTCATTGCCGCTATTACGGGCACGAGGGAGAGCAGGCTAAGCAGTGCGCTTGAGGTCGGGAAATGTGAAGCCTGCTGGCCTGTTGCTGCATTGACTACGACCCTCGCCACCCCAGTTGCTGTCGCGAGTGCGATGGCCCCAAAAACTGCTGTTGCAAGTTTCATGAGGGGATGGGTCAGTCTGGCGACCACCCAAGCGTAGGCGTCTCCTAGAAAAGCACTAGCCAGCAATGCGCAACTGGCATAGGTGGCGACGTCGGAGGAAGGTGAGTTGGGGGTTTTGAGAAAAAGTGCAATGGAGACAAGCATGCACGACCCGCCGGCCAGGTAGAGCCGAACTGTCCAAGGTCTGGTTAGCCACCACGTCGTGACCCTTTCGCCAAACGGTGCTTTGGTCGATTCCGCGCTTTGCCATTCTTCGGTTTCCATACTCTCCCCCTTGACGTTGTCAGGATAGAGTAGGGGCCTGCGTTCTCAGATCGTGAGACGTTCAGGCTGAGTCGGTGGTTACTGACAGTGACGGGGTGAGATCTGCGCCGTTTGCTCACACCGTCACCTGCAGTCCGCCCGCAGCAGGGGCGAAGTCGGCGGCTGCGAGCTCGGATGGTGTCTCCCCCGTCGTCGTGGTGTCCCATCAAGGGAAGTGGTGCTGACGGATGTTTGATTGATCCCTAGCGACGTAGCAGAGGATTGCCGCGAAGGTGGCGATCCTCCGCTCTGCTTTACTGTTGGTTGTTCTGAGCCTTTGCCGCCTGCAAGCCTTGAATCGCCCCGGCTTCTGTAGACACCCCGAAGCCTCATTTTGATTGCTGCTTTTCGAACTCTACCGGAGACAGCCCGTTGTTGTGTCCGTGCTGTCGTCTGGTGTTGTAGAACATCTCGATGTAGTTGAAGACGTCGGACTTTGCTTCCTCGCGAGTCCCGTAGATCCGGCGCTTGATGCGCTCGCGTTTGAGGAGTTGGAAGAAGCTTTCAGCGACCGCGTTTTCGTGACAGTTACCGCGCCGGCTCATGCTGCTGACGAGTCCATGCACTTTCAGGAAATCTTGCCAGTCGTGGCCAGTGAACTGCGTGCCTTGATCCGAATGCACTAGCAGCCCGGCGGGCGGCTTCCGTCGCCATACGGCCATCATCAAGGCTTGCAGCACCACGTCGGCGTGCATCGTCGATTGCATCGCCCAACCTACTATCTTCCTTGAGAGAAGATCCAGTACCACTGACCTCCTCCCAGTAATTTAGACCAGCCAGAGCTACAAAATTAGGCGACACTCAGGCCCAAGGAGGCCCGTCGCCATGAAGAAGTCGAAGTTCACTGAAGAGCAGATCGCGTTCGCCCTGAAACAAGCCGAGAGCGGCACGACGGTCGAAGAGATTTGCCGCAAAATGGGTATCAGCCAAGCTACGTTCTACGCTTGGCGCAAAAAGTTTGGCGGGTTAGGCGTGTCCGAACTACGCCGGCTACGTCAGCTTGAGGAAGAGAACCGCAAGCTCAAGCAATTGGTCTCCGATTTGAGTCTGGACAAAGTTATGCTGCAGGATGTGCTCTCAAAAAAGCTCTGAGGCCCACGCAGCGCAAGACGCTCATGGGCCACTTGGTCGACCGTTATCGAGTTGGGGTTCGCCGGGCTTGCGAGGTCGTAAAGCAAAGCCGTTCGGCGTGGTATTACCAACCCCGTGAGAATGATGATGCGCCACTACTTCTGCGGATCGAAGAGATTGCTGCCACGCGGGTTCGCTACGGCTTCTGGAGATTATTCGTGCTGTTGCGCCGGGAGGGCTGGAAGGCCAACCACAAGCGCGTCTACCGGCTTTACTGCCAAGCGGGCCTCAATCTGCGGCGTAAGCGTCCTCGCAGACGCAAGGCCGCAGCACACCGCCTGGAGCGCACGATGCTGACGGCTCCAAATCAGGTTTGGAGCATGGATTTCGTGGCCGATGCCCTATTCGACGGACGCCGCTTCCGGGGGCTGACCGTCGTGGACAACTTCACCAAGGAAAGTCTAGCCATCGAAGTGAATCAGCACCTCAAGGGCGAAGACGTGGTGGCCGTGATGGAACGCCTACGCCACCAGCGCGAGCTGCCGCAACGCATCCAGACAGACAACGGCAGCGAATTCGTCCCGATCGTGATGCATCGCTGGGCCTACGACAATGGGGTGACCATGGACTATTCCCGACCTGGCACACCGACCGATAGACAAGGCTTTGCAATCGTCTCCAAGGGTTCGCATTGTTCTGCCTCTAGGGCTTCATCAGATCGGTGCGGTCCTATGCATCCTCCCACTCCAGTCCAGATTGTTGCTTTAGGTAGTGAGATGCCCGGAAGGGTGGGATGTAAGGCGTACTGCGTGCGTCGTTGAGCAGCCGATAAAGCCAGAAGTGTGCGGGTGACTTCGGATCAACGCCTGCTAGCGGTTCATAGCGATAGAAGCCCGGCAGTGGACCTTCCTCGAAGACGATTTGACGCTGGTAGATGGGCCGGACGTAACGGTAGAGTGCCCATGTCAGGTCATTGAGCAGCTCTGCGAGCCAGCTTCCGTAGTAGATGAACATGTTCTCCCCCAGATGTGCACGCAGGTCCTCGATCGCGAACGGCATCAACTCAAAAGCAACGTCGTGACCATTATCAGCCAGTAGCTTTTGGACTTGACCGCAGACGCCGGTTAGCCGTGACATGTTGTGCTTAGCCTGGTTCCCGACGATCTTTAGGAGTCGTAGCCGTGTGACCGATAGCCTTGCGTTGATGTCGATATCGCCGAGCCAGAACTTGGGTTGAACGGTATGTTCTAACCAGGTTCGTAGTTGGGCAGCAGCATGCGCCAGCTCCTGCGCGGACTCTGGAGTAGACAGTCTAGGGGCCGAACCAACGGTCTCAAGAATTTCCAGGCAAGACATATCCGTTGCGGTGCCAAGTAACCTCCTGCTGCCGCCCTCATGAGCAAAGTCCAGTAGCCTGATGTAGAAGAGGTCGCGATGGGGCGTGGACTTGAACCTCACTTCGACTTCGCCCGAGCCATCGGATAGGTGAAGAACGTCCAGCATCGAGCGGTTGACCATGCTTTTCAACGCTTCAAAGGCAATGCTTAGGCCAATCACTTCGAGCGTTTCAGGGGTTTGATCGGCCATGGCGAGACAGTGAGGAATGACCATGCAATGATGACGCATCGGATTGAAGAAAGGGTGCTCATGGACAAGGCGAAGCACGCGCTCAAGACAGTTGAGGAATACGCCGATGCCTTCAGGGACATGGTTAATGAGTGCGTTCAGTGGAAGGCTGAGCCAGCAAGGCGCTTAAAGCTTGAGAAGGACGAGGACTGGAGCTTCGTTTGCGTTGCCATGGACATCTTGGGCGATGCAAGTCTTGCTATTGAGAACGTTCTGAGGTTCGGGCTTGATGGCCCAACCAAATACGATGAAGTGGGCGAAAGGTATCTGCGTCTCTACGGTTTGCTGGGCGCCACCTACAGTCAGCAGAGGGCTGCCCTAAAGCTCCACAAGCTGACCAGTTGTCCTGGGGTAAAGCAGTTTCACGACAAGGCAAAGGGGCTCCGTGCTACGAACCTCCGCCATCAGATCGCAGCGCATAGTCTCGACAATATGGACGAACAAGGCAGGGTTGTTGCTGCCTTCGTCCCTGTGAGGATCGACTTGGGCGGGTTCAACTGCACGGTGACCAAGAATCGCGGGGACGAGATGGATTCCTACGACCTGCTGGCGGCGATCAAAGAGCATTCGGAGTTCGTCACAGATGTCATGGACGTCGTCTACGAGAAGTGCGCAAAGACATTCTTCAAGAACGATTCCACACGGCGGCTGCAGCACCTAGAGAGGCTAGATGAGCTGCGTGTGATACGGGGCGGAGCCCTAGTGTTCAATGCGGGTGGCACTCGCGTGGTCGTGACTGCTGTCAGCATGAAACGCGAGGGGAATGAGGGCGCTAATGGCTAGGCGCGCGAGACACTCAGTCACTAACCTCATACCGTACTAGCTGCAAGGCCAGCTCATTGGCAGGGTCCCGCGAAAGGCGCTTGTGGCGCTGCCGGCGCCCCAGTAGGCCTTTACCTGGGAGAGATCCTCGGCAAAAGCGACCGCCACCCAATGGCGGTGCTCAAGGGGGGGCTATCCTTCACCTCCCAACACCTATGACCATGAATGATCCTTGAGGAGGCTCAACGTGGCGGTGAACGGAACTAGTGAAGCGAGCCTGCGCGGTCCTTCATGTGGTCGATTAGCAATGCTTCGAGTTCCGCGTCATCCAGAACGTGGGCACCGGTTGAAACAACAACGTCCGCCACGCGCTGCCGTCGCTTTAATTCTTCCCGCTTAGCAGTTTCCTTGGCCTTCGCTTCATGGCGCTGGTTGGCTAAAAGCTCCTTTGCTTGTAGCTGTGCCAGTCGTTCCGTCGCTCGGTGGATTCGGTCGTGGTATTGGTTTGTCGCGCTCATCTGATTTCTCCTCTGCGTGCTTTCGAGTGAACCAAAGAAATGGCTCGCGTCAAGTTCGTGCTGGCTTGAAAATTGGAGATCCTCGAAATCGAAAGAATCTGAAAAGCAAAGCTTGAAAGAATGACGCAAGAGCGCACTGAGGCAATGTCTTCGTCATTGCGTGCGCAAAGGGCTGCGCCCCTTGGACCCCAAGCGCTTCGCGCTTGCGAAAGTCGAAAGCCACGGCATAAAGGGCAGGGCACAACTAGGAGCTCTGTATGGCCATTTACCACTCACGCGTCAAAACGTTTAGCCGCGCTCGCGGTGATTCATCAATAGCTGCGGCCGCCTATCGAGCCGGCGCGCTGCTTATCGACCACATGACTGGCAAGCGCCACGACTACCGCCGACGAGGCGGGGTGGCCGAGACCGCCTGCTTCGTTCCAAGCGACGCGCCGAAGTGGGCAACCATCCCCGCGCTGCTTTGGCCCGCTGCCGAGGCCGCCGAGAAACGGAAGAACTCCACAGTAGCCCGCGAGTTCGAGATGGCCTTGCCGCACGAGCTAGATGACGGGCAGCGCACCGAGCTTGTCCGCGCCATCGCCGAGGCCCTGGTGGGCCGCTACGGTTTCGCCATTCAGGCCAGCATCCACACCCCCGGCTCCAACGATGGCCTGAACCATCACGTCCATTTGCTGGCCACGACGCGGCGTTTGACGCCCGACGGTTTTGGCGAAAAGACGCGGGAGCTGGACGGAGGCGCATCGGGACGGGTGGAGATCGAGTGGATTCGCCATACGTTCGCCGCGTCGATCAATGCCCACCTGGCTGCGGCCGGTTTCGATGATCGCGTGGATCATCGATCGCTCGCGATCCAGGCCGACGAGGCCTGGGCCCGGGGCGACTGGGTTGAAGCCATGGTCCTTTCCCGCGAGCCGGCCAAGCACGTGGGCAAGACCGGGTCTGCATTGGAGCGAAAAGGGGGGGGGCTACCGAAAGAGGGGCTCACAACAGCCGCATCGAGCAAGACAACCAAAAACTGTTTGATCAGGTCTTGGAGCAAGCCCAGAGCGAGGGCAGGGTGATGCCTTCTTCCACTGGGCACGGTCAGGAGCAGGCTCGTCGCGACCGGCGGCGACCGCCGGGCATCGAGGACCGGGTCTTCAGGCCAGTCCCAGGACTAGAGATTCAAGGGCTGCGGGGGATGCGGCTATCTGAGGTGTTTGGGGATCCGCGGCGGAAGGATGCACAGGCGCGTCCGGAGCCGACCATCCGCGAGCTGATCTCGGCGGTGTCGCGAGAACTGGTCGAGGTGATTGCTATCCGGTCGGACTTGGCGCTTTCGGCCACCAAGCGCCTGTTGAAGGACTGGGGAGACCGAGCGGCTACCCTGGTAGACACTGCCAGCCTCCGGGCAGGCTTGGTCGGGCTGGTGGCGCGGCTGGAGAGGCTCAAGCGCCGCGTGCTGAGCTTCTCTCGGCGGGTGGAGGGCGTTCGTAGCGCAGAGCGCCTAGCGCACATGGCTGAGAATGCGTGGGAGCAGTTCAATGGCGACTGTCCGCGGCCTGCGAGTGAGCTGGCAGCCGACGACTGGGTTCGGCGGCGCGGCCGGCGGCTGGTTGCCCTAGAGAAGCGAACAGCTGAGTTGAAGACCATGCGGGAAGGTGTATCGCCCGAGGCGCGTATAGCGTGCGAGGAGGCCGTTCAAGTCGCTGTGGAGGAAGTGGAGGACTGGAGCGCACTGACAGCGGTGCGCTGGGCTGAGGCGGCAAGTCCTTCATCTCTGCCGGATGAGCAACGCGTTCCGACACCAAAGCCAGCGCCAAGCGCTCGGCGGCGCCCGCCTTCTCCCTGAGCAGCAAACGGCCCCGCGTAAGCGGGGCCATCTGGGTCAGACGGGTCTTACCGGGAAGACCCTGAGGAAGCGGCGCTTAGTGGAGCCTCGGCTGTCTGCCGGTGGTCGGTGGGAGGGGGCCGTGCCCGTTCTTTGTCCTTCCGGCTCTCCACTGATCCACATGCAGGGGTTCCGGGGCAGGGCATAGCGATCAACGACCACCCGCCGGACGCTACTGACGGGATCCGGCGTTGTGGGCGTGGAGCTTCGGCGCGCGGGACTGACGCCTTCCCATTGCCGTATCAGCTCCCCGGCGACGTCGATCGAGTGCTTTGCATCAAGGGTGCGGTCAGCAAGGTTGCGGGATGCGTCCTGGCGGAGAAGGTGGCCAAGAAGCTGGCCGGCGAGGTGTAGCTGGGTTTCGGGGTGCATAGAAGCTCCATGGAGTTGAGAACGCTTCCATAGAATCAAAGAAGCCCCAATGCGCAACTGCGGCGTCATTGCCTAATTCATTGAGGCTGCCGGCAATAGAACATGGTTAAGGTTGGCCAATCGCCACGCGTTCAGCCCAGTCCTGTCGCCGCCGAGCGCACCTCAATGCTACTGATGCGCAACGCGGCATGAGCCGCAGTCCGAAGTGCTGGATGCAGTCGTGCCGGTCCGCTATGATCGAGGAAACATCCAAAGGAAACCTGCCGAAGAGGCTTTCTGCAAAGGATAGAATTGGTTAGATCCTTGGTGATCCGATCCCACTTTCTCCGCCAATCACCTATGTGCAAACCCAAGGCTGGCGGCGCTCCTACGGAGTGGCCAAGTCGCGCCCCCGCCGAATCGCGCCAGGAGAGTGCCCCATCACGCGCTTGTAGGCCCGACTGAAAGCAGCCTGCGACGCGTAGCCAAGACGCTCTGCCACCACCTCGATGGATTGGCTTTGCTGGCTCAGCCATTGACTCGCCAATTGCATACGCAGCTCAGTCACGTATCGCAGAGGCGCGGTTCCAATCACACTCTGGAACCGGTCTGCAAAGACAGACCGTGAGGTGTTGGATTCCGCAGCCAGTGCTTCGACAGTCCAGTCACGCCCAGGGTCTCTGTGCAGCGCAAGCAACGACAGCGATAGACGAGGGTCGCGCATCGCAACGACCAGGCCGGATGCGCCGTCGCAACCGCGCTCGACCCAGTCACGGACGATCATCGCGGCGACTGCATCCGCCAGGCGGGCGAGTATTCCTGCATAGCCAATACGTCCGGAGCACACCTCGCGCTTCATCGCGTCGACCATCGGCAACAGCCCGGTGAACGGAGTGGCGTTGCCATCGGCCAACATTACCGCCGGCATCACCTTGCTCAACCCTTGCATGCCACCTAGATCGAACACCATGCATCCGTGGAAAAGCACAGCGCTTGGCACGGCATGTGTGCTCGGGCATGTGTCTATCCCGCTCACCGCGTCGCCTAGTGGGGCGGCGTCTATCGTTTCCAGACACTGGACGGGATGGTCCTCGCCCGACAGCAGCGCGTGGCCGTCTCCGCGGGGAAGAAGCACGACATCCCCGGCGGAGAGAAGGTGTTGGCTGCCGTCCGCGCCGCGAAGAATCGCATTGCCGACTGCCAGGTAATGGAAATAGGCATGCCCTGGCTTCGGCGGAAATCCAAGTCCAAAGGTCGGCCCGGTCTGAATGCGTCGGTACTGAACGCCATGCAGCCGCATGCCGGTCAGCAGCTCGCTGATCAGGTCGGAGGTCTGGGGCTGGTGTGGAGCATGGCTCACTGAGGCGGTCCGGGGTTTCGATCAAAAATACAGGCTGGACAATCATAGATCATCCTGACCTGGCTCCCTAGACTCTCGGCTGCACGAATGCACTGGGATCTGTGATGAGCAATAACGTAGTTGATGCCGCAGCCGCGCCTGATTCTGTGGACAGCGGTCGCAAAGAGCCGTCTTCATCGGCATGGGTGGCCGTGTTTTCGCTGGCCACGGGGGTCTTTGGGCTGCTCACGGCGGAATACCTGCCTGCCAGCCTGTTGACGCCGATGGCGGCGGACCTTGGAGTGTCGGAGGCGCTGGCCGGTCAAGCCGTGACGGTCACGGCTGTTGTGGCCCTCTTCGCTGGCCTGCTTGTCCCTCGGCTGACCCGTTCGATGGACCGGCGCCTGGTGCTGTTGAGTTTCACGGCTCTGATGATCCTCTCCAACGCCTTGGTAGCGTTGTCGTCCAGCATGGGCATCCTCCTGGTGATGCGCGTCCTGCTGGGCATCGCGCTGGGCGGTTTCTGGAGCATGGCGGCGGCCGTGGCCATGCGGTTGGTGCCGCCCCAACGCGTGCCTCGCGCGCTTTCCATCATCTTCAGCGGCATTGCAGTCGGCACGGTGGTGTCCGTTCCGTTGGGGAGCTACCTCGGCGGGCTGCTGGGCTGGCGCAGCGCATTCTGGGCGGCGACGGCGGTAGGGGGACTCACGTTTGCGTTCCAGTGGTTCACGCTGCCCCGAATGGCTCCGCGCAGGGCGGCACTCCCGGAGTCGGTGGTGGGGCTCTTGCGCCGGCCAGGCGTTGCGATCGGAATGCTGGGCTGCGTTCTGGCGCACACCGGTCAGTACTCGCTCTTCACTTACATCCGACCCACGCTGGAGAGTCTGGGGCAGATGAGCGCCGATACTCTGGCGCTGATCCTGCTTGGATTCGGCGTGGCGAACTTTGTCGGCACACTCCTGGCCGGCTGGCTCATGGAGCGCAGCCTGAAAGTCACGTTGGTGATCATGCCTGCCCTGGTGGGTGCAGCCGCGCTCGGCATGGTTCTGTTGCCGGTGGGCGTTGGCGGGCTGTCGATCCTGGTCGCGCTCTGGGGTCTGGCGTTCGGTGGCGTGCCCGTTGCCTGGTCGAGCTGGGTCGCGCGTGCGGTGCCGGACCAGGCCGAGAGTGCCGGCGGGATGGTAGTCGCTGCCGTGCAGTCCTCCATCGCAGCGGGAGCCGCCTTGGGCGGTCTGGTGTTCGGGCTGGGAGGCATCGTTGCCGTTCTCACCGGGGCTGCGGCGGTGATGCTCCTCGCCAGCCTGCTCATCGCGTTCCGGGTCAGGGTGAGCCCGCCGACGTTCTCGGCAGGTCCGGCGTTTCATATCTAGTCGACCACATCAGGAACACACGTCGGGATTGAAGGAACGTCGATGTAGTCAGCGTCCTGTCTCCGCTTCCGCTAAAGTGCTCGGCCCTGTTTTAACTGGCGCTCGCTCCCGGGCGTGCACTTGAAGGACGTTGTTGTTGATGGTGGTGAAAGGTCTGGTGGTATTGCTTTTGGTTTTTGCTTCGGTTCCTGGTGTGGCAGCAGAGCTGGTCGGCCGCGCGACGGTCACGGACGGGGACACTCTCACCGTGGCGAAGCAGCGCATCCGCCTCTGGGGCATCGATGCTCCGGAAAGCGCACAGCAATGCACGGCCAAAAATGGGCGCGCGTGGCCCTGTGGCCGGCGGTCCGCCGCGGTGCTGGATGGCTATGTGCTGGACAAGACCGTTCGTTGCCAGCCCAAGGACACCGACCGGTACGGCCGGGTGGTGGCGGAGTGCTTTGTTAAAGGTACGTCGGTCAACCGGTGGATGGTGCGCTCCGGTTGGGCGGTCGCGTATCGCCAGTACGCGACGGCTTTCATCGCAGACGAAGTCGACGCACGCCAGCACCAGCGGAACCTCTGGCAGGGGCCGTTTCAGATGCCAGCGGACTACCGTCGCAGCAAGCGTGAGCAGACCGCGCGACACGCCCCGGTAGCCGCGCAGCCGGCGCCGGGCGGATGCCGCATCAAGGGCAACATCTCCCGCCAAGGCAAGAAGATCTACCACGTGCCAGGCCAGCGGGACTACGAGCGCACGAGCATCGACCCGAGCCACGGCGAGCGCATGTTCTGCAGCCCTGCGGATGCACTACAAGCAGGGTGGCAGCCGGCGAAGCGCTGAGCTTCTCAGACCCTCCCATGCAGGCGGCGGCGCAGCGACCCGGCTGCCGCCGCGATGGCCATCGCAGGCACCGCCAGTACCAGTGCGTACACCAGGCCGGCGAGCAACAACGGACCAACGCCCGACATCACGGCCGCCACCGGCACCTGCAGCGCCATGAGCAACAGTCCCCATAGCCACGCCTTGCGGGGAAAGGAGGCGCCTAGAACGGCGGCGATACCCAGTGCGATGGGATAGACGACGGTCCAGAACGCAGGCGCGTCCCAGGGCTCGCCCCCCGGTGTCCGCCAGGCCACCAGCACCCAGAACACCACGCCGACCTTCAACGTGACAGCACTTGCTGCAAGGGAATTTTCCGTTATCCGCATCGTTGGTCTCCCGCACGAACATCCAGCATGCCATTGTTCGACGGGTGAGCGCTTCTACTTCATTGCCTCCAGCGGCACCAGCGACGCCCACACCAGCAGCAGTGCCAGCCACAGCCAGCGCCAGCGACCCATGCCGTGCCACGCTGCGCGCCAGGGGCCGGGCAGTTTGTCCTGACTCATGTCTGCCGCCTTTTAGCTGCTGATCGCAGCGAATCCACTGTACGAAGTCCGTAGAGATACACGCCGGTGAGGCACAGCCCTGTCACCAGCGTGCCGGCCAGCAACCACAGCAGCCGGATGGGCCACCCACCGAAGCTGCCGAAGTGCAGGGGATCGGCCATTTCGGCGATGCGCTGATGGACCCCCAGCGTACGGCCGTCATGCATGCCGATTACGTGCCCGGTGCGCAGGTCCACGGCAATGTTGTTCGCCCGCTCCCGCACCAGCCAGGCGTCGGCCTCGCCCATGAACAGGATGCTGCCGCCATCGCGTGCGGGGATGGCGCCAAGGATCCGAAGGCTGGGCCATTGCTGGCGGACGGTCCGAACGGCAGCGTCGACGGCGACCGGGTCTACGGCGGCAACGCGGTCATCGTCCTTGGCCAATTGCATGGTCGGTGCGGCCGGTGCATCGCCGCCGAGGGATTCGATCAGATACCACGCCCCGGTCAACCCGATCAGCAGCAGAAACCAGAGCGACCACACCCCGGCCAACCGATGCACATCCCCCCACAGGCGGCGCGGTCGCGAGGCGTCAGGCCGTTTGAAGAAACCGCGCCACCACTTCTTGTAGATGTACAGGCTGCTCAACAGCGACAACAGCAACGGGATGGAAAGTGCCGCCACCAGTGGCACGCCCCAGGCCACCGGCAGCATCAGGTGGCGATGGGTGTTGCGCAGCAGCCGTTGCGTATTGAACCAGCCCGTGTCGCCGGTCACCTGCGCGGTGTAAGGGTTGATCCAGACAAAGCGCCGCTTGCCATCGGGTCGGCGCATCTGCGCACGCGCCGCGAACAGGCGCGTGTGGCCGGCGGAGATGCCTTGCAGCTCCCAGTCCGGATGCGCCGTCTGCGCGGCCTGGATGACTGCCCCCCAGCCGGCTTGTTCACCACCATCGGCGACGCGGATGGGGGAATGCAGCAGCCAGTCGATCTCCTGCGAGAACACCGCCAGCGTGCCGGTAAGGCAGACAAAGCCCATGAACAGGCAGAGTTTCAGGCCGAGCCAGCTGTGCAGGTCGAACCACAGCCGCCGTCCACTTCCACTGCGCGCAGGGCGGTTGGGGGGCGCTGGCGAAGGCGGGCGCATGGGCAGGCTCAGAAAGAGTACGCAGCTTGCACATAGACGCGGCGTGGCTCACCCGGGAAGTGGCCGGTGCGCTCGGTGAAGCCACTGGCGGCATAGACCTTGTCGAACAGGTTCTTGACGTTGGCCTGGAACTGCCACTGCTGCCACTGCGTCTTCCAGCTCATGTCGAACACGGTGTACGGCTTTACCCGTTGGCCATCCAGGCTGACGCGCTCATCCACGTAATCGGCGCCGAAGCCGATGGCGGAATGGATCGCCGGCAGGTCGTAGCGTGTCCACAGGCCGAGCTTGTTCTGCGGCGCATTGGCGAAGCGGTCGCCGGCGGCATCGGTGATGCCGTTGCTGCCGGCATCCTTCACCCGCGCATCGTTGTAGGCGTAGGTCAGGTTGAGTACCCAGCGTTCGGTGACATCGGCCAGCAGATCCAGCTCCATGCCGGTACTGCGTACCAGGCCCAGGGCGGCCAGTTGGTTGACGCCGTCCACGATCTCGCCGGTGGCCTGCACGATATTGCTGCGGTCGATCCGGTACGCGGCCAGGTTCAGGGTCACACGCTCGGCCAGCAGGGATTTCAAACCGACTTCCCATTGTCTGCTGCGCTCCGCATCGAACGGGCCGCCCGACTCGGCGCTCTGGTTGGCCGCGCTCTGGGGCATGAAGCCGCTGGCGATGTTCGCGTAGACATTGACGCCTTCCCGCACGGTATACGTGCTGCCCAGCCGCCAGCTGATGTCATTGCCGTCCACGGCGGTGCCGGCAATGCGGTCATCGTCCTTGAACCCATCCCAGCGCAGTCCGGCCAGCACATGCCAGCGCGGGGTCAGCGTCAGTTCGTCCTGCAGGTAGCCGCCATAGCGCTTGCTGCGTGTGCTCGTGCTGCGCCAGGGCAGGGTGGCCAGGTTGTAGTCGCGCCACGAACTTGCGCCATATACCGGGTTGAACAGGTCGATGCCTGGCACCGGGCCGGCACCCCGCGGCAGGTCGGCGCTGTTGGCCGTCTGCGCGGTGAAGTCGGCATCCTGCTGGTACACATCGGCGCCGAACAGCACTTTGTGCTCGATGTTGCCGGTGCTGACGCGCCACACCGCGTTGCCGTTGGCGGTGAATGCATCGTTGTCGCGGATCTGGTTGCGCAGCTGGCGTGTCATCCATTCGGGCACGCCGTCGCGGTTGCGGTCGATCAGCCCCATCGGCTCGTGGTAGATCTGGTGTTCGTTGTTCTCGAACCAGCGTGCACCCACATCCACGTCGAGGTTGCTGCTGGGCGAGAAGCGATACTGCGCCAACGCGACCTTGGCCCGCATGTCGAGAAAGTCGGTGGCTTCGTTGTGGTTCCAGCGACGGTCGGTCAGAAAACTGCCGTTGTCGTCCACTGGCACGCCACGCAGGCGATTGCCGCCCAGGTTCTGGGTAATGTCGGTGAACTGCAGGGTCAACTCGCCGGTATCGCCCACGTCGAAGGCGAGCGACGCATCACCGATCACGCTTTCGCTGTCCGCGTTCCAGCGCACGCCCTGTTCGGTGTCGCCGTACAGCCCGGCGCGGTAGCGCACGCTGCCAGCAGTGTTCATCGGCCCGGTGGCCTCGATCGACGCAGCCCGGAAATCGTTGTTGCCGGCCTGCAGTTCGATGCGGCGCTCGGGGCTGGCTTTCGGCTTGCGCGTCACGTAGTTGATGACGCCCCCGGCATCGCCGCCGCCATACAGGGCGCCGGCCGGTCCTTTCAGGACTTCCACCCGCTCGATGTTGAACAGCTGCGGCACCGAGAAGCCGGCATAGGGATCGCCGCGCAGACCGTCATACAGCACGTTTTCCTGGCGGAAGCCGCGCAGGGTCACGCCGGCATAGCTGAAGAAACTGATGCCGCTGATGCTGCGATACAGGTCGGTGATCTGGCGGGCCGCCTGGTCTTCAATCAGCTCACGCGGCACCACTTGGATGGACTGCGGCACCAGCGCCAACGGCGTGTCCGTACGCGTGCCCACCGTGGCGTCGTCCACCCGGTAGAGGGTCTGGGCGCGACCGAGTACCTGCACGGCGTCCAACTGCTGCACATCGGCGGAGGAGGGCGGGGCGGCATGGGCCGAAATACAGGCCAAGGTAAGGGCCAGGCCCAGGGCAGAGAGACGAAGCGATGGGCGGGTCATCGGGCGCGGGGAGGGGTCAGGTGCGAATGAGAAATATTAACATGCAGGGCGAGTGAGTGAGGGTGGCTCGACCAGAGATCCGGGCTGCCTGGCTCATTCGTCCGGTTGCATGAGGTCTTGGTCACGCGCGCCAAAGCGATTTGATCCCGGCGTAGGGGGAAGCAGCATCAGCGGGAAGAACACGAACACGCCCAACGGCACGAGGATGAGAAGCGCCAGCCAACCGGATTCGTCGATATCGTGAAGCCGCCGGATCGTGACGGCGATCAGGGGGATCACGAGCACAGGGGCCAGCAGCGCCGCCAGCACCATGCCCGTGATGACCCATCCGGCACTGTAGGTCCACATCATCAGGGCGTAGCAACCGCCAAGCGCGCCGAAGGCAAGCAGTGAGAACGCCCAGAACTCCCTGCGGCTGGCGCGCCCGGAGAACGTGCTGTAACGCCTCAGCGGGAGAAGTGCCAGTGCGATGCCGCGGGTCATGCGCGGCCGGCGGAGAGGTGTGGTGGAAAAGATCGATGTCATGCGGGCTTTACCCAGATAGCCTGTCGAAGATCCGGCGTGGCCACGGAGCACGGCCGTCGCGCGCCCGGAGACGCGTCGTGCAGCACGTCATGCGCCGCATGGTCGATAGATAGCACAGGGCAATTCAGTGCCTGCTGAATCGCGCTGGCGAAGTGTGCAACCGCAACGCTGTTGGGCATCGGCGGCGACCGCTCCTGCCTGCCTCACAGGATGCAGCCGGTGGGCGGGCGCATGATGCCCTCAACCCAGCCCTGGAAGCGCTATGTCCACTCCCGCGCCCGAGAACGGAAAGTACGACGTGATCATCATCGGCGGCAGCTACGCCGGCATGTCGGCAGCGCTGCAGCTGGTCCGCGCCCGGCGCAAGGTGTTGATCATCGACGGGGGAAAACCGCGCAACCGGAATGCGCGCGTCGCCCATGGGTTCCTCGGCAGGGAAGGCCTGCCGCCGGCGGACATCGCCTCCCAGGCCCGCGACGAACTGCTGCGCTATCCGACCCTGACGTGGCTCACCGATACTGCGGTGTCGGCACAGGTGATCGATGACGGCGGAAGCTTCCAGGTCACGGTCGAGGAGGGCCAGACCTTCGTGGCGGATCGCGTGATCCTGGCCCACGGGGTGACCGACGACCTGCCCGGCATCGACGGCATCGGCGAACGCTGGGGCCGGAGCGTTTTTCATTGCCCTTACTGTCACGGCTACGAGGTGTTCGAAGGGCGCATCGGTGTGATTGGCTGCGCAAAGGATGGCGGCGCGGCCCAGGCCCTGTTGCTCTGCGACTGGGGTCGGATCACGCTGTTCTGCAGCGAGGCATCCGCCAGGATCGATGCGGAGCAGCATGCACGGCTGGAGGAGTGCGGCGTCGTGATCGAATCGGCGCAGGTGACACGCGTGGAAGACACCGCCACGGTGGTGCTCGCCGATGGGCGGCGGGTGGAGGTGGATGCGCTCTTCATCTCGCCGCATTCGCGGCTGTCCACGGATCTCGCCGGGCAGCTGGGCTGCGAGTTGAAGGATGGCGGCTGCATCACCACCGATTCGGCCAAACAGACGACGGTGCCGGGCGTGTTTGCCTGCGGCGATGCGGCCCGGATGGCGGGCAGCATCGCGTTGGCAGTGGGCGAGGGCGCGCTGGCAGGTGTAGCGGTGCACCACTCGCTGATGGGGCTGCTGGAGTAGCCGGTGCCCGAACGCGCTCAGCTGGCGGGGGGAATCAGCTCGGCGGGGAGTAGGACCTGCACGGGGAGACGCTGCGTGTTTCCAGGCGCAGGCGTGTAGCGCTCCACGAAGAAGCCACGCGCAACGATCGGTGCTACGGGATCATTTTCGGCGCAATCCGTGCACTCCGCGCTGATGACGGTGCCCGTGCTGTCGATCCGGACAGCGTAGGTCTTGTTCCAGGGAACGGCCTGCCTGTTCATTTCAGGCGGCACGATGATGTCCATGCCGGCGGCTTCGGCGAGGGGAAGGGACGTCGCGTGGTCATAGATCCAGTAGTCGCGGAGCTCCTTCGTGCCCTTCAGAACGGGACCGTCGCTGGCCGCGGCGGCAGGTACGAGGGCGGCGCCCACGAGCAATAGCAGGATGTGTCGATTCATTTCAGGCGCTCCTTATCTGACTGCCGGTCCGCCGTGACGGCAATGACAGTGCCGTCCTGGCGGGCATCACTCGCGTCGAGTGTGTTGATCCTACTGAAGGCACGCTGGTGCGAGATGTCAGAAAAGTCTGAAATCATGGTTTTAATGTAACGGCTAGTGTTACATTTAAGGCCCAAGGTCTGGTGGTCGCATGTCCTTCTCTGATCCCGATGCCGTCGCCCAGTACGCCGACAACCTGGTCCGCCAGGTACCCGGCGTCCAGGCGCTGCACCAGATGACCCACGTCCTGCTGGCCGAATACGTGCCAGCGCACGGTCGCGTATTGGTCCTGGGGGCGGGCGGTGGCATGGAGCTGAAGGCGTTCGCAGAAGCGAGTCCTACCTGGCGCTTCACCGGGGTGGACCCTTCCGCCGAGATGCTTGGATTGGCGAAGCGCGTTCTGGGCGTTGAGCTGTCCTCCCGCGTAGACCTCATCGAAGGCTATATCGACAGCGCGCCGGATACCGCGTTCGATGGTGCCACCTGCTTGCTGACGCTGCATTTCCTGTCAGCGGAAGAGCGTCTCGAGACGCTGTGCGCACTACGGCGTCGCCTCAAGCCAGGTGCACCGTTGATCATCGCGCACCACAGCGTGCCGAGCGATCCGTTGGAGAAACACAGGTGGTTCCAGCGCTGGGCTGCGTTCGTGGCGGCGCGCGGTCTGGTGGGAGAGACGGCAGCTGCACGTGCCGACAGCATCGCCAATCGGCTGCCCACGTTGTCGCCGGAGCAAGAGGTCGCGATGCTGGAGGAGGCGGGATTCGAGCGGCCGGGTCTGTTCTATGCCGCGCTGTCATTCCGAGGTTGGGTGGCGTACGCCGGCGATGTACACGGCTAGCCTCCCACTGCTCTCCGCCCGGGTCGGGTCAGAGAGCGGTGGGGTCACGACTCAGCGGCGAGCGTCGTCCCGCGCCTTGCCCACGTCGCTTTGGACTTCGCCAACACCCTTCTGGATCTTGCCTTCCACTTCCTTCGTCTTGTCGCCGGTGACCTTGCCCACGACTTCCTTTACGGTGCCCTTGACCTGGTTCTTGGCGCCTTCAGTGCGATTCTTGTCCATGGTTGACTCCACGATTGATTAGAGAGAGGGCCCGTGTTGCTGGGCATCTCCACCGTGACGGGAAGGCGGTGGCGCGAAGGTGAAATCCGCCGCGGCCCCGGAATCCGTTCAAGCGCCGGAAAGGTTGACGCTCACGCGCGCTGCACTTCATTCATCCGCATCGCGCTCGTCCCCTCCATCGTCTTCCCATTCCTGCGCCTCGGCGGTTCCTGCCGCGGCATCCGGATCGACAGGTTCCAGCAGCGTGTAATCGTCACGCGCGGGATCGCGGAAGGCACGGCTCACCGGATACGCCTCCAAGGCCGGCCTGGACGTTCGGGCACTCAACGCCGCGGGCGTTTTGAAAGCACCGCTGAGCCAGTCAAGCGCCGTACCCGCATCGATGAAGATCGGTCCATCCGGGGTCAGTGGCGCAGGGATCGCGGTGTTGGGGCCGGTCAATACGGTGAAGCTGTCCAGCTGCTGGCCGTCGTCGCCTTCCCAGTGCTCCCAGAGACCCGCCGCCAGCAGGGCCAGGCCATCGCTGCGCTGCACGAACAGCGGCCACGGCGGTCGGCGCTGCCGGTCCCATTTGTAATAGCCGCTCAGGGGCAGCACGCACGGGCGCTGCGCCCACGCCTGCGCGTAGATGCGGCTGCGGGGCGCGCGATCCAGGCGGGCGGTGACGGTCGTGTAGGGCGTGGCAGGCTCCTTGGACCAGCGCGGCACCAGGCCCCACACCATGTCGGCCACCGCGATCGAACCATCGTGGTCACGCGCGAGCACGGTCGCGGTGCCGCCCTTGCCGATGTTGTAGTGGTCCGGCGCGGTCGCCACCACGCGTGCCAATGCGGCGGGAAGCCCGTCGGGCAGGGAGGCTGTATCGGCGATGGCTTGGGCGAATCGACGCATGCGTGGTGCAGTGTCCAGTGTGCTCAGTTGTCGGGATGCGGCTCCCCGAGCGCCGCGCGTCGTGCCTGGAACACCTCCGGCGTCTGTGGCTTCACGAACAACGCCACCAGCTCGGGGTACTCGGCCTTCACCGCCTTCTCGATCCGCGTGATGCACGCCTCGATCTGCGGTGTGGTGCGATCATCTTCGAATTCCGCACTCAGCATCGCCACGACCTGGTCCGGGCCCATCTGCATTGTGGTCACGCCATTGGCGCGGCGCAGATCGGCATCGGAGCTGGCCACGGCGAGGATGCGCTTGGCCACGCTAGGGTGTGCCGGCTCGCCCACCAGCAGGCCTTTGGTTTCGCGGGCGAGCAGGAAGGCGGTGACGGCCAGCACGCCGGCGATGCACAGCGAGGCCACGCCATCCAGGATCGGCATCTCCAGCAGCTGCGCGGCGAGCAGGCCGACCAGCGCGAAGCCCAGGCCGAGCAGGGCGGCGCTGTCTTCCAGCAGCACGGTGAACGTGGAGGGATCCTTGCTGCGGCGGAAGGCTTCGAAGTAGCCCAGCGAACCCTTGGTGGCGCGGAACTCGCGCAGCGCGATCCACCACGAGGTGCCCTCGAACACGATCGAGACGCCGAGCACGATGTAGCTGATCAGATGGTTGGTGGCCGGCTCGGGATCGCGGATGTGCTGGATGCCTTCATAGGCCGACACGCCGGCGCCGGCCGCGAACACCAGCAGCGCCACGATGAAGCTCCAGAAGTACAGTTCGCGCCCGTAGCCGAAGGGATGCAGGGTGTCCGGCTTCTGCTCCGCCCGGCGCAGGCCATACAACAGCAGCAACTCGTTGATGGTGTCCACCAGGGAGTGGACGCCCTCGCTGAGCATGGCCGAACTGCCGGAGATGCCGGCGGCGACGAACTTGGCGATGGCGATGGCGAGGTTGCCGGCGAGGGCGGCATAGATGACGAGACGGGAGCCAGTCGGCTTGGCCATGGCGGTCGGCGGGAGCGGGGAGGGTGCGCGCATCATCGCCAACGGCGCGTCCCGGGCGCGTGCACGCGGGCGACCGTGCCCGCTGCGCTCACAGCAGCGACCGCACCGAACTCACCAGCTGCTTGAGCGTGAAGGGCTTGCGCAGCAGTTTGATGTCGTCGCCGCGGAAATCGGGACGGGCACCCGCAGCCCCGGCGTAGCCGGTCACCAGCAGGATGGGCATGGCCGGGTGCAGCGTGGTGGCGATGGTGGCCAGGTCGCGGCCATCCATGCCGGGCAGGCCGACGTCCGATACCAGCAGATCGAACGGGCCGTCGCGCTTGAGGCATCCCAGTGCGGTTTCAGCGTCGGCGACATCGAGGACATCGAAGCCGTCGTCGCTGAGGATGTCCTTGGTCATCTCCCGGATGGGTGCGTCGTCTTCAACCAGCAGGACGCGGCATCGCGGGTGGGTACGGGCAGCACTCATTGCGGGTGGAGATCCTCGTGGCGTGCAGCCACCTGTGCGGATCTCCACCTTAGCGCCCGTGCGTGTTAGCCGGCCGTGCATCGCACGCCTGCCCGGCGTCATGACGGCCGGGAACTCCTGTCACGGCTCCCGCCTGGCGCGGGGGCGTCAGTTCAACGCGGCACCGTTGTGGGCGGCGCTTTCATCCTGCAGCGAGGTGCGGATGGAGCGCGCCAGATCGCTGCGGGTGAACGGTTTGGCCAGCAGGGCGATGCTGCGGCCGACCGTGCCGCTGGCGTCGATATCGCGCGGATACCCCGAGGTGAACAGCACCCGCAGGCCGGGCTTGCGGGCCAGCGCCTCCTTGGCCAGCGCCCAGCCGGACATGCCCGGCATCACGATGTCGGAGAACAGCAGGTCCACGCGCACGTCGGTCCGGTCGAGCAAGCGCAGCGCGGACGGGCCGTCATGGGCTTCGAGCACGCGATAGCCCAGCTGGCGCAGGGTGTCCACGGTATAGGCCCGGACATCGTCATTGTCCTCGGCGACCAGGACCGTCGTTTCCTCCTCGACCTCGAAGGCGTCCAGCGCCTGGGCGTCGGCCATGCGGGTGCTGGGCAGGGCGGCCGCCGAACGCGGGAACAGCAGCGTGATCGTGGTGCCGGTGCCCTCGGCGGAATCCAGCAGGACGTGCCCACCGGACTGCTTGGCGAAGCCGTACACCATGGACAGACCCAGCCCGGTGCCGCGGCCGACCTCCTTGGTGGTGAAGAACGGCTCGAACACGCGCGCCATCACCCCCGGCGACATGCCCTGGCCGGTGTCGCGCACGCGGATCATGGCGTACCGGCCGGGGGGAACATCGGGATGCTGTGCCGCGTAATCCTTGTCCAGGTGGATGTTGTCGACCTCGATCGTCAGGCGGCCGCCCTCGGGCATGGCATCGCGTGCGTTGACCGCGAGGTTGAGGATCGAGGCCTCGAGCTGGCTCGGATCGATCTCCACGCACCAGATATCCGGGCTGTGCAGCATGTCGATCTGCACCAGCTCGCCCAGCGATCGCTTGAGCATGTCCTGCATCCCGCGCATCTCTTCGTTCAGATCCACCGGCATGTTCTTCAGCGGCTGGCGGCGCGAGAACGCGAGCAGGCGCTGGGTGACGTTGGCCGCGCGCATGACGCCCTTCATAGCGTTGTCGAGCGCGCGCGAGGAATTGCCCGCCGTGTCACCGAGCCGGTCGGTCAGCATCTTGGCGTATTCGATGTTGCCGGCGATCACGGTCAGGATGTTGTTGAAGTCATGCGCGATGCCGCCCGTCAGCTGGCCTACCGCCTCGATCTTCTGGCTGTGCCGGAGCGCTTCCTCGGCCTGACGGCGCGCGGTGGTTTCAACGGCCTCGGAGACGACGGCGGTGATCCGCGCCTGATGATCGAACAGGGGCCGGAACGAGAAGTCGAACGTGCGCTTGCCGGTCGGCAGGCGCAGCTCCAGCTCATGCCGCGAAGCAGTGCCGGCCGCGGCCTCGAGGATGGCGGTGCAGACCACGCCGGGCACACCGGGCGTATCGGCAAACCACGCCGATTCGCAGTACAGGTTGCCGCGCACGTCCTGCTTGTCGGCCAGGATGGCGGCCAGCGAGGCGGAATTGGTGTCGATGATGTAGCCATCCAGCGTCAGCAGGTTCTGGTGCTGGAAGCTGGATTCGAACAGGGCCTGCAGCCGGCTTTCGCTGCGGTGCAGGGCCGAGGTCCGCTCATCCACCTGGCGCTCCAGCGATTCGTTGCTGGCCTTCAACAGGGCCTGCGCCTGCTTGAGCTCGCTGATGTCGCGTGCCATGGCGTAGTAACCCACCACCGACCCGTCGGGGCCCAGCTCGGGCACGCAGTCCACCTGTGCATGGCGGGGGGTACCGTTGCTGCGCAGCGACAGCATGTCGAAGCTCACCTTCTCACCGGCCAGTACGCGAGCGAGATGCTGCTGGATGCCGTTGAAGCTGTCCTCGCCGATGATCTCGCGCGTATGCCGGCCGACCACGGTGTCCGGGGTCAGCCCATGCCACTCGAAGTAGGCATTGTTGGCGAAGCGGTAGCGGTGGTCGTGGCCGAAGTAGGCGATCAGCGCTGGCAGTGAATCGGTGATCAGTTTCAGCCGTTGGTGGCTGTCACGCAGCTCGGCTTCCACGCGCAGCAGCCGGCGGCGCTCCTGCGCCTCCTGGATGGCCCGGACGACCGCATCGGGGAGCCGCTGCAGGCGCGACTTGACCACGTAATCGCGCGCGCCGCGCTTGAGCGCTTTCACCGCCAGCTCTTCGGTGAGCGTGCCGGAGACGAAGATGAAGGGCGTCTCGGGCGCGATCTCGCTGGCAAGCGTGAGGGCCGCGTCGCCGTCGAAGCCCGGCAGCACATGGTCGGCCAGGATCACATCGAAGGAGGCCGTGCCCAGGGCGTCGAGCATGCCCTGGTGCGACCAGGTGCGCTCGGCCGTGAACGGCAGGCCGGCGCGCCGCAGCTGCGCGCTGATCAGCTCTGCATCGAGCGCGCTGTCTTCGACCATCAGGATGCTGATGGTCCCTGTTGTGGCAGCCTCAGCCATCGCTTCTACTCTTCCCGCCGAACAGCGTGCCGTGCGGCGGCGGCTGGTTGGTGATGCCCCAGAACATGCCCAGCCCCTGGATCGCCTCCAGGAATTCCTTGAAATCCACTGGCTTGACCACGAAGGCGTTGACGCCCAGCTCGTAGCTGCGGATCAGGTCCTGCTCCTCCCGCGAGGAGGTCAGCATCACCACCGGGGTGCTGCTCAGGGCGCGGTCGGTGCGGATTTCCTTCAGCACTTCCAGGCCGTTGAGCTTGGGCAGCTTGAGGTCCAGCAGCACAACCACGGGCCCGCCGTGCATGGCCCCTTCGTAACGTCCCTGGCAGCGCAGATACTCCAGCGCTTCCACGCCGTCGCGCACATGGGTCACGTCGTTGAGCAGCTGGCAGCGCGCAAGCGCCGCCATCGTCAGTTCGGCGTCTTTCGGGTTGTCTTCTACGAGCAGGATCGGTCGCAGATCTCTCATAGGTGGTCTCCAGCAGTAAAGGGGATGGTGAAAAAGAAGGTCGCGCCGGCGCCAACCTGGCCCTGGGCCCAGGTGCGGCCGCCATGGCGGGTGATGATGCGGTGGACGTTGGCCAGGCCGATGCCGGTGCCTTCGTACTCATCGACGTGGTGCAGCCGCTGGAACACGCCGAACAGCTTGTCCACGTAGCGCATGTCGAAACCGCAGCCGTTGTCCTTCACGAAGAAGACATCCTCGGTGTCCGTGCGTTCGTGCCCGATTTCGATGCGGGGTTCGGGCGTGTCGCGGGTGAACTTGATCGCGTTGGCCAGCAGGTTCTGCCAGACCAGCCGCAGCATGCCGGGGTCGGCCAGCACCTTGGGCAGTGGTGCGATCTGCCAGTCGATGGCGCGGCCGGTGTATTCCATGTCGAGCTTGTGGCGCACGTCATCCACCAAGGCCGTCATCTCCATCGCGATCTGGCCCATGGTCGAGCGGCCCATCTGCGAAAAGCTGAGCAGGTCATCCACCAGCGTCCCGGCCGATTTTGCCGACTCCACGATGGTCTCGAGGAATCTCTTTTCTGAATCGTTCAATCGCTCGCCGGCCGAGGACCACAGCAGTTCCGAGTAGCCCACGATGTGGCGGAACGGCGCGCGCAGGTCATGGCTGACCGAATAGGAGAATGCTTCGAGCTCCTTGTTGCTGCGCAGCAGCTGCTCGTTCAACGCGGCCATTTCCTCGGCCTTGCGCAGCACGATGTCGACGATCGCGGCGCGCAGTTCCAGCGCGGCATCGCGATCCACCTCGTTCCAGGGCAGCGACTGCTCGCGCACGGTCTGCTTCCAGCCCTCGAACGAGGTGCGCGGCGACAGCGGCTGGCCGGTCTCTTCCTTGCGCGGATCGCCGCCCCAGCGTACGGTGCGGACCACCTCCGGCCGGAACCAGATCACGAAGCTGTCGTGGAGCTGCGAGATGGAGATGGCCAGCACGCCACTGGCGACGTCGGCGAAGGCCTGTGCCTCCTTCCATCGCTGCGGCAGCGTGTCGGTGCAGAAGATATCGCCCTCGATCTGCTGCGCCGTCAGCCACTGGACCAGCTGCATCACCTGGCGCTCGCTCGGGCAGTCGCCGTGCAGGATGCATTCGCCACGGTGCACGATCGCCGCGCCCGTGGATTGGGTCAGCGCGAGCAGGCTGTGCTGGTCGCGGCCGAGCGCGGCCATGAAATCGGTATCGCCGGCCATCCGCCCGAGCAGCCGGACCTGGATCGCCCGGCGCGCGATCCGCTCTTCGATCAGCACCGCGCGCTGCTTCAGCGCTATCTGCAGCGACAGGATCTGGCCGATGAACTCGCAGGCCGTGCGCACGTGGTACGGCACCCGGC
Organism: Stenotrophomonas sp. TWI700; assembly: GCF_039673645.1. Lineage (NCBI taxonomy): Bacteria > Pseudomonadati > Pseudomonadota > Gammaproteobacteria > Lysobacterales > Lysobacteraceae > Stenotrophomonas > Stenotrophomonas sp. TWI700. The sequence continues at coordinate 55,593 of NZ_JBDJMB010000012.1, read as the reverse complement.
GCGCGACCTGGTTGTGGCAGGAGATCAGGCCCCACAGCTCGCCCTCGCACAGCACCGAGACCGACATCGATGCACCGGTCCCCATGTTGCGCATGTACTGCAGGTGCACCGGCGAGACGCTGCGCAGCATCGCCGGGCCCAGGTCCGTGGGCGGCGCATCGGCGATGGCCGGCAGGCGCACCAGCGGCACGGGGGTGTACTGGCTGTCGGCGATGAGCCGGACCCGGTTCTGCCGGTACAACTCGCGTGCCTGCGCGGGGATGTCCGATTCCGGGAAGCGCAGGTCGAGGTAGGAGGGCAGCACGGTATTGCGGTCTTCGGCCACCACCGCGCCGTTCCAGTCCGGGTCGAACTGGTAGAGCATCGTGCGATCGAAGCCGGTCAAGGCGCGGATGTGCTCGGCGGCGAGCTCGCACAGCGCCTGGGTGGTGGGCGCACGCTCGATGGCGGCCATGAAGCGGCGGATCGAGGGGTACAGGTCCTCCAGCGAGCCCGGCTCACCCGGCACCGGCGCTTCCAGTTCGATGATGATCTCATCGCCGATCCGGTGCGCCACGGTGTGGTGATGTCCCGCGGTGCCCACCGGGTGCGTTCCCAGGAAATGCGAAGCGCCTTGCTCCAGCGCCTCCAGCAGCGGCCTGCAGTGGGCCAGGGTACCGCCGAGCACCGCCTCCAGAGAGTGCCCCAAGGGGTCGCCGAGCGCCTCGATCAGGTCCGGTTGCGCGACTGCACGGGCGTTGACCGTCAATGTCAGGTGATCGAGGACCAGGATCAATCCGTAAGGCTGGATTGCGCCGGGGGTACGGATCGGCTCACGCGCGCAGCTGGTCAGCTCCAAGGCGCTTGCGCCGGAATTCCTCGAGGACATTCATTGACTCCTGCTCGTTGCCAGTGGTGACCACCGCCCGAATGGCACGGTGTCGCCTGGTCGTCAGGAGCTCACACCGTCCACTGCGACGCGGTGTGCCACAGTTCCCTCATTTTTGCATAGGCGTGAGCCCCTATCTGTGAGGATGCGATGGCATTGTTCCGGACGCGACAATGGTAGGGCGATGCGGTTTTGATACCAGCGCCGGTTTGCCGCTGGCGCCGACATCGAAGACCATGGGGCAGGAAGCGCCCACTGGCCGGGCGCAAGGCCGGCCGCACGCCGCTCGATGCCGTCGCTGCGTGCCGATGGAGGAGGGAACCCAACATGAAACCCCTGCAGGGAATCCAGGTCTCGGTCTATACCCGCTGGCATCAACTGGCCGTGCCATTGGCCTTCGCACTGGCCGCCGGCAGTTTCATGTTCATCGTGCTCAATCGGGGACCGGTCGGCGTCGCGATCGTGGTCGCCCTGCTGTGCCTGGTGATTCCGCCCTTGCTCGCCTTCCAGGGATTTCCCACCCGCAACGAGGTGATGGTGATGCCCGACGGCCTGATGTTTTCCCGGCGCGATGCCGTGCGCTTTGCCGATCTGTCCCGCTGGGGAACCGACGACTACCTAACGCTGGTGCGCCCGGGCAGGCCGACACTATTGGTGAGCGCGGCGGACCTGCAGAGTCGCGACCGGCTGCTGCGCGAGTTCCAGCACGCACTGGACACCTGGCATCGGCAGCAGCCAGCGCTGACCGAGCCGATGCGACGCACCTGGTTTTATGGGTCCGTCCGTGCCCGCGCCATCGGTGCCTTGATCGTCGGGCTGGGAGCAATGTGTATTGTCATGGCGCTGCGGTTGCGTGAGCCGTCCATTGAGCTGGCCATTGTCGGGGCGCTGGGCGGAGTGTTCGGGGTTTTCATGCTGTTGGGCCGTCGCGTCTGAGCAGCGGGTGGGTGCCGCGACGATGCCATCGCGTCCACATCGTCTTGTTTTCAGCGTCTCGCGTATTTCACGACCGCAAGCGCAGCCTGCCGATGCGAGCTGCGTCCGCAGCGCATGAAAAGGAGTGCCATACGCTATGAATACCCGAGGCGATTACGCCCACCCAGAGCCCGTCGCTGCCGCGACCTTGGCCGTGGTCACCCCACCGCCGGTGGTGGATCTTCCGCGCGACAGCGCTGTGTCATGGGGTGCCATCCTGGCCGGTGCGATCGCTGCGGCGGCGCTCTCGCTGATTCTGGTGATACTCGGTGTAGGCCTCGGCCTGTCATCGGTGTCGCCGTGGTCGTTTGAAGGTGTGACCGCTGAAACGTTCGGCTGGTCCAGCATCGCCTGGCTGACCTTTACCGCCATCGCCGCGTCGGGTCTGGGTGGCTATCTGGCGGGGCGCCTGCGCACGAAGTGGAGCAACATCCACGGTGATGAGACCTATTTCCGCGACACCGCGCATGGTTTCGTCTCGTGGGCGGTGGCCACGCTGCTCACGGCCGCGCTGCTGACCTCGGCGATTGGCGGCATCCTCGGCGCGGGTGCCAAGGTGGCCGGTGCTACCGCAGGCGCCGCCGCCTCGACGGCAGGCGGTATCGCCGCAGCCGGCGCAGGTTCGGCTGCGATGGGCAACGACCAGGGTGACGTGCAGTACTGGGTGGATTCGCTGTTCCGTGCCAGCCCGACCGCTGCGCCGCCCGCGCCGCCGGCCGGTCCCGCCGATCCGGCCGCACCGCCCGCACCATCCGCAAACGGCGCAGTGCCGCCGCCGCATCCGATGCCCGGTGCCGACCGTCGCCCGGACAGCCGTGAGGTCCGTACCGAGGTCAACCGCATCATCGTCAACAGCCTGAAGTCCGACACAATGGATCCGGCCGATACGCAGTATCTGAGCCAGCTGGTGGCGGCGCAGACCGGCATGACCCAGGCCGAGGCACAGGCCCGCGTGACCGATGTCCAGACCCGCCTGCGTGCGGCGCTGGACAACGCCAAGGAGCAGGCCAAGCAGGCCGCAGACGATGCCCGCAAGGCCACCGCCTACGCCGCGCTCTGGCTGTTCATCACGCTGCTGATCGGTGCCTTCATCGCCAGCCTGAGTGCCACCTGGGGCGGCCGCCGCCGCGACCTGTGATCCTGACCACCTCAAGGGAGGAAACACCATGAAGTACATTCTGCTGTGGATGCTCGGCATTCCGATTCCGCTGCTGCTCCTGTTCGCGCTGCTGCGCTGACCGCTCCACCATCAGGCCGCCTCCGGGCGGCCTGATGCGTTGTGGCGGCGTGCCGTTGCGGGCTGCTGGACGCGCGCCGCACTGGCAGTATCTGAACGAGTCAGGGAGGTGCAGAGAGCCTTCACGCCGCTGGCATCCATTGTCATGCCCAATCTTCCTGAATTCATTTAAGCTTTGAAAATTGCGGCCCCCATTCATATCGGTGATGGGTCGCCAGCCCATCCGCGGGTTTCCCTTCTCTCTCAGGACCTTTTCCATGGCGGCTTTGCAGCAGCGCACGATCGATCTCATCCGCAGCCACCAGGAGCCCCTGCTTGCTGCATGGGCCGGTAATCTGGCCGGTTCCAGCCAGGCACAGGACGGCCGCCTTTCCTCGCGCGAGCTGGACAGCCAGGTCCGCGAGTTCTGGCGCCTGTTCCTGGACGCACTGTCGGCCACGGACGTCAGCTCCGTCGCGCGGGCAGAGTGGCAGGACATCCGCCGTTTCCTGGAGGAACTGTCGCGCGAGCGCGTCCTGAAGGGATTCAATTCCTCGGAAACCGCCAGCTTCATCTTCTCGCTGAAGCGCCCGCTGTTCGAGGTGATCCAGCAGGGCTACGCGAATGATCCGGCACTGCTGGGCGACCAGCTGTGGGCGATCTCCGAACTGATCGATCAGCTCGGGCTGCACACGGTCAGCGTGTTCCAGAAGACGCGCGAAGATGTGATCCAGCGCCAGCAGGAAGAAATGCTCGAACTGTCCACCCCCGTGGTGAAGCTGTGGGAGGGCGTGCTGGCGCTGCCGATGATCGGCACGCTGGATTCGCAGCGCACCCAGGTGGTGATGGAGTCGCTGCTGCAGCGCATCGTGGATACCGGGTCCGAAATCGCGATCATCGATATCACCGGCGTCCCCACCGTGGACACGCTGGTGGCCCAGCATCTGCTGAAGACCGTCACCGCCATCCGCCTGATGGGCGCCGATGCGATCATCAGCGGCGTGCGCCCGCAGATCGCCCAGACCATCGTGCACCTGGGGCTGGACCTCAATGGCATCGTGACCAAGGCCAATCTGGCCGACGCACTGGCGCTGGCGCTCAAGCGCACCGGCCAGACCGTCACCCGGACCGCCCGCTGAGATGGAGCGCATTCCGATCCTGCAGATGGGCGATCTGCTGCTGGTGACCATCCAGGTGGACATGCATGACCAGCTGGCGCTGACCCTGCAGGACGACCTCACCGAGAAGATCCGCAGTACCTCCGCGCGCGGTGTGCTGATCGACATTTCCGCACTGGACATCGTCGATTCGTTCATCGGGCGGATGATCGCCACCATTTCCTCGCTGGCCCGGATCATGGATGCCACCACGGTGGTGGTCGGCATGCAGCCGGCCGTGGCGATCACCCTGGTCGAGCTGGGCCTGACGCTCAGTGGCGTGCGCACCGCGCTCAATGTGGAGCGGGGCATGAAGCTGCTGCAGCGCACCGACGAAGACGAAGCCAGCTCATGACGGCGTCCAGTGGTTCGCTGCCGATCCGCATCGAGCAGGATGTGGTGCTGGCCCGCCAGGCCGCACGTCAGATCTGCGTGGCGTGCAAGCTGCGCTTGATCGACCAGACCAAGCTGGTGACCGCCGCCAGTGAACTGGCCCGCAATGCCGTCATCTACGGTGGCGGTGGGACCATGGACTGGGACGTGGTCGAGAAGGGACTGCGCAAGGGCGTACGGCTGGTCTTCGCCGACAACGGCCCGGGCATTCCGGATGTCGCACAGGCCCTGACCGACGGCTGGTCGTCCGGCTCCGGCATGGGCCTGGGCCTGTCCGGTTCGCGCCGGCTGGTGGATGAGTTCGAACTGGAGAGTGCACCGGGGCAGGGCACCCGTATCACGATCACCAAATGGAGCTGAACTTCGGCGGCCGGGTGACGCGGATCGTGGTGGTCGAGGAATCCTCACAGGTCGGCCAGGCCCGGCGCGAAGCGCTGGCGCTGGCCGATCTGATCGGGCTGGATGAAATGGACGCCGGCCGCGCGGCGTTGGTGGCCACGGAGATGGCCACCAATGTGCTCAAGCATGGGCGCGGTGGACGCATGTACCTGTCCGAGGTCTGTGGCCGCGGCGGCAAGGGTGTGGAGCTGTGCACCGTGGACACCGGTCCGGGCTTTTCCCTGGCCGAGTGCCTGCCGGACGGCTACTCGACCGGGGGCACGCAAGGGCTGGGGCTGGGGGCGATCCAGCGCCAGGCCACCGTGCTGGATGCCTGGTGCGACGGCAAAGGCGCGGTCGTGGTGGCGCGGATCTACGCCAGTCGTGCGCCTGGCGATATCGACGTGGCCTACGGTGCGCTGCGCATCCCCATGCGCCACGAGCTGGCCTGTGGCGATGCCTGGCATCTGCGCGCCGATGGACAGACCGTGGCGGTCACCGTGATCGATGGGCTGGGGCATGGATTGCCCGCCGCGGATGCAGCACAGGCCGGTGTGAATGCCGTCGCAGAATCGTCTGCGGTTGGCGCGCCGGCGTTGATCGGCGTCCTGCATTCAAGCATGTCGGGCACCCGCGGCGGTGCGGCGGCGGTGGCCTGCGTGGACGTGGCGAGTGCCCAGGTGGAGTTCGCCGGCATCGGCAACATCGCCGCCAGTCTGTGCGAGCCCACCGGCTCACGCGGGTTGGCCTCGCACCCGGGCATCGTCGGGGTGCAGTACCGCAAGGCACAACCATTCCATTTTCACGCGGCGGCAGGCACGCTGCTGGTCATGCACAGTGATGGACTGCAGGCGCGCTGGAGCCTGCGCGACTACCCCGGCCTGTTCCACCGCCACCCGGCCTTGATCGTGGCGGTGCTGCACCGTGATTTCGATCGTGGCCGGGATGACGCCGGCATCGTTGCCCTGCGTCTTGGAGACCTGCATTGAGCGCCACCCCCCACGACCAGGAGCTGCAACGGCTGCGCCTGGAAGCCGATGCGCTGCGCGCTGAGTTGGATGAAACCAACCAGGGTGTGCTGGCGCTGTATGCCGAGCTGGACGAGCAGGCCGAGCAGCTGCGCGAGGTGTCCGAGCTGAAAAGCCGGTTCCTGTCCTACATGAGCCATGAGTTCCGCACGCCGTTGGGCTCGATCCTGAGCATGACGCGGCTGCTGGAGGACGGCATGGATGGGCCGCTGACCGAGGAGCAGCGCCGGCAGGTCCGCTTCATCAGTACCTCGACCAGCGAACTGCGCGAGATGGTGGATGACCTGCTCGACCTGGCCAAGATCGAGGCGGGGCGGATCACCATCTCGCCCGCCTGGTTCGACCTGATGGACCTGTTCTCGGCGCTGCGCGGCATGTTCCGCCCCTTGGTGGAAGGCAACCAGGTGGACCTGCTGTTCGAGGATCCGCCGGTGATGCCGATGCTGTACACCGATGACAAGAAGCTGGCGCAGATCCTGCGCAACTTCATTTCCAATGCGCTGAAGTTCACCCCCAGCGGCCAGGTGGTGGTATCGACCCAACTGGAGGGGGAGAGCGCGGTGCGCTTCAGTGTCCGCGATACCGGCATCGGCATTCCGGCGGAGCTGCAGTCGACCCTGTTCGAGGATTTCGTGCAGGTCGATACCCCGCTGCAGAAGCGCCTGCGCGGCACCGGCCTCGGTCTGTCGCTGTGCAAACGCTTCGCCGAGCTGCTCGGTGGCCATGTCGGCGTGGAGAGCGAGATCGGCACCGGCTCGAATTTCTACGTGGTGCTGCCGCTGACCCTGGCCACGGAGACCGTGAATGCCGATTCCTGATCGCATCCTGGTGGTGGATGACAACGTGGCGACCCGTTACTCGGTGCGCCGCGTGCTCGAGCACCACGGGTTCCATGTGGAGGAGGCGGGTACCGGCGGTGAGGGCCTGGCGCGGCTGGCCGAGCATGATTTCGGCGCGCTGGTGCTGGATGTGAACCTGCCGGACATGAGCGGCTTCGATGTAGTCCGCCAACTACGCGAAGACCCCCGCCTGCAGTTGCTGCCCGTGGTGCATGTCTCCGCGGCGTCGATCGCCACCGGCGACATGATCACCGGCCTCAACGCTGGTGCGGATGGCTATCTGATCCATCCGGTCGATCCGGATGTGCTGCTGGCGACGCTGCGCAGCCTGCTGCGCGCCCGCCGCGCTGAAGAGGCGTTGCGCGAGACGGAAGCGCGCTTCCGGGAGATCTACCGTCACATCAATGCCCCGATCGCGGTCTTGGATGCGTCGCTCAACGCCCACGATGCCAACGATGCCTTCACCCGCCTGCTGGGCCAGCAGGCAGGACCTGGTCAACTCGAGCAGCTGCTGCAGGATCAGGTCGCTCCCCTCAGTGCGTTGAAAGTGGCGTTGGCCGAAGGTGAGCGCTGGCAGGGAACCTTCAGCCTTCGCGTCGGCGGGACGATCCGCATGACCGAATGGCGGGTGACGCCGTACCAGGCCGCCGGGCAGGGACTCGTCCACATCGAGGACACCACCGAACAGCATGCGCGTGCGAACGAGCAGCGGCAGGAACTGGAGAGTGCGACCTCCGAGCTCGCCTTCCAGATCGCCGAGCGCGAGCGCACCGAAATCGAGTTGATGCAGGCGCAGAAAATGGATGCGCTGGGCCAGCTCACCGGCGGTATCGCGCACGATTTCAACAATCTGCTGACCACGATCATCTCCGGGCTGGACATGATCGAGATCGCCGCGTCCAGCGGCAAATGGGACAAGGCCTCCCGCTACGTCGAGATCGCCACGGGCTCGGCACACCGCGCGGCCGCGCTGACCCAGCGCATGCTGGCGTTTGCCCGCAAGCAACCGCTCGATCCACAGACATTCGATGTCGTGGCGCGGGTGCGCTCGCTGGAAGACATGCTGCAGCGATCGATCGGTGAGAACATCGAACTCGAGCTGGAGCTTGGTCTTGAACCGCTGATCGCGGTCGCCGACCCGAACCAGTTCGAGAACGTGATCCTCAACCTGGTGATCAATGCCCGCGACGCGTTGGCCGGCCAAGGCCTGATCCGCATCCGCGCCGGGCGAGTCGAGATCGAGCGGGACCATGAGCTGGCGCCGGGTCACTACGTTACGGTGACCGTGCTCGACAACGGCGTCGGCATACCCGCAGAGCTGCTGACCAAGGTGTTCGAGCCGTTCTTCACCACCAAGCCGCAGGGCGAGGGAACCGGGCTGGGGCTGTCGATGACCTACGGGTTCGCACGCCAGTCCGGCGGCAGTGCGCGCATCGCCAGCGAGCGTGGCGAAGGCACCGAGATCGAACTCCTGCTGCCTGAGGGGCATCTCCAGCCTGCGGACCAGGCACCTGTCACCCAAGGGCAGCTGCCCCGTGGCAGCGCCGAGCGCATCCTGCTGGTCGACGATACCGACTCGGTGCGCATGATGGTGCGCGAGATGCTGGTCGAGGCCGGGTATCAGGTCGTCGAGGCCATCAACGCACAGCAGGCCCTGCTGGAGCTGCATTCGGACCGCGAGCTGGACCTGCTGCTGTCCGATGTGGGCCTGCCGGGCATGAACGGACGTGAGCTCGCCGATGCGGCACGCGTGCTGCGGCCCCATCTGCCGGTGCTGTTCGTGACCGGCTATACGGAGAGTGCAGCCGTCCGCAATGAGTTCCTGGGGCAGGGCATGTCATTGCTGCCCAAGCCGTTCAGCGTGAACGAGCTGCTTCGGGGCGTGCGGCAGATGTTCAACCCGGCCTGAGCCGGCGGCCCGCTGGCATGGGTACAATCCCCCGACGTCTCCGGGGGAAACCGCCATGTCGCCACCCGCCATCGGCCCTGCCGCCCGCGCACTGGCAGACCGTGAGTGCAGGGCCATCGCCGATGCGCTGGCGCTCCAGCCGGATGTCCACGACGCCGTGCATCGTGCACGCAAGACGATACGCCGCCTTCGCGCGCTGCTCGCGGTGCTGGCGAGCAGCGAACTTGAGACCGCCCGGACTGACGCGGCCCTGCGTCGGCTGGGGCAGGGATTGTCGGCATTGCGCGATGCCCATGTGGTGGTGGAGACCTGCCAGCACCTCGCCGCGCAGCATCCCGCCCGGCCGTGGAAGGACGTGTGCAGTCGGCTGACGGCGCGGCGCGACGTACTTCTCGCCCGGGCGCTGGCGCGGGACCCGGCGTTCGCACGCCGTCAGGCGGCACTGGTGCGTATCGCGGGTGACCTCCAGGCGCAGCCATGGGACGCGCTGAGAGCGCGTGATCTCCGCAAGGGTCTGGCGCGCAGCGAACGTCGTACCGTCAAGGCGGAGAAGCGCGCCGCCCATACCGGGGATCCGGAGGACCTGCATCGCTGGCGGCGCAGAGTGCGTCGCCTGCGGATGCAGTTGGAGGCGCTGCCCGCGCTGGACAGGGCGCTTGCGGCCTCGATCAAACGGAAAGGACCGGGTCACCAGGCGCGCGCCCTGCATGCGCTGGGTGATCAGCTTGGCAGGCAGCAGGACCAGCGGATGGTCCGCAATCTGGTGCGGGTGATGCCGGGCGTGCCGGAACGGCGTGCCTTGCTTGCGCAGATCGATGCCGCACTGGCCGCTTCACGCGGCTGAGCGGCACAGGCGCAGCGCTAGGCCCCCGCGACCGTACGCAGGCTGGCATGGCCGGCTGTCCTGGGCGGTTTGTACTCGCAGCGCGGATACCCCGAGCACGACTGGAACGCACCATACGGCCCGCTGCGCGGCACGATCACGCCCACCCTGCAGGCCGGGCACGCCTCCTCGTGGATCGTCTCGCCGGACATCGAGGTCACCCGCACCGCGCCGTCGTTGACCAGCTCGCTCAGGAAGGCGGAGCGGCGGCCCTGCACGGTGAACATCGCCACCGAGCGGCGCGCACGCGTCAGCGCGACATAGAACAGGCGGCGCTCCTCGCCGAGCGGATAGGGATCGCTGTCCGGCATCGCCAGGGTCAGGACCGGGTCATCGGCGCGGGTGTTGGGGAAGCGGCGATCCAGCATGCCGGGCAGGATCACGTAGTCCGCCTCGGCCCCCTTGGAGCGGTGCGCGGTGAGGAAGCTGACCTCCATGAGCTGCCCATGGCGTGCGCGCCACGTGGCCGGCAGCAGGGCGCGGTCGGCGTTGTAGCGGCCGAGCACGAAGACGGTGACCTTGCCATCGCGGCCCGGCGGAACCTGGCCGCTCAGCAGTTGCTGGTGCAGCTGCTGCAGATACTGCTCGACCGCGCCGGCCAGCCGGTCGCGCGAGGCTACCTGGAAGGCCTGCAGCACCGCGCCATACGCGGGCGTGACCGAGTGGACGTCCTTGGGGATCTGCGCCGGATTGCGTGACACGAAGGCACTGGAGACATCACACAGCGCCTGCGGGCAGCGGAAGGTCTGCTCGAGCTTGAGCACCTGGCCCTGCCCGAACCACGCCACGAAACCCGTCATCACCGACACGTCCGCACCGGCGAACCGGTTGATCGACTGCCAGTCATCGCCGACCGCGAACAGATGCCTGCCCGGTGCCTGCACCAGCGCACGGCACAGCCGCGCGCGGGCCCGCGAGGCATCCTGGAATTCGTCGGCCATCACCAGGTCGAACGGGGCCACGTAACGCCCCTGTTCCAGATGTTCGGCGGCCTGGTTGAGCATGTCCTCGAAGTCGATGCCGCCTTCGGCCACCAGCGCATCGTCCCAGCCCTCCAGGATCGGCAGGATCAGTTCGAGGAAGAGACGGTAACGGTGCTTGAAGTGATCGTCGGGCAGGCGGCGCAGGCGCTCGACCATGTCCTGCACGCCCAGCCCGTTGCTCTTGGCGTGGCTGATGAAGGTGCGCACCAGGCCGATCAGCTCGGTATCCGGCATCGGCGTCGCGCCGCCTTCGGGCAACGCGCGGTCCGGATTTGGATCGAGCACGACACCGTGCCGTGACAGCGCCTCGCCCAGCCGCACGAACAGTTCGCCGGTACGCAACTGGTGGGAGGTGGTTTCGATCCGCTCGTTGCCGTGACGGGTGCCTTGGCGGCCCTCATGATGCGCCGGCGCACGGCCGTGAACGTCCGGGGCGAGGTGATCGTGATGCAGCGCAATGCCTGGATAGTGGAAATCCGGGCGGTACTGGCGGTACTCGTCCGTCCCGGCATCGAATGTGTCGCGTCGTGCATAGACGTACTCCACGCCGCTGTAGAACAGCCAGTCGGCGATCACGCACTCCTCGATGCTGCGCGCGCGCTCGCCGCGCAGCGTACGCACGTACCCCTGGCCGTCCTTGTCCCATTCCTCGGCGTCCAGCGCACCGCCGATGACGGGCAGATCGCGGCCGAACACCAACCGGAACATGTCCCACTGCGTTCGGAAATGCAGGGAGCGGTCTTTCAGCGCATCGATGATCTCGGCCAGCCGATGGAAGCCCTGCGTCGGGTCGACCGCCCAGTCCGGCACCTGCGGCATCCGCCCGGTCGCCTGGGCGATGATGTGCCGGCCCAACGCATGGAACGTGCGTGCTTCCACCCGCACCCCATCCAGGCCGACGCGCGCGAAGGCCCGGTCGGCACGCGCCTGCAGTTCGGCCGCGGCGTCCTTGTTGAAGGCGAGCATGACGATACGTTCGGGTGCGACCAGGCCGCGTTCGATGGCGTAGGCCGCCTTGGCGACCATGGTCGAGGTCTTGCCCGAGCCGGCCGCGGCCACCACCTGGACGCGGTTGTCGAAGCAGATCACCGCGCGGGCCTGTTCATCGGTGAGGGGGCGGCTTTCGACACGGTCCAGCAGCGGGCGGCTGGCGATCCGCTCGCGCGCCTGATGGGCTTCATTGCGGCGCGCCCACATCGCTGGCCAATCGGCCAGCCACAGCATCAGCGCTTCCTCGATCACCGAGGGGTCGCCATCCAGTTCGCTGCGCAAGCCGGCGTCATCGAACACCGCCCACAGCGCTTCTTCATCGAGCGGCAGGGTGGGGCGCGCCTGCAGCAGGGCCTGCTGCTGCTCGTGGGTCAGCCACAGCGACTCCTCGTCGGCCAGACCGGTGGCGGTCTGCACCTGCGTGAGCCAGCGCTGGATCGCGGCGTGGGCCTGCCCGAACAAGGCGACATGGTCACGCTGGCGCTGCGCTCCACGCTGCGCGTCCAGTGCCGCCACCAAGCCGCGCGCGGACGCCGCTGAAAGGCCGCCGAGCGTCAACGGGGCGTGGCCCTCGCGGTGGAGGGTGAGGCGCGCCCAGGGCAGGCGCGGGTGCACCTGCAGCGCGTCCAGCGGCGCGTGATGCACCTGACCGTCGACGGTCAGGACCAGCTGTTCGTCTGCCAGGCGCAGCTGCCAGTGCGGCGATCGCGTCAGGCGTTGACCCCAGTGGCTCGGGGCCCATTCGTACGTCATCGGTGTTTCCAGGTGCGGCCCTCGTGGCGGCCGTGGCCGGGGCAGCACGAGTGGCGCGGTGTGAGCGGACACCCATGATAGGGGAAATAAAAAAATCCCCGCGCGCTTACGACTGCAGCACCGGCGCGCTGCGCGAGCGGCGGTCCACCAGCATCGCCACGCCCCACAGCAGCAGGCCACCCAGCGCGGTCGCCGCACCGACGTAGCCGGTCACGGCGGGGCTGAAGCCGGCGCCGATGGCCATGCCACCGAACCACGGGCCGAGCGCATTGGCGGTATTGAAGGCCGCATGGTTGGAGGCCGCGGCCAGCGTCTGCGCTTCACCGGCGACATCCATCAGGCGGGTCTGCAATACGGCCGCCAGTGCGCCCATGGTGCCGACCGCGATGATCATCGGGAACACGCTCCACACCGACTGCGCGGCGATCGGGAAAGCCAGCAGCACGAGGATCGACCAGACCAGCACCACCGCTGCGGCGCGGAACTGGAAGCGGTCCACCAGCCAGCCACCGGCCACGTTGCCGATGATCGCGCCGATGCCGAAGATGCCCACGGCCAGCGGCATCCACGATTCGGCCAGGCCGGTGACCTGCACCAGGGTCGGGGCGAGGTAGGTGAACACGCAGAACATGCCGGCAAAGCCGACCGAGCCGATCGCCAGTGCCAGCCACACCTGGGTGCGGTTGAAAGCACGCAGCTCGCGCATCGGCGAGGTCCGGACTTCATCCGGATCGGGCAGCAGGAAGCGCGCGATCATCGCCACGGTGGCGATCGCCAGCACGCTGACCAGGGCGAACGCGGTGCGCCAGCTGACCTGCTGGCCGAGCCAGGTGGTCAGCGGATTGCCGACCAGGATCGCGACCGACAGGCCGAGCAGCACCTTCGATACCGCCGCGCCGCGCTGGGCGGGCGGACTGATCGCGGCGGCCACCAGCATCGCCACGCCGAAGTAGGCGCCGTGCGGCAGGCCGGCGACGAAGCGCGCGAGCAGCATCGTGCCGTAGTTCGGCGCCAGTGCGCTGGCCAGGTTGCCGATCGCGTAGAAGCCCATCAGGGCGAGCAGCAGGCTGCGCCGGGCGAAACCGGCACCGGCGAAGGCCAGCACCGGCGCACCGACCACCACGCCGATGGCGTAGGCGCTGATCAGGTGGCCGACCTGGGTCTCGCTGATCGACAGCCCACGGCTGATCTCCAGCATCAGTCCCATGCTGGCGAACTCGCTGGTGCCGATGGCAAAGCCGCCCAGCGACAAGGCCAGCAGGATCAGGGTGCGCTCGCGCGGCGAGAGCCGGGCGGCCAGGGAAACGGGGGAGGAGCTCATGCGGGCAGGACGTGACCAGAAGGCGGCCGCCTATTGTACTGCTGCGGCGCAACATACTGCCGACCCCTGCGCTGGGATGCTGTGGTGCGTGAAGGTCGTGATCTCCCGCAGGCCCTGTCGGCGCAGCGCCATGTTGCAGGGTAGCCCTGACATATCCGCCCGTGTACAGTCCGGGCGATGGGTCCGGCTACGCCGTGTTCACGTCCGAACGGCAAGGATCACCCCCCGCTGCTGTCGCTGGAAACAGGCGCGCAGCGAGGGGTCGTTGTTGTGGCGACGCGACGACGGGGCGTATGCACGACGAAGTGAAAGAAACGCGTACGGTGCGACCCAGGCGCCGGCGCAGGCCGTAGCGCCCTGTGGGGCGCGTCATGGAGGATAGGGTTTGTCCACGCAGAAGATTGTTGTTCCCGCCGTCGTCATCGTGTTGACCGTGATTGCCGGCTACTGCCTTGCCGGGTATCTCACCTTGTTGTTGCTGGGCCTGGATACCGGGCTGTTCAAGTGGAACACCTATCTGCAGTACCTGCAGGCACTGGATCAGCCGGCCGTGGCGCCCTACGTCACCAAGATCAAGCTGGCCGGCGTGGTCGGTTTCGGGCTTCCGCTGCTGCTGTCCCTGGTGGCGATGTTCCTGATGTTCCGGTCGAAGAAGACCTCGCTGCACGGTGACGCGCGCTTTGCCCAGGCTGCGGATCTGGCCAGGCACGGGCTGTTCAAGAAGACCGGCAACGGCATCGTGGTGGGCCGCTTCGGCGGCAAGCTGGTGCGCCTGAGTGGCCAGCAGTTCGTGATCCTGGCCGCCCCGACCCGCTCGGGCAAGGGCGTGGGCGTGGTCATCCCCAACCTGCTCGAGTACGACGAGTCGGTGGTCGTGCTGGACATCAAGCAGGAAAACTTCGACCTGACCAGCGGCTGGCGTGCCAGCCAGGGCCAAGAGGTGTTCCTGTTCAATCCTTTCGCCGAAGACCGCCGTACCCATCGCTGGAACCCGCTCAGCTATGTTTCCGACGACCCGGCCTTCCGCGTCTCCGAGCTGATGAGCATCGCCGCGATGCTGTACCCGGACGGATCGGACGATCAGAAATTCTGGGTCAGCCAGGCGCGCAACGCGTTCATGGCGTTCAGCCTGTACCTGTTCGAGAACCGCGACGATGCGCGCAGCAACGGCTTCCCCGGCGAGGCGCAGGACATGCCCACCCTGGGGGCGCTGTTCCGCCTGTCCACCGGCGATGGCAGCGACCTCCGGAAGTACCTGCAACGCCTGGCCAGCCAGACCTACCTGAGTGGCAACGCCAAGTCGGCGTTCGCCAACCTGCTGTCCCAGGCCGATGAGACGTTCGCTTCGATCATGGGCACCTTCAAGGAGCCACTCAACGCCTGGATCAACCCGGTGCTGGACAAGGCCACCAGCGGCAACGACTTCCTGCTGACCGACCTGCGCAAGAAGAAGATGACCATCTATATCGGCATCCAGCCCAACAAGCTGGCCGAAAGCCGCCTGATCATCAACCTGTTCTTCAGCCAGATCATCAACCTCAACACCAAGGAACTGCCCAAGTCCAACCCGGACCTGAAGTACCAGTGCCTGCTGTTGATGGATGAATTCACTGCGATCGGCAAGGTCGACATCATTGCCTCGGCGGTGTCCTACATGGCCGGGTACAACGTGCGCCTGCTGCCGATCATCCAGAGCATGGCCCAGCTCGATGCCACGTATGGCCGGGATGTGTCGCGCACCATCATCACCAACCATGCCCTCCAGATCCTGTACGCGCCGCGGGAGCAGCAGGATGCCAACGACTACTCGGAGATGCTCGGCTACACGACCATCCGCAGGAAGAACGTCACCCACGCCCGCGAGAAGACCCATAGTTTCACCGAGGAACGACGCGCGCTGATGCTGCCGCAGGAGCTCAAGGCGATGGGCAACGATCACGAGGTGTTCCTGTACGAGGGCATCCCGCACCCCGTGAAATGCGACAAGATCAAGTACTACAAGGATCGCTATTTCACCTCGCGCCTGCTGCCGAAGACGTCCGTCCCGAATCTCGATATCTGATCAGCTTGGCATCAATTGTGTGATGCGCGTCAAAGAAATGACAATTGAAAACGTTTTTTTGCTCATGATTTGACGCGGAATTGACGCTCGGCTATGGCATCGTGTTCATGATGGCGAGCTGATTTCGTTTTCAATTTTTGTCTGGCATGCGACGCGAAAGCAACGCATAGAATCGTTGTAAGGAAGTCATGGACGGCATTGTCGAAGGGATGTGGATGTGGATGTGGGGCGATGGGGCCGGGCGATGCGCCCGGGACGCCTGCACATCGGGACATGCAACCATGGGCTGCACAGGCGGGCGGGGGCCGATCGCAGTAGTCCAGGAAGTTTCACCACTCTATCTGCCATAGCCAACTGGCTCCGGGTCGTCATCCACCCGGTGTAGCGAGTTGCTGCCAGTCAATCGAATCAAGCCGCGTTACGTACGTCATAGGGAAGTCCGTATGAAGCAAGCGTATCTGTCACAGGGATTCATCGCCGCCGCTGCCGCACTGATGCTGGCCGGTTGCGCCACCAAGCCGGCCCCGGATATCGGCGGCCGCTGGAAGCCGGTCAACCGCTTCGCCAGCACCACCATGGAAATTCCGCTGTACACGAGTTACGTGTACCAGGCCACGCCGATGGACGGCACGCTGAAGACCATGCTGGAACGCTGGGCCAAGGATTCGGGCATGACCCTGGATTACCGGATCAGCTCGGACTACACACTCTACGGTGCCGTCTCCGGCATCGGGACCACCAATCCACAGCAGGCGATGGTCGACCTCAGCTCCGCCTATGCGGCGCAGGGCGTGTCGGTGTCCATCGTCGGCAACCAGATTGTCGTGCAGGCCGCTGCGTCGCCCACCGTTTCGGCGGCTGCGGCCGACGCGTCCAGCGGCAGCTGACGCGGGTCGAGTATCGGTAAACGTGATGCTCCCCGCGTACCGCGCAGGGGTGCCGCGCCCATTGACGTTCCAGTAGTACGGATGAACCCATGTTCCGAAAGAAGGAAACAGGCAGCAGCCAGAAGGTCGACCAGGCGGTCGCCAAAGCGGTGAGCTACGAGCTGACCGTGGCCGACATGGCACGCCGCAGCGAGCGCCGCGCGTGGTGGGTGGCCACGGCCTCGCTGGTGATGTCGCTGGCCCTGGCCGGCGGCTACTACTACATGCTGCCGCTGAAGGAGAAGGTACCGTTCCTTGTGATGGCCGATGCCTATACCGGTACGGCGACCGTGGCGCGGCTGAGCGGTACCTTCCGCGGTGAGACCATCACGGCCAACGAGGCCGTGAACCGTAGCAACGTGGCGCAGTACGTCCTGGCGCGTGAGTCTTTCGACTCGGCGGTGATGGGACTGCGCGACTGGGAGCTGGTGTTCACCATGTCCTCGGAGCAGGTCGCGGCCACCCAGCGCCAGCGCTACGCCACCAATAACCCGCAAAACCCGGTGTTCGTGTATGGCACGAGCAAGGCTATACGGGTCAAGATTCTGAGCATAACGCCCTTGGGTGCCGAACCCAACGGCGGCTTCCGGGGTGCCTCGGTCCGCATCCAGCGCAGCCTGCTCGACAAGACCACGGGCGCCATGCAGTTCCTGGACAACCAGCTGGTGACGATGCGGTTCGAGTATCGCAATGATCTGGCGTTGTCCGAGCAGGACCGGGTGCTCAACCCGCTGGCCTTCCAGGTCACCGAATACCGCGTCGACAATGACTACGCGCGCGGCGTGCCGGTGCCCGACGATGCTGCGATGAGCAGCCAGGCGGCTCAGGCGGCTCAGGCTGCACAGGCCGCCAGCGTCTACGACCCGAACAATCCGGCTGCGGCAAATATGATCGATCCGGTGACAGGGCAACCCATGGCCGCTCCGTTGCCGGCAGCGCCGGGTCAGATGATGCCTGGGCAGGTCGTGCCCGGCCAGGTGGTTCCGGCGCAGCAGATGCCGGCGCAGCCGATGCAACAAGGTGTACCCGGGCAGCTCGTGCCGGGCCAGGCGATACCAGGACAAGTCGCGCCGCGGCAACCGGCACAGGTGCCGGGCCAACGTGTTTCCACCGGAACTGCTGAGGGAGCAAGCAACCGATGAGTAGTAGCAAGCTTTGGGGGACCGCCTTGGTTCTGTTGCCGATGTTGTCGGCGTTCTCTGCGCCCGTTGCGGCGCAGGCGGTGGATCAATACGAATATGAGAAGGACCGCATCTACCCGGTTCGTACCGGTCTGGGCCTTACCACCCAGATCGAACTGAGCCCGAACGAGAAGATCCTCGATTACAGCACCGGCTTCAGCAATGGCTGGGAGCTGACCCGTCGTGAGAACGTGTTCTATCTCAAGCCCAAGAACGTCGACGTCGACACCAACATGATGGTGCGCACGGAAACCCACTCTTACATCTTCGAACTGAAGGTGGTCGCCACTGACTGGCGCCAACTGGAACAGGCCCGTCGTGCGGGCGTGCAGTACAAGATCGCCTTCAGCTACCCCAGCGATACCGAGTTCGGTACGGCGCAGCAGGCGGTGGAGGAAGAGGTCAAGCCGCTGCTGAGTTCGGAACTGGCCAAGGATCGCCAGTACAACTTCGACTACTCCTACTCGACCCGCAGGGCCAAGAAGATGGGTTGGCTGATTCCGGTCAATGCCTACGATGACGGCCGTTTCACCTATCTGAAGCTGCCGGCCTCGCCGGAGTACAAGACCGGCATCTTCCCGGCGGTGTTCGGTCGTGAGTCCGAATACGGTGAGGATTTCGTGGTCAACACGACGGTGGAAGGCAATTCGCTGATCGTGCATGGCACCTATCCCTACCTGGTCATCCGCCACGGTGACAACGTCGTCGGCCTGCGAAGGAACGTGAAGAAATGAGCCAGCAAAACACTCCCGGCAACGAGCCCAACAACGGCGCGGACGATGGCGGATTCAACGCACGTCGCGGGCCGGATGAAACCCCGAACAATCCCTATTACGGCCAGGCGCAGGCCGAGCAGGTGCCGAATCTGGACGCGGGCGCGCCGCGCCTGCGTTCGCCTGAAGAACAACGCCTGAACCGCAAGGCCCTGCTGTTCCTTGGTGCGATTCTGGTGCTTGTGATCGCGATGGGCTTCCTGCTGCTGCGTAAGGGCCAGGACGATTCGGATACCCCGCCCAAGCTCAATGAAACCGCGCGTGTCACCACGCCCGAGCTGCCGACCGCCGCGCCGCCGTCGGTGCCGCCGCCGAGCGTGGCCGAGCCGATCCCGATGATTCCGCCGCTGCCGCCGCCGGAGGTGCCGACGCGATCCAGCTCGTCCTTCGGCGACAATTCGGCGCAGGACTTCAACCGTGGGCCGACGCTGCTGGACCGCCGGATTGGCGCCACCGGCAGCGTGTCGGGTGAGCAGGGCGCTGAAGGTGGCGTTGGCAGCAGCACCACGGACGAATACACCCGCGCCATGATCGCGCAGATGAACAACAACGCGCAGCCCCCGGCGCAGAAGACTCGTCGTGGCCCCGATGTCGAAGACGTTTCCAGCGCGTCCTTCATCCGCAGTCCGGATGCGCTGCTGGTGCGCGGCACCTACCTGCGCTGTGTGCTGGAAACGCGGATCATCACCGACGTGGCCGGCTTCACCTCCTGTCTGTTGACCGAGCCGGTGTACTCGATCAACGGACGTAGCCTGCTGCTGCCCAAGGGCTCGAAGATCTACGGTGCCTACAACAAGGGGCCGGAAGGCCGCCGCATCGCGGTGGTCTGGGATCGGATCACTACGCCGAACGGCATCGACGTGGCCATGTCCAGCCCGGGTATCGACCAGCTCGGTGGCGCAGG
The DNA here is from genome assembly GCF_039673645.1 of Stenotrophomonas sp. TWI700. Lineage (NCBI taxonomy): Bacteria > Pseudomonadati > Pseudomonadota > Gammaproteobacteria > Lysobacterales > Lysobacteraceae > Stenotrophomonas > Stenotrophomonas sp. TWI700. The sequence continues at coordinate 36,054 of NZ_JBDJMB010000012.1, read as the reverse complement.
CCATCCGGGTGACTATTCCGCGCACTGGGGCAGCCGGATCGGCTCGGCGTTGATGATCAGCCTGATCGCCGACGCTTTCAAATATGCCGCCGCCGAGAACGGCCCGGAAACCACAACCATTACCGGTAGTGGCCTGGCTGTGCAGTCCCCATATGAAAGCGCCACCGCACGCAGCATGGAGCGGCTGGCCAACGAGGCGTTGAGCGAGCGTCGCCCGCCCACCGTCACCATCAATCAGGGCACCGTGGTCAGTGTCTATGTGGCCAAGGACGTCGATTTCAGCGACGTGCTGCCGCAGCGCCGCTGACCGCCTGGATCAACCATGGACGCCGAAGTGGCCCCTGTCGCCGATGTCTCCAGTGAGTTCCTGAGGTACCAGTACGAGGTGCTGGGAATCCATCAGTACATGGCATCGCCGGATGTGACGGAAATCTGCATCAACCGTCCCGGCGAGGTGTACCTGGAAACCCGCGACGGCTGGCAGCGGGTGGAAGTGCCGTCGCTCACCTTCGAGCGGGCGCGGCAGTTCTGCACGGCGGTGGTGAACGAGTCCAATACCGGCCAACGCATCACCGATGCCGATCCGGTGGTCTCGCTGACGTTCCCGACCGGGCAGCGCGCCCAGTTCGTGATCCCGCCGGCCTGCGACGCCGGCAAGGTGTCCATCACCATCCGTTTGCCGTCCAAGCACACCAAAACGCTGGAGCAGTACCAGGAAGACGGCTTCTTCAACCAGATCCTGGAGCAGGGCGCCGGGCTCAGCGAGCACGACAGTGAACTGGTGGAGCTGCGCCAGTCGCGAAACTACGCCGAGTTTTTCCGTCGCGCGGTGATCTACCGGAAGAACATCGTGGTGTCCGGCGCGACCGGCAGCGGCAAGACCACGTTCATGAAGTCGCTGGTGAACCACATCCCGGCCAGCGAACGCCTGGTCACGATCGAAGATGCGCGCGAACTGTTCATCAGCCAGCCCAACGCGGTGCACCTGCTGTATTCCAAGGGTGGGCAGAGCGCGAGCAATGTCACCGCGAAAAGCTGCATGGAAGCGTGTCTGCGCATGAAGCCGGAACGCATCATCCTGGCCGAACTTCGCGGCGATGAGGCGTTCTACTTCATTCGAAACTGCGCTTCCGGCCACCCCGGCTCGATCACCAGTTGCCACGCCGGCAGCCCGGAACAGACCTGGGACCAGTTGGCGCTGATGGTGAAGGCGTCCAGCGAGGGCTCCGGCCTGGAGTTCGCAGTGATCAAGCGGTTGTTGATGATGACGATCGACATCGTGGTCCACATCAAGGCGCATGCCGGCAACCGTTACATCACCGGCATCGATTTCAGTCCAGAACGCGCGCTTGCGCAGGCGGGGTGATGGGATGCCGATGCATTACACAAATTTGAATGGGATCTTCACGCAGGCCGAAGCCTCGCACTTTTACGGTGCGCGGGTGCCAAGCAGGCCCGCGTGCGCAGGGAGGTGGAACTGATGTTGCCTGGAATGGAAGTCCTGGCCTGTCCAGAGATGGCAGTGCCCATGGATGTGATGCAGCACGTGATCAGCGTGGAGTCCTCGCGCAACCCGTACGCCATCGGCGTCGTCGGCGGCGCGCTGGTTCGTCAGCCCAAAAGGCTCGATGAGGCGTTGGCCACCGTGCGCATGCTGGAGCAGAAAGGCTACAACTTCTCCATCGGCCTGGCCCAGGTGAATCGCTACAACCTGGAAAAATACGGACTGGATTCGTATGAGAAGGCGTTCCAGCAGTGCCCCAATCTGCAGGCTGGCTCACGCATCCTTGCCGAGTGCTACGGGCGCTCGGGCAATGACTGGGGCAAGTCGTTCAGCTGCTACTACTCCGGCAACTTCACGACGGGTTTCCGCCACGGCTATGTCCAGAAGGTGTTTGCCTCGATTGCGCGGCAGCGCGGTTCGATGCTCGCTTCCAACGACGGCGTAGCGCCGATCGAGGTCGTGAGCCGTTCACAGCGTCGTCCGGTCGAAGTGTCGCAACGTCCGCCCACCATCTCGCCGCGTGCGGCGGTGGTCAACGCGCGGATCGTGGATACGGTGCCCGCCGCGCAAGCCTACGCGCAGGCGGCCCTGGATCCGGCCCGCGCCTACGAGGTCTATCCATCGACCGGTGCCATGCTGCGTAGCGATCTGACACGCACCGCCGACGCGGCGCTGTCGCGCGTGGTCATGGGCGCGTTGGACCGTGCGATGCCGCCCCGGCAGGAGGCGCCGATGCCGGTTCCGGTTCCCGAGGCGCCCATGCCAGCAGTGCAGCAAGCCGGAGGACCGGTGCTGCTGCGTCCGTGGAGCGAGCGAAATTCACCCCAGGCAATGCCTGCGCAGGCGGCCCCGTCTGCGCCTTTGCCCGTACCGCACATTCCCGCAGGGGATGCAGCCTTCGTGTTCTGACGAAGTCGTCGCACGGCCAGCCAACTGGTGTGGCCGATCAAGTTGCTAGACCATCAACAAGGAAACCACCAATGAAGCGTACCAATCTCGATCTCGCCAACGCCCAGCGCACGCTGAAGAGCATGCTGATGGCCGCTGCATTCGCCGGTGCCATGTTCGTGCCTGATGTGTTCGCCCAAGCCACCAGCTTTGGCGGCACCGACCAAAAAGTCTGCGGCTTCTTCAGCAACATCAACGGCCTGCTGAACATCGCCTCCATCGCCGTGGTCACCATCGCGGTGATCTTTGCCGGTTACCAGATCGCCTTCGCGCACAAGCGCATCGGCGACGTAGCTCCGATCCTCATCGGTGGCCTGCTGATTGGTGCTGCCGGCCAGATCGCCAAGATGCTGCTGGGCAATGAGTCCACGTCGAGCTGCGGTGGCGGCGCCGCTGCGGCGGTGTACAACGCGTTCCAGTACTACAGTGCATAAGAACGTCCTGTTCCGCGGCTGTACGCGCCCGCCCATGTTCCTGGGTGTGCCGTATGTGCCTTTCTTCCTGGTTGCCGGCGGGCTGCTGCTAATCAGCATGTACTTCGACCTGCGGTTGCTGGTAACCATTCCGATCGCGATTTTCATCATGCGGCACATGGCCAAGCGCGATGAAATGATCTTCCGGTTGATCGGATTGCGCCTGCACTTCAAGTTCAAGGCGCGCAACCTGCAGGAACACGATGGCATGTGGGTGTTCACGCCCAATCACTATCGAGACAAACCGCCGCCGTCGGTCTGAGGTGGCAGGCAACAGGCCGGGCAGGCGATCAACCGATCGTCTGCCCGTTGCAGGACCCGCAGCATCCCCGTAGTACCCCAATGGAAGCCGTCATGTTCAGCCCCGATACTTCAATCAGCGAGTTCATTCCCCTGTCGAGCCATGTGGCGCCGACGGTCGTCAAGACCACGGGCGGGGACTTCCTGCTGACCTGGCACTTGGAAGGCTTGCCCTTCGTCGGGCGCGAAGATTGGGAGCTGGAACACAAGCACAACACCTTCAACCGGCTGCTGCAGACGCTGCGCGCCCCGGATTTCGTCAACGTGGCTTTCTGGGTCCACGACATTCGGCGCCGTCGCCAGCTCAAAGCCCGCAGCCAGTTCAGTCAACGCTTCAACCAGGACGTGTCTGATCAGTACATGGGCATGCTCTCGGCCCAGCGCATCATGCAGAACGAGCTGTACCTGACCATGCTGTACCGCCCGGTGGTCGCTGGCAAGCGGATGATGGACAAGTCGGCGAACGTGTCCAAGCTGCAGGCCGAGCAGGACCAGGCCGTGGCAACGCTGCTGGAAATGGCCGGCAACGTGGAGGCCGTGATCCGTGATTACGCGCCGTACCGCATGGGCATGTATGAAGCCAAGAACGGGCAGGTCTTCTCCGAGACGCTGGAATTCTTTGGCTACCTGCTCAACCGCATCGACGAGCCGGTGCCGGTGCTTTCGGCCCCGGTCAAGGACTACCTGGCAGTCAGCCGACACATGTTCTCAGCCAAGACCGGTGATTTCGTGGTCACCACGCCCAACGGCGTCAACCACTTCGGCGGTATCCTCAACATCAAGGAGTACGCAGAAGGCACCTACCCGGGCGTGCTCAACGGGCTGAAGTACCTGGATTTCGAGTACGTCATCACCCATTCGTTCAGCCCGATGGGGCGGCAGGACGCGCTCAAGGTTCTGGACCGGACGAAGGGCATGATGATTTCCTCCGGCGACAAGGCCGTGAGCCAGATCGTCGAGCTCGACCAGGCGATGGACCAGCTGTCTTCTGGCAACTTCGTGCTCGGTGAGTACCACTTCATCATGGCGGTGTATGCCGACACCCAGGAGAGGCTTTCGCACAACATCGCAGCGACCCGTGCAGAGTTGTCCAATGCGGGATTCGTGTCGACCAAGGAAGATCTGGCGGTGACGTCGGCGTTCTATTCGCAGCTTCCGGCGAACTGGCGCTACCGCACCCGGCTGGCCAATGTCAGTTCGCTGAACTTCCTGGGCCTGTCGCCGCTGCACAACTTCGCGACCGGCAAGCAGCACAACAACCCCTGGGGCGACTGCGTCACCACCCTGCAGACCACCAATGGGCAGCCGTATTATTTCAACTTCCACGCCACCCACCCGGCGGAGAACTCGCTGGGCGAAAAGGCCATCGCCAACACCATGGTGATCGGCAAGTCCGGTACCGGCAAGACCGCACTGATCAACTTCCTGCTCAGCCAGGTGCAGAAGTACGAGCCGTCGCCGACCATCTTCTTCTTCGACAAAGACCGCGGCGCGGAGATCTTCGTGCGCGCCTGCGGCGGCAATTACCTGGCGCTGGACAATGGCCAGGCGACCGGCTTCAACCCGTTCCAGTGCGAGAACAGCGAAAGCAACGTGCAGTTCCTGGCAGACCTGATCAAGGTGCTGGCTGGCAAGCGTGAATACAGTGCGCGCGAGGAAGAGGACATCTTCCGCGCCGTCGAGAACATGCTCGACACGCCGATGCACCTGCGCAGCATGACCAACTTCCAGAAGAGCCTGCCCAACATGGGCGATGACGGCCTGTACGCGCGGCTGCGGCGCTGGACAGCGGGCAACTCGCTGGGCTGGGTGTTCGACAACCCGGTCGACACGGTGGATCTGAGCCGGGCCAACATCATCGGCTTTGATTACACCGACATCATCGACAACCCCGAAGTGCGGGTGCCGGTGATCAACTATCTGCTGCACCGGCTGGAGTCACTGATCGACGGCCGCCCGCTGATCTATGTGATGGACGAGTTCTGGAAGATCCTGGACGGCGAGGGTGGCCTGAAGGAATTCGCCAAGAACAAGCAGAAGACGATCCGTAAGCAGAACGGCATGGGTATCTTCGCCACCCAGAGCCCCGAGGATGCGCTGAAGAGCGATATCGCCGCGGCACTGATCGAGCAGACCGCCACGCTGATCCTGCTGCCCAACCCCAACGCCAGCCGCTCGGATTACATGGACGGGCTGAAGTTGACCGAAGCGGAGTTCAAGGTGGTGACGGCGCTCGACGAGCGGTCGCGTTGTTTCCTGGTCAAGCAGGGGCATGCGGCCAATGTGTGCCAGCTCAACCTGCGCGGCATGGACGACATCCTGTCGGTTATTTCGGCCTCCACCGACAATATCGAGGTCATGCACCGCGTGCTGCAGGATGCGGCGCAGCGCGAGAAGGTGCCGCAGGCCGAGCTGACCCCGGAGCAGTGGTTGGGCGAGTTCTACAAGAAGCGCAAGGGATCGCGGCAATCCACGCCGAGCAAGGATGCAGTGACCTGAGGCAGCCTGCTGCCCACGTCCTGTAATGAACAGACCATGGAGACGACGATGAACAACGCACTGAAGACCCGAAACAGCCGCCGCGGCCCAGGCCGTGCACGCCTTGCCGCCCTGGCGCTGGGTGTCGTGCTCTCGCTGGGCGCAGGTACCACCGCGACCGCCAGTGGCGTGCTGGTGTATGACGGCGCGAACTGGTTCGAGAAGATGCTGGACCGCCTGCAGACGGCCGGCGAGTACGTCAAGGACAACACGCGCTGGATGAAGGTGCTCAAAGAGGTCTCCGACTCCATCATCAAGGCCCAGGGCATCTTCAAGTCGTTCGGACTGCCGCCCGGCGCGATCCTCACGCCGGTGCCCTCGGACTACATGGTCCAGCAGTCCTGTGGGCCGGTCACGGATATGAGTGTGGACAGTCTGTTCTCATACTTCGTGTTCAACCCCACCGGCGACGTCAAGGCGCAGCAACGTCAGATCTGCGTCAACATCAGGATGATGCAGAACCGCAAGTACAACGATTCCGTGACCTTCATCCAGCAGACGATCCCGCAGATGGATCAGCTGATGGAGGCGATCAATTCGCTGCGCAAGGTCAGCAGCCTGGCCGGCAACGTGGCGGCGGTCGACAGCGATTCGATGCGAACGGCAAACGAACTCGCAGTGCAGTCCCAGTCCTGGCAGGCGCGGATGCAGGCGTACGACGCGTACATCGAGGTGATGGAAGCCAATCAGAAGATTGTCGCTCAGGCAGCGCTGAAGGGCGATACGGCCGGGATGAAGTTCGCGAGCGACCTGGTCAAGACTGCCTCGCTGAAGGCGGCGCTCAGCGTCAAGTAAGCAGCCACGAACGTACACGGACGTTGCAATGCTCTGCGACGGCTCATGCAGTAACGGAATTACCAAGGGATTGTGGAAATGACGCTCAGGTCGATTGCCAACTTTGATTTTTCGGGCGGATTGCAGGATCTGCTGGGCTACGCAGTGCGTGTCCAGTCCATCGGCGATTTTGTCTTCTTCAAGCTGATCCTGGATTATCTGCGCGAACGCATCAATGGCTTCGGCATTGATCTGATGGGCCGCATGATGACATGGGTCGGGGGTATCGCCCTGGTACTGATGACACTCTGGGTCTTGATCCAGGGCTATCGGATCGTTACCGGCCGCAGCCGCGATTCAATGATGGTGCTGGTCACCAACATGGCGCGCGCCGCGCTGATTGTCACGGTTGCCACCAGCATGGCGATGTTCGGGAGCAGCGTGCAGAAGTTCCTGACTGACGACGTGAAAGGCTTGATCACCCATGTTGTGACCGGCAAGGATCAGAAGCCAGAAGACCAGATCGACAAGAGCCTGGCCTGGATGCAGGTCGCCCTGTCGAGCATCGATGGCATCAAGGTGCTGGACGATCCGGGACTGCAGTCTGACAAGACGCGGGCGCTGTGGTTCATCGGCCTCGGTACCGGCGGGCCGGCAGTGACCGCCGGCTCGATGCTGCTGCTTTATGAGGTGGCGATGGCGTTGTTCATCGGCATGGGACCATTGTTCATCCTGTGTCTGCTGTTCGACCAGACCAAACAGCTGTTCCAGCGATGGCTGTTCTACGGTATCGGTACGATGTTCTCCATGGCCGTGCTGGCTGCGATGGTGTCCATCGCACTGGATATGGTGATCCGTGTGTCTGCCGCGTTCTGGACCACCGCGCTGGTGAACAAGTATCTGTTGTGGGGTGCCTCCAGCGACGGCATGACCAGCCAAGCGATGCAGCAGGGCGGCATGGGTTTGATTCTCACGACTTTGATCCTGACTGCGCCCCCAATGGCGGCGATGTTCTTCCAGGGGACGTTGGGTAGCTTCATGGCATATTCGCAGATAGGTGGCTCGGCCGCTGGAGCGCAGCCGGGCCCGCAAGGGCAGCCGCCGGGTTCGTATACACCGCCGGCGCCGAGTGCCAGTGCGGCCCAGACTACGACAACACAGGCAGATGTATCCTCGCGAGTGTCGGGTCAGGGGGCATCCTCAGGTCAGTCTGAAGTTGATCCGGGTCGTTATGGCCTAGCAAACAAAGTTAAGTAAGGTGTATTCCTATGATTCAACGTCCCTATAGTGTTGCAATGCTGCAGAAAGTCATGCGGGTGTTCGCAATTGTTTGCGTTGCATCATTGGGTGCCTTCCCATTTGTCGCGAGCGCAGAAGGGCGTTGTCCTCCTGGCTCGTATCCCATTGGTGGACAAGGTGTTGGGGGTTGCGCGCCTATCGCCAGTGGTGGCGGCGATGCCCAGGAGGCTCGACCAACAGGGCGTTGGATCAAGACGTGGGGGGCAATTGCAACGTCCTCAACAGGCGAAGTGGGTGTGGCAATTGAGAAGCTCTCAAAGTCTGATGCAGCCAAGGAAGCAGTATCTCAATGCGTTAAGATTGGCGGTCGTGATTGCGAAGTAGCTCGGGCCTACAAAAACCAATGCATTGCGTTGATCTCGCCAGCTACATCTGAGCGAGGAGGCTCTGTGATCTCTAGTGCGGAAACCGAGCAGGTCGCTACTCAGTTGGCAATGAAGGACTGCACCACTCGTGGTAGTACGGGATGCAACAAACTGTACAGTGCTTGCACTAAGCCGCTTTTCGAGAGCTTTTGATCCAAGTAAACGCGAAAGACGGGCGGAGTGCGTTTCGCCGTGGATTTCGCTGCCGGTCACTGGACCTACTCAACAGATGCGTGCATGCCCCATGTGATTGCATGAGAGGTGCCGCGGACGTAGTGGGGCGCTGGTGGTGACCCGGGCTGTGGTTTATCGGCATGGGCCCGTTGTTCATCCTGTGTCTGCTGTTCGACCAGACCAAACAACTGTTCCAGCGATGGCTGTTCTACGGTATCGGCACGATGTTCTCCATGGCCGTGCTGGCTGCGATGGTATGCATCGCACTGGACATGGTGATTCGTGTGTCTGTCGCATTCTGGACCACCGCGCTGGTGAACAAGTATCTGTTGTGGGGTGCCTCCAGCGACGGCATGACCAGCCAGGCGATGCAGCAGAGTGGCATGGGTTTGATTCTCACGACTTTGATCCTGACTGCGCCCCCAATGGCGGCGATGTTCTTCCAGGGGACGTTGGGCGGTTTCATGGCATATTCGCAGATAGGCGGTTCCGCAGCAGCTCAGCCTGGCCCACAAGGTCAGCCGCCGGGGTCTTATGTACCGGCTGCGCCGGAGAGGAGTGCCGCCACAAATAACTCGGCAGATCAATCAGTTAGCACTGGCGCCGGTCGTTTAACAATCCCGCAGGGCAATTCTGAGTCGACCGTCCAGACCGGGTTGAGAGCCTCGCGACGTGATGAATGATGGCGCTGCTGACTCTGATAAAGGCTGGCAAGAATGACTAACAAATTTATTTTGGCGGCTCTGTTTTTTGCTTTTTGGGCATTGGTATATGGAAATTCTGCCTCGGCAGAGGGGCGGTGTCCGCCGGGTCAGTATCCAATCGGCGATAGTCGCGCTCCAGGTTGTGCGCCCATTCCCGGCGGCGGAGCAGGGTCGCAAGATAGCGGTCCTGTTCCCACGGGTAAGTGGTTACTAACTTGGGGGGCCGTGTCTACTTCTGGTTCAACCGGTGACGCGGGTGCTTCGGTTGGTAAACCCTCCAAAACAGAAGCATTGAAGGAGGCCCGGGTCCGTTGCGAAAAGTATGGCGCCAAGGACTGTTCGAAGGGATTTGCGTATAAAAATCAATGTGTGGCTCTCGCATTTCCACAGCGAGGCGTGAACGGGCGGATTTCAATCAGTTCGGCCGGGAGCAAGGAACTGGCTACGAGTAATGTGCTTGAGACATGCAAGAAGAATGGTGGCGGTGATTGCACTGTTTCCTACGCCGATTGCACTGAGCCGGTCTTCAAGTCTTTTTGAGTCGATGCTCGAGCTCTTGCGCGCCGTCCTTACCCTGTTGTATCCACGAGTCGTCGGCGATGGTGTCGAAAGCTCTGGAGTTGGTGATCCGTATCGCGGTGGCGTTCTGGGCCACGATATTGGCAACGAGCACCTGTTTGGAGTCGCTTCCAGCGATCGCATGACCGTCGGTAGGCGATTCGACAGGTCAGCATAGTCCGATCCTCACCGCCCCCCGCGATGGCGGCGATGTTCTTCCAGGTCACGCTGGGCAGCGTCATGGCGTACTCGCAGATTGGCGGCTCGGGCGTTGGAGCATGGCCGGGCCCGTAGCGGCAGCCGCCGGGTGCGGAGGGGTCGTATACACCGCCGCGGAGTGGTAACGCAAGCCAGGCGCCGAGCAACGCACCATCGATGCAGGAAGGTCGAACGGTGCTTGGTTCAGCACAGTCTTCGCCAGGGATATGAGTACCCCCGGAAAGTACGGCAATGCACCAATCAACTGAGTCATGTTTGGCCATGCCGTGAATTTTCCAATTTTGAGAATTGACGCCATGAGAGTGTTGCTTGCCCTCGCGCTGAGTCTGACTTCCCTTTCTTCATTTGCTGAAGGTAGGTGTCCGCCTGGCCAGTACCCAATCGGTGACCACAGAGCCCCTGGCTGCGCGCCAATTCCGACAGCGGGTGGAGGAGAAGCGTCTTCTCCTGTGCCAACCGGAAAATGGGAGAAGCGCTGGGGGGCTATTGCAGAAGACGTCAGTGCGAATGCCCGAAAGGTTGCGGGAGCAACAGGGGTATCCGAGTCGAGGGTAAGTAAACAGGACGCTATTGCGGTTGCGATGGAGCAGTGCATAAAAGGGGGGGGCGAAAAGTGTGAAGTCCGCATTGTTTACAATAATCAATGCGTGGCCCTGGCGGACCCGGCTAATAAGCAGGGCGGTGTGTCTGGTGAATCTGTTGCCTTCCGAGCACAGAGTGTGGAGCTCGCAAGTTCCAAAGCCTTGGAAAAGTGCGCGGCCGGCAACCGGGCGGTGGGAGGGGGGTGTCATATTGTTTACGCTGCATGCAGTATGTCCGAATTCAAATCATTCTAGTAATTGCTTTTGCTCCTGAGTGTTGCCCGTTCTGCCTCGGGGATGGTGGCTGGCTGGGGCGGAATAAGGATTAAGATGGCTGCGCGTTCGACGTATTTTCTTTAGCAACCAGCAAGAGGTTTTTCGGGTGACACCCTGATGGTGTGATTTCGATGGTGGTAACCGGCAGGGATGATCTGCTTGAGAAGTAGATCGATGAAGTACCTGGGTGGATGCAAGTCGCGGTGTCGAGCATCGACAGCATTAAGGCGCTGGATGATCCGGGCCTGGAGTCTGAAAGATGCGCGCGAAGGAGTTCGTCGGGATGGCTACGGCGTCCCCCGGCACGCGTAGCCGAGGCTTCACCACGATTACTACGTAAGCGCTGCAGCGCGGTCGTTGAGGTTCGATCAACAACAGCCATCCCATCACGGTGTTGGTTCTTACGGCTGTACGTCGCACATGGCTCGCCGACGTCACTCTGGCTTGAATAGTGGGTGAGTTTAGACCCTGGTGCTGATTGACCCGCCTCCGTTTCTCCGGGCAATCGCCATAGACAGAAGCAAATGCACGGAAAGCAATGCGGGAATTTTCCGATACAAAGGCAGCCCGCATTCCGGGTCGCGTTGCCAGCCATAGCCTGGTCTAGACCGGCCCGCCGATGGCGGCGATGTTCTTCCAGGGAACGCTGGGCAGCTTCATGGCGTATTCGCAGATTGGTGGCTCGGGCGCTGGAGCACAGCCGGGCCTGCAGGGGCAGCCGCCGGGTACAACGAGCATTACACCCTAAAGACTTCATATCTTCCCATCATGGCGATGGCTGCGGTCATGCCGCGCCTTGGCCTTACCCTTACCCCATCATGGTGCGGCCGCTGCTCTGAACCTGTTCCTGGTTGCGGTCCTGTTCCTGGTGCTGGTTGGTGGCCTGTTCTTCCACCTTGCGGCTGCTCTGTTCCAGCGGCGTGTTCATGGCCAGCATCGTACCTACCGTGACGCGGAGGTGGGCGGGATCGTCGATCTTGCCCTGCACAGCAAAAGTATTGGACGCGTCGTTGCTCATCAGCACATGATCGATGCGCTTGCCGCCTGCGGCGTGCATCTGCGCAGCCAGGCTGCCGGCGAGCTGGTCGCTGGACTGATCCGGGGTGCGGCCCACGCGGGTGTCCTGTGCATATACGCCACGCTGTGCATCGTTGAAGAGAGGATGGCCGGCGTGGCCGGCCTGGTCGATGCGCAGCGAGCTGATATGCCCGGCATCCTTCGGGCGCAGACTGACGTCCTTGTCCTTTTCGCTTTCTCCGGCGTGCGTCCCGGCCTCGCGCCGGGCCGGTTCACCGGCCGGCAGGGTGCCACGCAGGTTGTCGATCAGGTCTACCGCGCCACCGACGGTGCCGCGCGAGATGACGGTGGCCGTGCTGCGGCGTTCGCCGATGTCGTCGCGGTACTCGTTGATCATTCGGGCATTGGTGTTGGCCAGCGTCTTGGCCTGCTCGGAACCCAGTACCGAGCCGCTGTCGAGGAAGTTGCCCAGCTTGTGCGAGCCCAGCGATGCGGCGGCCGCGATCACGGGGCGGTCGGGAATCAGCGCGTTGTACCTGCTGTTGCTGAAGCCGGAGGCCTCCAGGGTCTTGATTTCCTGGGCACTGGCGTAAATGCGTACCTGGCCGTAATGCGGTGATGCCGCGCTGACCGGATCGGCGGCCATGACGTGGTTGACCATGGTGTCGCCACCCTCGGGAATCCGGCGGTTCATGCTGACAGCGCCGAAGGCATTGAAGGTTTCGCCTTTGAGATCGAAGTGGTGCGCGCTGATCTGGGCCAGGGTGCCGCCCAGCGAATGGCCTGTGACGGTGACCGGAGGGGTATGGCCCTCTCTGGCCCCCTGCTTGCTTGCATATTCCATCGCGCGTTCGGTCAGCGCGATCGCATCCTTAGCCTGCAGGTTGGTGCGCCCGGTGACCATCACACCGTCAGTGATCACGGCATCGAGCATGATCTGCTCGGTGCCGCGGTGCGATACCACGATTTCCTTGGTGTCTACACGTTGATAGACCGTGCCTTGATACCCATTGCGCGGGTTGTTGACGTGCTCCAGTACTTTGTACTGGTGGCCGTTTAGCGTGACCGGCTCCTGCTGGCCGGGCGCGCGACGTCCTACCGCTCGGTCCTGGTACGCGTCATCGGAGAGTGCAGCGTAGTCCTGGCTGGGAATGCTCATTGTCGGGCCTCTTTGGCGGACAACGAGATCGAGAACAGCGCGTCGCGCAGTTCAGGCACGTAGTCGGTGGGATCTTCATTGCCGCTGTCTGGGTAGTCCTCGATGGACGTCATGCCATACGGTCCCTTCACTGGTGCAGCGCGCGGATAATCCACGCGTGGGTAGTAGAGCGTGAGCGTATCGCCCGCAGTGAATCGGTCGGCATCGAGGAAGGTGAGAAAACGGGTTTCCTCATGCGCGCCCGTGGCCTTGAGCAGGGCACCCGTACCGCTGAATTTCCACTGGCATACGCCACGCCCGTAATAGTCCTCGTCCAGCATCCGGTCGAGGTAAACGGTGCCGTGATACTCATCGTCGGCGACGCGCTTGAGCGCGACCGGTTCCTGACTGGTGATGCGCCCAGCGGTGCCGGTGGCCGGGTTGATGCGGCCGCACTCTGCCTCGTTCGCGACGTCGTACTGCGCGACGGCTTCGATGCGTTCGAACGGGCCCGGCGCGTTGTGCAGTTTGAGGGCCACGTCAAAGGCTTGGCGCGGCTGTGGATTGAGCTTGGCGAGACCGCGTCCCCCGTTTTCGACATTGGCCTCAGCGGCGTCGGTGGAAAGGTCTTGGCTCATGGTGTTCTCCGTACGGCTGCAGGCGGTAATCAGAAGGGTGGCAAGGCAGATCTTGAGGACACGGTGCAAGGCCGGTCTCCGTTTGACGGTGGGGAACCACGCTTGGGGTGGTGCGGTGGTGTTGGATTGGCCGTATTGCTGGGCGGAGCGGGTCATGGTGCTTCTCCGTTATCGGTCAAGGATGTGGTCAGCGGCGCGCCGCGCGGAGCAGGCGGCAGCGCGCCCGGAGCCCGGGCCAGTAAAGCGGCACGCTGCATCGCCAACGCGTCCGTGCGGGAGTTCAGGCAGAGCGTGTTGCAGGTAGGCAGGGAGCAGGGGGACATCAAGTCTCCGTTCCATGGTGACGATCACCCGAGTATAGGAGGGGGGCGGGGACGGACTTGTTCAGAATGCGCAAAATGCGCCGGAAATGTGGTGATCGGAGGCACACCTCGGCGCGGCAGCAATCTCTCAGTCGTTTGTGGGTTGTACGCCGTGCTTGCGACAGATGTCGATTCCGGCAGCCTGCAGGTTGCAATGGTCGTTGCCCAAACAACAACAGCCATCCCGTCCCGGCGATGGCTGTTACGGTCGTGCCGTGGCGCGGCCTCACCCCATCATGGTGCGGCTGTTGCTCTGGACCTGTTCCTGGCTGCGCTCCTGTTGCTGACGCTGGCTGCTGGCCTGTTCTTCCACCTTGCGGCTGCTGTGTTCCAACGGCGTGTTCATGGCCAGCAGGGTGTCGACGGTGACGCGCAGGTGGGCCGGGTCGTTCTGGTTGCCCTGCACGGCGAAGGTGTTGGCCGCGTCGTTGCTCATCACCACTGTGTCGATGCGCTTGCCGCCTGCGGCGTGCATCTGCGCAGCCAGGCTGCCGGCGAGCTGGTCGCTGGACTGATCCGGGGTGCGGCCCACGCGGGTGTCCTGGGCATAGACGCCACGCTGTGCGTCGTTGAACAGGGGATTGCCCGGATGGCGGGCATCGTCCATGCGCAGACTGGTGTGGCTGTTCTGGTGTTTCTCAGCCTCGCGCCGGGCCGGTTCACCGGCCGGCAGCGGGCCGCGCAGGGTGTCGATCAGGTCTACCGCGCCACCGACCGTACCGCGCGATATGACGGTGGCCGCGCTGCGGCGTTCTCCGATGTCGTCGCGGTACTCGTCGATCATTCGGGCATTGGTGTTGGCCAGGGTCTTGGCCTGCTCCGAGCCCAGGACCGACCCGCTGTCGAGGAAGTTGCCCAGTTTGTGCGAGCCCAGCGATGCGGCGGCGGCGATCACGGGGCGATCCGGAATCAGCGCGTTGTACCTGCTGTTGCTGAAGCCGGAGGCCTCCAGGGTCTTGATTTCCTGGGGGCTGGCGTAGATGCGGACCTGGCCGTAATGCGGCGATGCGGCGCTGACCGGATCGGCGGCCATGACATGGTTGATCATCCTGTCGCCACCTTCGGGAATCCGGTAGTTCAGGCTGGCCGCGCCGAAGGCATTGAAGGTTTCGCCTTTGAGATCGAAGTGGTGCGCACTGATCTGGGCCAGGGTGCCGCCCAGCGAGTGGCCGGTGACGGTTACTTCCGGGGCGTGCCCAACGTCCTTGCCCTGTTTGATCGCATATTCCATGGCCCTCTCGGTCAGTGCGATCGCATCCTTGGCCTGCAGATTGGTGCGTCCAGTGACCATCGTGCCATCGGTAAGTACGGCATCGAGCAGGATCTGCTCGGTGCCGCGGTGCGATACCACGATCTCATTGGTGTCTACACGCTGGTAGACCGTGCCTTGATAGCCGTTGCGGGTGTTGTTGACATGTTCAAGCACCACGTACCGGTGGCCGTTGAGCGTGACCGGCTCTTCCTCGCCAGGTGCGCGACGTCCTACCGCTCGATCCTTGTACGCGTCATCGGAGATCGCCGCGTAATCCTGGCTGGGAATAGTCATTGTTTGGCCTCTTTGGCGGACAACGAGATCGAGAACAACGCGTTACGCAGTTCCGGCACGAATACGGTGGGATCTTCATTGCCCCTGGCCGGATAGTCTTCGATCGAGGTGATGCCCGATGGACCTTCCACGGGCGAGGCGCGCGGATAGTCCCTGGCCGGGTAGTGACGGGTCAGCGTATCGCCCGCAGTGAACCGGTCGGCATCGATGAAGGTGAGAAAACGGGTTTCCTCATGCGCACCGGTGGCCTTGAGCAGGGCACCCGTACCGCTGAATTTCCAGTGGCATACGCCACGCCCGTAGTAGTCCTCGTCCAGCATCCGGTCGAGGTAAACGGTGCCGTGGTACTCATCGTCGGCGACGCGCTTGAGCGCGAGCGGCTCCTGGCTGGTGATGCGCCCGGCGGTGCCGGTTTCCGGGTTGATGCGACCGCACTCTGCTTCGTTGGTGACGTCGTACTGCGCGACGCCTTCAATGCGTTCGAACGGGCCCGGGGCGTTGTGCAGTTTGAGGACCACATCAAATGCTTGGCGCGGCTGTGGATTGAGCTTGGCGAGACCGCGTCCGCCGTTTTCGACATCGGCCTCAGCGGCGGCGGTGGAAAGGTCTTGGCTCATGGTGTTCTCCGTACGGCTGCAGGCGGTGATCAGAAGGGTGACAAGGCAGATCTTGAGGACACGGTGCAAGGCCGGTCTCCGTTTGACAGGGGGGGAATGCGGCTGGGACGGTGCGGGGACGCCGCACAGAGCAGGCGGCAACGCGCAGGGAGCCGTTGCGCCAGCGTCGGGGGAATCCGTCTGTTCGGCGATGCCCGCGTACAGGGGGACGGTTCGCATGGCGACATGCGCCGCCGAGGCGGTGCGGACGATCAGGCCGAGCGTGTCGGGGGTCTGCAGGGAGCAGGGGGACATCAAGTCTCCGTTCCATGGTGACGAGGCCCGAGTATAGGGGGCGAGCGAGGGGGGATTTGTTCAAAATGCGCGAAATGCGTCGAAAATTTGACGGCCTTGTTCGCAAGGCCGGCATTACTCCGCACGGCAACCCATCAACGCCAGCAGCAGACTGCGGACCCTTACGGATACGGCCCGACCCGGAACGGCTGGGGTTCGGGGGACGCCGGCGGCAGGCGATCGCCGTGGACGCGGCTGAGAATCTCGTTGGTCCGGCGCTGTTCGGCCACGATCTGCTTGAGCAGGTCCTTGATCCCGAAGATGGCGAAGGGGACGAAGATCCAGAGCAGCCCGAGCAGCGCCCATAGGATCCCGACCAACACTGAAAAACCCTGACCCGTTGAGCCCATGAAGTACGTTCCTTGTTCTTGGCAGAGAGTGCATCCTGCGCCCGTCGGCGAAGCGATCAACACATCGATCACGACGAGCGGCGTCCGAATGATAACCGCTGCCGCTGTGGGCGCGTTCCGGCGGGCGGAGCAGCGTCCGCTCACGGCCAGTCTCGCTCATTCGTGCGACAATTTCGCTTCAAAGCCACCACCTGTCGATGGCTGCGCCAGGCCGCATAGGGGTTGTGATGTCTACCAGCACGGGCTTTCCAGCGCTCATCGGCTTTGATCTGCCCGGTCTCCCGGTCGGATCGGTGCCGTCGCGGGTGATCGTGACCGCACTTCTCGATGAAACGCCGCCCAGCGATTGGATGCGCATCCTGCACCGTCAGGCGTGGCCCTCCCTGCGCGTGGACCATGGCGTCGAGCAGATCCGCCTGGTCGGGCAGGGCATCCATTTCGTGGGCATCATCAAGGACGCGCGCGCGTTGTCGGCGGCCGTGCGTGGCCTGTTCAACGAGGTCAACGCCAAGGCGCTGGACCGCCGATTGGCGGCCATGGAGAACCCGCTGGAGGACGGCGGTCCGGGCTCGGCGCCAGTGGCGGAACCGACGGTCTCGACGGATCCACGCCTGGACGATATCGCGGCGCTGCTGGCGATGCCGGCCGTGCCGGGCATCCTGGAGCTGGCCAGTGCGATGACCGGCATGCGCTTCGTCGCGGTGGCGCGGGTGACTGCGGATCGCTGGACGGCCTGCGCCGTGCATGATCGCCTGGACTTCGGCCTGCGGCCGGGCGACGACCTCGTGCTGGAAACCACCATCTGCGATGAGATCCGCGAGCATCGCCATCTGGTCCAGTTCGACCAGGCCAGCACCCACCCGGTGTTCTCCCGCCATCCCACGCCTGCGCTGTACGGATTCGAGAGTTACATCTCGGTGCCGATGTTCCGCCGCGACGGTGGTTTCCACGGCACCCTGTGCGCGCTGGACCCGCAACCGTCCAAGCTCGACGCAGCCACGGTCAAAGCGTTCGAAGTCCTGGCGGGCGTCATCGGCGCGCATCTGGACGTGCCGGAGGCGGCCGTGGACGCTGGGCAGGACGTGGTCAGCGTGAGCGAGGCGCTGTCGCTGCTGTCGGGCCAGGTCGATGCCCTGGAGGCGGCGAGTCTGCCTGAGCCGTTCCGCGCGGTGACCGCGCG
This sequence comes from Stenotrophomonas sp. TWI700, assembly GCF_039673645.1. Classification (NCBI taxonomy): domain Bacteria; kingdom Pseudomonadati; phylum Pseudomonadota; class Gammaproteobacteria; order Lysobacterales; family Lysobacteraceae; genus Stenotrophomonas; species Stenotrophomonas sp. TWI700. The sequence continues at coordinate 18,160 of NZ_JBDJMB010000012.1, read as the reverse complement.
CCTGCGTGCACTGGTCGACGCGCGACAGACTGCGGCGAGCTGATCGCGCCGCAGCCGCGATGGGCGTCGCTGTCGCCGCTCAGCCGCTCATTCGACGCGCGCAAAGCGCGCCCGCCACTGGCCCTCCACCTCCACCTGCGCCACGAACATCTCGAACGGGCGCACCCACAGCCCGAAGTCCGTGTCCAGCGGCCGGTACAGCACCATCGGTGCCAGCGTTTCGCTGTGGCGCACGACGCCGATCACCTCGTAGTTGCCGCCCTTGAAGTGGCGGTAGTGGCCGGGCGGCAGGGTGGGCAGCGGGGCGAGATCGGACATGGTCGGCAGTGACTGGGGCGGGCCGGACATTATCGCGCGTGCTGCAGACTGCGTGGCGGCGTCGCAGCGTCAGCCCGCATCCGGCAGCGGACCGGCGCGGCAGGCGCTGACCAGCTGCAGCACCGCGTCGGGATGCATCGGGCGGGCGAGGTGATAGCCCTGCGCTTCATCGCATCCCCACAGGCGCAACAGGGACAGTTCGGCCTCGCTCTCCACCCCCTCGGCGACCGTGCGGTACCCCAGCTGCCGGGACAGCTTGATGATGGCTTCGACCTTCAGCCGCGCGGTACGCGAGCGCGCCAGTCCGGTGACCAGCGTCTGGTCGATCTTGATATGGCTGATCGGCACCTCGCTGAGGTAGCCGAAGTTGCTGTAGCCGCTGCCGAAATCATCGATGGCGATGCGCACGCCGGCGACGGCCATCTCCCGCAGCTGGGGTAGCGCTGCAGGATGGTGGTTGAGCCACTGCCCCTCGGTGATTTCGATCTCGACCAGGCCGGGTGCCAGCCCATGTGCGTCCAATCGTTCGGACAGCACGCTCCACACACACTGGTCGTCGAAGTCGCGCGGCGAGAGATTGAGCGACAGGCTGAACCCCGGCACGCTCTGCTGCCATTGCGCGGCCTGGGCCAGGGCGTGATCGATGACCCAGCGGCTGAGCGCAGGCATCAGCGCGGTGCGCTCCAGGACCGGAATGAACTCGCCCGGGCTGACCGGACCGAGCGTCGGATGGGTCCAGCGCAGCAGGGCTTCGGCCGAGACCGGCAGCCCGTCGATGAGATTGAATCGGGGTTGGTAGACCAGGCTGAACTGGTGCTGGGCCAGGCCGCGTCCGGCGTCCGAGGCCAGCCGGTAGCGACGGCGCAGTGCATCGTCGCGTTCCTGCGAGTACCAGCACAGGCACGCGTCGGTCTGCAGGGCGTGATGCATGGCGACCAGACACTTGCGGATCAGATCGGCCGCCTGTTCTGGAACGGCGCGGAAGTCGCAGACCCCGGCGTGGAACTGCGGGGACATCGGAATGCTGCCGGCCATCAGCGGCCGGCGCATGCGCACGCGCAGGCGATCAAGCAGGGCCTCAGTCTGGTCATGCGATTGCTCCGGCAGCAGGAAGGCAAACCGGGTCAGGCCCACGTGATACACCTGCGCGATATCGCGCAGCACATCCTGCACGCGCAGCGACGCCTGGCGCAGCAGGGTTTCTACCGGTTTCATGCCCAGCGCCTGGCCGGCATCGTTGGCGCTCTGCAGATCGAATACATCCAGCAGCACCGCCGTGAACGCGCGCGCCTCGCCGCCACGGGACAGGGCGTTGAGATCGGCCTGGAACTGCTGCCGGTTGGGCAGGCCGCTGACCTGCTCGCGGCGGCCCAGCGACATTTTCAGTTCCATCTGCGCGATCACCACACGTGACAGCGTCTGCAGCTGCAGCTGCTCTTCCGCGGACAGCCGGCGCGGCTCGCGGCCCATGATGCATACCGTGCCGAGCGCGATGCCCGCCTTGGTGATCAATGGGACGCCGGCGTAGAAACGCAGTTGTTCGGGACCGGTGACCAGCGCGTTGTCGGCGACGCGCGGGTCCAGGCGCAGGTCGGCCACCTGGAGCACGTCGGTGGCGCCCAACGCCAACGCGCAGATCGAGGCATGCCGCTCGTTACGGGTCAGCGCCAGGCCGACGCGCGAGATGATGTGCTGGTGGTCGGCATCGAAGATGGACACCAGCGCGATCGGCACGCCGAAGGTAAAGGCCACCAGTTCGGTGATCGGGTCCAGCGCCGTCCCCAATGCAGGGTCCATCACGTTGAGTGCTTCGATCAACGCGATCCGATTCAGATCATCAGTTCTGTCCTGCATGTACCGCACCCTGTTCCGACTTCACCGTCACTATCCGGGGTGGAATGCAGCACCGATGTGAAGCAGGGGCGACGCGGATGAAGCGTTCACGCTGCCGGCGGTGCGCCGGCTCAGCAGGGTGCGACGGGCGACTGCAGCAACGTCACCAGTTGGCGCAGGCGATACGGCTTGGGCAGGAACTCGACATGCTCGGGCAGCGGCGGCAGCTGCGAGCGTGCATAGCCGGAGGCCAGGATGATCCGCGCATTGGGCAGCACGTCGGCGACGTGCTCGCTCAGCTCCACGCCGCTCATGCCGTTGGGCATGCTGATATCGCTGAACACCACATCGAACCCGCCCGGATCCTGCATCAGGCGCAGCGCGGCCGGGCCGTCGTCGGCGGTGTGGATTTCGATGCCGAAGTCCTGCAGCGCCTGGCCGATCAGTTCACGCAGGTCCTGCTGGTCTTCGACCATCAATACGCGTAGGGGCTCAGACATGCTCGACTTCCTCAATGACAGGTAACAACAGGCGGACGGTGGTACCCCGGCCGGGGGCGGTTTGTACGTCGACGAAGCCGTCGCACTGGGAAACGAAGCCGAAGACCTGGCTCAGGCCCAGCCCGCTGCCCTTGCCGATTTCCTTGGTGGTGAAGAACGGCTCGCTGGCGCGCGCGGCGATGTCCGGGGGCATGCCATCGCCCTGGTCGGTCACCGAGATGGCGACATAGTGGCGGCGCATGGGCTGGGACAGATCCGGTGCCAGTCGCTGTTCGACCTCGGCCGTGATCGTGACCGTGCCGCCCTGGGGCATCGCTTCGCCACTATTGAGCACCAGATTCAGCACGGCGCTGTGCAACTGTACGCCATCGGTGACGATCGGGGGCAGATCCGGGGTTATGTCCAGCTGTACCTCGATGCCGGCCGGGCAGGCGCGAAGCAGCACGGGCAGGGCATCGCGCAGGAAATCCTGCACCACCACCGGCTCGCGCACCAGGGTCTGATCCGCGGAGAACGCAAGCAGTTGGCGGGTCAGCAAAGAGCCGCGGTCGGCGGCGGCCTGGGCGAGGTCCACCAGCTCCTGGGTGCGCCCGTCGGCGCGGGGGCGCAGGGCGATCAGGTCCAGCGCGTTGCCGATGGTGGTCAGCAGGTTGTTGAATTCATGGGCCAGGCCCCGGGTCAGCCGGCCGACATTGTCCAGCTGGCGCTGCTGCACGTGCGCGCGCTGCGCATCCTGCAGCAGGCGCTGGGCCTGGTAGCGCTCGGTGACATCCTGGGTGACCTTGACGAAGCCGAGCAGGCACCCGTCCTCGCGGACCGGCTCGATCACTTCGCCGGCCCGGAACCGCTCGCCGTTGCAGCGCACGCGCCAGCCTTCGCCGACAAAACGGCCATGGTCGCGGGCGTACTCGAGCGCCTGCTGGGGCACGCCCAGCTGCTGGTCTTCGGGGGTGTAGAACAGGCCGACGTGCTTGCCGATCACCGCTTCGGCGGAATAGCCCTTGACCCGTTCACAGCCGCGGTTCCAGCTGCAGATGCTGCCCTGCGTATCCAGCAGATAGATGGCGTGATCGCTCACGTTGTCGATCAACAGCTTCAGCTGCCGGCTTTCGTCGGCGAGCGGTGCAACGCTGGATACGGCCTGGACCACGACGGCTATCGACTCCCCCGATAAGGGACCGAACCGTAGGGGCCATGGTGTGAAGAAAGTGTCAAGAACGTGCGCCAAACGCGCTGACTTCTGGCGCTTAACACCCGTTTACCGCTCAGGTACCATCAGCCCCCTTTTTAGCTGAGCTGGAACACGGCATGAATTCTGCGCCTACCGCCCGTGACCGTTGGATCTGGCTTGCGTCGGCCGCCTTGATGGCGGCCACGCTGGGCACGGAGATGGTGGTGCCGCTGGGCTATGCGGTCTGGCTGACCTACTTCATGGCGGTCGGCATCACGCTGTTCCAGCGCCGCCTGGACGTACCCCTGTTGGTGGCGATCGGGTCCTGCATCCTGTTGGCGGTGGGCTACAACGTCGCGCCGGCCAGCAGCAATTCGGCGTTTTCCTTCGTCAACCGCAGCATCGGCGGCGTCGCCTTCCTCATGATGGCGTTGACCGTGATGAAGGCCATCGGCGCCCGCCGTGAAGCGGCCGATGCGCTGTGGCTGCAGGCCGGCGAGAACGTGGTCGGCACCAGCCTGCAAGGGGATCCCACCCCGCGTGAACTGGCCGAAGCAGCCATGCGCGCGCTGTGCGCGCAGCTCAATGCCGATGTCGGCGCGATGTACCGCCTGCAGGGCGAGCGGCTGGTGCTGGTCGGTGGCGCCGCGCTGCCGTCGCAGCTGCCGGAGACGCTGCCGGCGAATGCCGGGCAATGGGGCGAGATCATCCGTGAGGGCCGTGCCCGCCGGCTGGAGGACAGCGACAGCCCGCTGGATATCGACACCCCGCTGGGCCGCACCACCGTGCACCAGCGCCTGCTGGGACCGATCACCGCCGATGGCGTGGTGATCGGCGTCATCGAGCTGGGCCGTGCCGGCGTATCGCCCGCACGCAGCCTGGAGATGGCGCTGCTGCTGCAGTGCGCCGAGCCGATCGGCATCGCGCTGCGCGCGTCGCTGCTCAATGCCCAGCTGGTGGAACTGCTGGAGGAAACCCAGCGCCAGAGCGAAGAGCTGCAGACCCAGCAGGAAGAGCTGCGCGTGGCCAACGAGGAACTGGAGGAGCAGAGCCGCAGCCTGCTGCATTCCCAGGCCAACCTGGAGCAGCAGCAGGCCGAGCTGGAGCAGACCAATGTGCAGCTCGAAGAGCGTACCCACGAGCTGGAGTCGCGCCAACAGGCCCTGCTGCTGGCCCAGGCGCAGCTGGTGCAGAACAGCAACGAGCTGGAGGCCAGCTCGCGCTACAAGTCCGAATTCCTGGCCAACATGTCCCACGAGCTGCGTACGCCGCTCAACAGTGCGCTGATCCTGGCCAAGCTGCTGGCCGACAACAAGGACGGCACGCTGACCGCCGAGCAGGTCAAGTATGCCCAGGCGATCCACTCCTCCAACAACGACCTGCTGGCGCTCATCAACGACATCCTGGACCTGTCGCGGATCGAAGCTGGCCACGTCGAGCTGGTCGAGGAGAACCTGGCCGTTTCCAGCGTGCTGCAGCGGTTGAAGGAAACCTTCGAGCCGATGGCGGTGCAGAAGGGCCTGAGCCTGGAGATCAGCGCCGCGCCGGATGCGCCGAGCCAGCTGCTGGCCGACAGCCAGCGCCTGCAGCAGATCCTGAAGAACCTGCTGGCCAACGCGGTCAAGTTCACCGAGCACGGCAGCGTGTCGCTGAAGGTGCGCAGTGCCGGGGCAGGGCGGATCCAGTTCGCCGTGTCCGATACCGGCATCGGCATTCCCGACGAGCAGACCGCGGTGATCTTCGAAGCGTTCCGCCAGGCCGATGGCAGTACCCGCCGCCGTTATGGTGGCACCGGGCTGGGCCTGTCGATCTCGCGCGATCTGGCCGCCCGCATGGGCGGCAGCATCTCCGTTTCCAGCGAGCCGGGCCGCGGCAGCTGCTTCACCCTCGAACTGCCGCTGCTGGCTGACGGCAGCACCGGCAGTGCCCAGCACGTCGTGCACGACGTCCGCCCCGCGGCCGTCGCGGCGCCGGCGCTGCCCGCCGCCGCGCCGCTCGGCCGTGCACATGCCGGGTCGACGCCGTCGCCGGCGCCTGCGGCAAAGGTGATCGATGACCGCGGCCGTCGCAGCCGCGCGGGCCGGATGATCCTGGTGGTCGAAGACGATGCGACCTTCGCCAGCGCGCTGGTGTCGATGGCGCATGAACTGGACTTCGACTGTGTGGTCGCCGGCACCGCCGAGGAGGCGCTGGCCCTGGCGACCGAACTGCGGCCCAACGGCATCCTGCTCGATATCGGCCTGCCCGACGTCTCCGGGCTCAGCGTGCTGGAGCGCCTCAAGCGCGACCCGGCCACGCGCCACATCCCGGTGCACGTGGTGTCCGGGCTGGAGCGCTCGCAGGTAGCGATGGAGCTGGGCGCGATCGGCTATGTGATCAAGCCGGCCACGCGTGAGCGCCTGGTCGGGGCGATCCAGCAGCTGGAGGCCACCAGCCAGCGCGACATGCGCCGCCTGCTGATCGTCGAGGACGACAGTGAGCTGCGCTCCAACCTGCAGCTGCTGCTCGGCCGCGACCAGCTGGAGATCACCGCGGTGGGCACCATCACCGAGGCGATGGCGGAGCTGGCCGGATCGACCTTCGACTGCATGGTCACCGACCTGGCGCTGCCCGACGGCACCGGCTACGACCTGCTCGAGCGCATGGCCGGCAACGAGGCCGTGGCGTTCCCGCCGGTGATCGTCTACACCGGCCGCGCGCTGACCCGCGATGAGGAGCAGCGCCTGCGCCGCTATTCCAAGAGCATCATCATCAAGGGCGCGCGCTCGCCCGAGCGCCTGCTCGATGAAGTGACCCTGTTCCTGCACAGTGTCGAGGCCTCGCTGCCGACCGACCAGCAGCGCCTGCTGCGCGAGGCGCGCCGCCGCGATGCGGTGCTCGATGGCCGTACCGTGCTGCTGGCCGAGGACGACGTGCGCAACATCTTCGCACTGTCCAGCGTGCTCGAGCCGCTCGGCGTCACCCTGGACATCGCCCGCAACGGTCGCGAGGCGCTGGAGAAGCTGCGCCCGGAGATCGACCTGGTGCTGATGGACATCATGATGCCGGAGATGGACGGGCTGACCGCCATGCGCGAGATCCGCGCCGACAACCGCTGGCGTGACCTGCCGATCATCGCGCTGACCGCCAAGGCGATGCCCGATGACCGCGAGCATTGCCTGCAGGCCGGTGCCAACGACTACATCGCCAAGCCGATCGACGTGGACAAGCTGGTCTCGCTGTGCCGTGTGTGGTGCTCGCGCCGATGAACGAAACGGAGTTGTTCGACCTGGAGCTGAAGGTGTTGCTGGAGGCGGTCTACCAGCGCTACCACTACGACTTCCGTGACTACGCACTGGCGTCGCTGCGGCGGCGGATGCGGCATGCCATGGCGCGCTTCGACTGCCCGACCATGGGCGCGCTGCAGCACCGGCTGCTGCACGAGCCGGACACGTTCGCCCAGGCGATGCAGTACTTCACCGTGCAGGTCTCGGAGATGTTCCGCGACCCGCCGTATTTCCGGGTGCTGCGCGAGCATGCGGTGCCGGTGCTGCGCACGTATCCGTCGATCAAACTGTGGATCGCCGGCTGCAGCACCGGCGAAGAGGTCTGGTCACTGGCGATCCTGCTGCATGAGGAAGGCCTGCTCGACCGCGCGATCATCTACGCCACCGACATCAATCCCGAAGCGCTGCAGGCGGCCGAGTCCGGCGCTTTCGCGCTGGACCGGCTGGCGCAGTTCAGCCGCAATTATCTGGCCGCCGGCGGCACCGGATCGCTCTCCGACTACTACAGCAGCGGCTACGGCAGCGTGGTGTTCGACCGTCGCCTGAAGCGCAACATCGTGTTCGCCGACCACAGCCTGGCGACCGATACCGTGTTCTCGGAAGTGCACCTGGTGTCCTGCCGCAACGTGCTCATCTATTTCCAGCGGCCGCTGCAGGATCGTGCCATCGGCCTGTTCCATGAGGCGCTGGTGCACCGGGGCTTCCTCGGCCTGGGCAGCAAGGAGTCGCTGCAGTTCGGCGCGCACGCGGACCTGTTCGAAGCCTGTGCGCGCGAACAGCGCCTCTACCGGAAGCTGGCCTGATGAGCGCGGCATCGCAACGCAGCCGGTTCGACCTGGTGGTCGTCGGTGCGTCGGCCGGCGGCGTCAGTGCGCTGCAGGCCCTGTTGTCATCGCTGCCGTCGGCGCTGGCGCTGCCGGTGCTGGTGGTGCTGCATCTGCCGCGCGACCGCCCCAGCCGCATCGCCGACCTGCTCGACGCCGGCTGCCCGTTGCCGGTGCGCGAAGCCGAGGACAAACAACCCCTGCAGCCCGGCACGGTGACGTTTGCGCCGCCGGACTACCACCTGCTGGTCGAGGACCGCACCACGTTGGCGCTGTCGGTGGATCCGCCGGTGCTGTTCTCCCGCCCCGCGATCGATCCCCTGTTCGAAAGCGCTGCCGATGTGTTCGGTGATGGCGTGCTGGCGATCCTGCTCACCGGGGCCAGTACCGACGGCAGTGACGGTGTTGCGGCCGTGCGCCACGCAGGCGGCGAAGCCTGGATCCAATGCCCTGAGGAGGCCTATTCCTCGATGATGCCCGCCTCGGCCCTGGCGCACGCCGGTGCCGATGCGGTACTCCCGCTCACCTCCATCTGCACGCGTATGAAAGGTCTTACCCGATGAACCTGATCGAGCCCGCCGGGTCGACTGCCACCACCGATTGCGTGAAGCTGCTGATTGTCGATGACATTCCGCAGAACCTGGTCGCGATGGAAGCGCTGCTGCGTCGCCCGGGCCTGGAGATTCTGTGTGCACCCTCCGGCGCCGAGGCGCTGGAACTGCTGCTCGAGCATGAAGTCGCGCTGGCGCTGCTGGACGTGCACATGCCGGAGATCGACGGCTTTTCGCTCGCCGAACTGATGCGGGGCTCGCAGCGCAGCCGCGATGTGCCGATCATTTTCCTCACCGCCTCGCCGAACGACCCCGTGCGCGCGTTCAAGGGCTACGAAACCGGGGCGGTCGATTTCCTGCACAAGCCGATCGAGCCGCAGGTGATCATGAGCAAGGTCAATGTGTTCATCGAGCTCTACCAGCAGAAGCAGCTGCTCAAGACGCGCAACGAGGCGCTGGAGCATGCGCTCATGCTCAACGAAACGATGATGGCGGTGCTCACGCACGATCTGCGTACGCCGCTGGCCTCCATTCTGTTGTGCGCCGACAAGCTGGCGCTGGACCTGCCCGACGACAGCCAGGTCCAGCGCACGCTCGGCCACCTGGAGAACAGTGCCCAGCGCATGGCCCGGATGGTGGAACAGCTGCTGGACTTCTCGAAGATCCGTACCGGCGGGTTGCGCCTGTACAGCACCGAGTGCGATCTGGCCGACGTGGCCGCAACGGTCGTGGCCGAGATCGGGCGCGCGCATCCGCAGGCGCGCATCGAGCTGCAGGTCCAGGGCGATGCCCACCTGCAGGGCGATCCGGATCGGCTGGCGCAATTGTTGTCCAACCTGATCGGCAATGCGGTGCTGCATGGCGGCGATGCGCCCGTGCTGGTTCGCCTGGAGGGTGAGCGCAGCGCGCCGCTGCGCCTGCAGGTGCGCAATGCCGGGCAGATTCCCGAGGCATTGCTGCCGCGTCTGTTCGAGCCGTTCAAGGCCAGTTTCCACGACAGCCGCGGGCTGGGGCTGGGATTGTTCATCGCCAGCGAGTTCGCGCGCGCGCATGGCGGCACGCTGGTGGCCGCGAACCAGGACGGCACGGTCCTGTTTGAAACCCTGCTGCAGCGCAGGCCGCGCTGATCGCGGCGGAACCATCCCGGCAGTGTGCCGGGATGGTCGAGTGCTTGTTTACAGCGGATCGCAGCAGATATGCACGCCGTGCCCGCCATAGGTGCAGTTCGGCTGCTCGGCACACCCCGCCAACGGCGTGGGCTGGCTGGAGGTGGCCAGCGCTTGGCTGGAGGCGAACGCCAATGCGCAGACAACGGCGATACCACCAAAGACCGAGACGAGCTTCTTCGACTTCATGGTGCTTCTCCTTGAGTGGATGAGACGGATGCAGCGGGTGGTGCGCGAAGCGGTTGACGAAACTGCCGATCCGCGCCCGGGGACGGGGGCGGAGAGACCTGGGGGCGCCGTGCACGGGCGGCGCCTGGAGGGTCAGCCTGCCGGCGGCGGCACCGCGCTGCGCGCGGCGTTCACCACGAACGCGCCGGTGATCGCATTGACCGAGCTGTCCTTGAGTTGGCCCACGTACCGATAGATCACTTTGCCGTCCTGGATCACCACCACCATCGGCACCATCGTGGCGCTATAGCGCTGTGTGATCCGGTCATCGGTATCGTTCACCACCGGGAAGTGGAAGCCGTGCTGGCGTGCGTAGTCCGCGGCGGTTTCATGGGGCGGCAGGCTGACACCGACCATCTCGAAGGCGCGGTCGCCGTTGTTGCGGCCGGCGGCGTCCAGCGCCTGGATCTGCGGTACCGAGGCGAGGCAGAACCTGCAGGCAGGGGAGAAGAAATACAGGACCTGGCGGCCGCTGGCCGGGCCGGCCAGGGTCAGCGCCTTGCCGTCGAGTGCGGTGGCGTCGAATGCTTCCGGCCGGGCGCCTTCGGGCAGGCCGTGCACGGCTTTGGAAATCTGTTCGACCTTGCTCACCAGCACGGCCTGCTGCTGGCGGAGCTGGCGGTTCTGCACGGCCAGCGCGGTCATCAACGCGGCGAGGACGACGATCAGAGCGAGGGGGCCGTACTTCCGTAGTGCGGATGCGTCCATGCTGCTCCTTGGCCTTCGGCCGGGTCCATGGCTGAGTAGGTGGGGTATATATCCGGCAACAAAAATCATTTGTCAAACACGATCGGGGGCGTGCCGCACCCGCCGGACCGCCCCGGCCAGTCGCAAACCCCCGTGAGGTAAACTGTCCGGGCGCCGCAGCCCTTCGCCGCCGGCCATTGCTGGAGCCACCATGCCGTCGTCGAGCCGTAAAGCCACCACGCCCCTGATCGATGCCCAGGTGCACGTCGAGGGCTTCGTGCAGGTGCGCGAGGCGCGCCGGTCCGAGCTGGTCGAGGATTATGTGGAGCTGATCGCGGACCTGATCGCTGATGGCCGTGAGGCCCGCCAGGTGGACATCGCCAGTCGGCTCGGGGTGGCGCAGCCGACGGTCGCCAAGGCGCTCAAGCGCCTGGTCAAGGAGGGCTGGGCGATCCAGCGACCGTACCGTGGCGTGTTCCTGACCCCGGCCGGCGAGCAGCTGGCGGTGGAGATGCGTGCCCGCCACCAGACCGTGGAGCAGTTCCTGCTGGCATTGGGCGTGGACGCCGACTCGGCGCGCCGCGACGCCGAAGGCATCGAACACCACGTCAGCGAGGCCACCCTGGCCGCGTTCGAGGCATTCGTGCGCAAGGCCAACGGCCATGGTTGAGCGCCTCGCGCCGCCGCCCCCGCTGGGCGTGCCGGTGCACGACCAGGATGAGCACTGGATGCGCCATGCACTGGGCCTGGCCGAGCGTGCCGAGCGTGAGTTCAACGAGATTCCGGTCGGCGCGGTGCTGGTCGGTGCCGATGGCACCGTGCTCGGCGAAGGCTGGAACCTCAACATTGCCGACCACGACCCCAGCGCGCACGCCGAGATCGTGGCGATGCGGCAGGCGGGCAGGGCGCTGGCCAACCACCGGCTGATCGGCAGCACGCTGTACGTCACCCTGGAGCCGTGTGCGATGTGTGCCATGGCGATCGTGCATGCACGCGTGGCGCGGCTGGTGTATGCGGCGACCGACCCCAAGACCGGTGCCTGCGGCAGTGTGTTCGACCTGATCGGCGACCCGCGGCACAACCACCGTGTCGAGCTCCACGGCGGCGTGCTGGCCAAGGATGCCAGCACCCGCTTGACCAACTACTTCCGCGCCAAGCGCGGCAAGCCGCCGCTGCTGCTGGAGTAAGGGCGCCGCAGCGACAGGCTCGTGACGCGTTGGCGGTATCATGTGGGCCTTATCCATTCCCGGTCGCGGCGCAGGCGGCGACCCAGCACAAGGCGAACACATGGCGGACAACGGCGCAGAAGGCGAGCGACTGATCTGGATCGATCTGGAAATGACCGGTCTGGACACCGACAACGATGCCATCATCGAGATCGCCACGGTGGTGACCGATGCGCAGTTGAACGTGCTGGCCGAAGGTCCGGAGTTCGCGATCCATCATCCGGTCGAGCGGCTGGAGGCCATGGACGAATGGAACCGCAACCAGCATCGCCGATCCGGCCTGTGGCAGCGCGTGGTCGACAGCAGCGTGACGCTGGGCCAGGCCGAGGCGCAGACCATCGCGTTCCTGCAGCAGTGGATCAAGGCGGGCGCCTCGCCGATGTGCGGCAATTCGATCTGCCAGGATCGTCGCTTCCTGCACCGTGAAATGCCGCGCCTGGAGAAGTACTTCCACTACCGGAACCTGGACGTCTCCACGGTCAAGGAACTGGCCAAGCGCTGGGCCCCGGGCGTCGCCGCCGGCGTCGGCAAGACCGCCAGCCATACCGCGCTGAGCGACGTGCACGATTCCATCGCGGAGCTGCGCCATTACCGGCAGTTCATGGGCGCGCTGTCGGGCCTGCCGGCCTGAGCCCACCGGGGCATTCAGCCACCGGCAGGCGAGGCAACAAGCGCTAGACATCGGCGGCGCTATGATCGCGGCCATGAACGCCATCACCTCGCCGCAACCGCCGCCGCTGTCGTCCTCGATCCTGCCGACCTCCCAGGATTGGCGCGACCTGCAGCGTGCGGTGGACCTGCTTGAATCGCCCACGCTGACTGCCAAGATGGCGAACCTGATCGGCTCGCCGCTGGAGTTCGCGGTCAAGCGGCTGCCCGATTCGGTATCGCGCCGCATCCATGGCGCGGTCGAGGCGGCGTTGTTCAAATCCGCCCAGGCGGCGTTGTGGACGATGGACAACACGCCCGGCAAGGCGGCGTCCACGCGCTGGCACAAACTGGCGGCGGCCACCTCCGGTGCGGTCGGCGGCGCGTTCGGGTTCACCACGCTGTTCATCGAACTGCCGGTGTCGACCACGATCATGATGCGCTCGGTCGCCGACGTCGCCCGCAGCGAGGGCTTCGACCTGCGTGACATGAGCACCCGGCACGCCTGCCTGGAAGTGTTCGCGCTGGGCGGCAATTCGGGCAAGGACGACGCCAGCGAGACCGGCTACTACGTCACCCGTGGCTTCACTGCCGAGGTGATGCGCCACCTCTCTGCCGAGCTGGCCGGGCGCGCGGTCGGCGGCAGCCCGGTGATGATCGGGCTGACCCCGAAGGAGGCCGGCAAGTGGCTGGCCAAGCTCGTGGAGAAGGTCGCCGCGCGCTTCGGCGTGGTGGTCACCGAGAAGTTCGCCGCGCAGGCGGTGCCGATCGTGGGGGCGGTGGCCGGTGCAACGCTCAACACCATGTTCACCGACTACTACCAGGACGTCGCGCGCGGGCACTTCATCGTGCGCCGGCTGGAACGTACCTATGGCTACGAGACCGTGCGCGCGGCCTACTCGATGCTGGCGGCCGAGCGTACCTGATCGATCGTTGCACGGGCGGCACAACTGTTTTGCCGCGGCAGGGCTGTTGAGCGGGCAGCGCGGTCCCCATCCTTGTCGGCATCACCGCTTCGGCGGCGCCCCCCGATCAAGGATTCCCATGCTGTTCTCCCCCTACACCCGTGGCGCGTTGACGCTGCCCAACCGTATCGTGATGCCGCCGATGACCCGTTCGCGGGCCGGTGCGGGCAACGTTGCCACGCCGCTGATGGCCGAGTACTACGCCCAGCGCGCCTCGGCCGGCCTGATCGTCAGCGAAGGTACCCAGATCAGCCAGCAGGGCCAGGGCTACGCCTGGACCCCGGGCATCCATGACGAGGCCCAGATCGCCGGCTGGCGCGGCGTCACCGACGCGGTCCACGCGGCGGGTGGCCGCATCGTCGCCCAGCTCTGGCATGTCGGCCGCGTCTCGCATGTGGCCCTGCAGCCGGGTGGCGCCGCACCGGTATCCTCCTCGGCGCTGCTGGCCGAGGGCGTCAAGGTGTTCGTCGATCCAGAAGGGCGCGGCCCGCAGAGCGGCGTCGGCGAGATGGTGCAGCATTCGATGCCGCGCGCATTGGCCATCGATGAGATCGCCGGGATCGTGCGCGACTACGCGGCCGCCGCGCGCAATGCGATCGCGGCAGGCTTCGATGGCATCGAACTGCATGGCGCCAACGGCTACCTGATCAACCAGTTCATCGACTCGCAGGCCAACCAGCGCACGGATGCCTACGGTGGCGCGCTGCAGAACCGCCTGCGCTTCCTGCGCGAGGTGACCGAAGCGGTGGCTGCGGAGATCGGTGCCGAGCGCGTCGGCGTGCGTCTGGCCCCACTGACCACGCTGCAGGGCGCGGTGGACGACACCCCGCAGGCGACCTACCTGGCCGCCGCGCACCTGTTGGACCGGATCGGCGTGGGCTACCTGCATATCGCCGAAGCCGACTGGGAGGACGCGCCGGTGATGCCGGTGGCCTTCAAGGAAGCGCTGCGCATGATCTACCGGGGCACGCTGATCTACGCGGGCAAGTACACCGTGGCGCGTGCGGAGGAAGCGCTGGCCAAGGGCTGGGCCGACCTGATCGCGTTCGGCCGGCCGTTCATCGCCAACCCGGACCTGCCGGATCGCCTGCAGAAGGGCCTGCCGTTGAATCCGTCGGACAAGGCGACGTTCTTCGGGGGCGGGGCGGAAGGGTTTACCGATTACCCCGTAGCCGAGACCGCCGAAGCCTGACGGGTAGTGCCACGCCATGCGTGGCAACGCGGACCTTCCGGGATCTCGATGCCCAACGAAAGGCAGCCACGCATGGCGTGGCTCTACGCGCGAAAACAAAACCCCGCCTGAGCGGGGTTTTGTTCTTCATCTCACTGCCGAAAGGATCAACCCTTGGCTTTGAGCTTGGCCAGACGCAGCCAGGTATCCACCACGGTGTCCGGGTTCAGCGACACCGATTCAATGCCTTCCTGCATCAGCCACTCAGCCAGATCCGGATGATCGGACGGGCCCTGGCCGCAGATGCCGACGTACTTGCCCTTGGCGCGCGCGGACTTGATCGCCATCGACAGCAGCTTCTTCACCGCCGGGTTCCGCTCGTCGAACAGGTGCGCGACGATCGAGGAATCGCGGTCCAGGCCCAGGGTCAACTGGGTCAGGTCGTTGGAGCCGATCGAGAAGCCGTCGAAGATCTCGAGGAACTCATCGGCGAGCAGTGCGTTGGACGGCACTTCGCACATCATGATGATCTTCAGGCCGTTTTCGCCCTGCTTCAGGCCATTCTGTTCCAGCACCTCGACGACCTTGCGGCCTTCTTCCAGCGTGCGCACGAACGGGATCATGACCCACAGGTTGTCCAGGCCCATCTCGTTGCGCACGCGCAGCACGGCCTGGCATTCCAGCGCGAAGGCGGCCGAGAAGCTC
Source organism: Stenotrophomonas sp. TWI700 (assembly GCF_039673645.1). NCBI lineage: Bacteria > Pseudomonadati > Pseudomonadota > Gammaproteobacteria > Lysobacterales > Lysobacteraceae > Stenotrophomonas > Stenotrophomonas sp. TWI700. The sequence continues at coordinate 2,901 of NZ_JBDJMB010000012.1, read as the reverse complement.
GGGTCGACGTAACGGCTGGCGCCGCGGAAGCCGATCATCGGGTTCTCTTCGTGCGGCTCGTAGTTGCTGCCGCCGATCAGGTTGGCGTACTCGTTGGACTTGAAGTCCGACAGACGCACGATCACCGGGTTCGGGGCGACCGACGCGGTCAGCGTGGCGATGCCTTCGGCCAGGCGGCCCACATAGAAGCTGACCGGATCGGCGTAACCGGCGATCTTTTCGTCGATCTTCTTCTTGGTCGCCGCATCCTGGCGGTCGTACTCCAGCAGCGCGTTCGGGTGGATGCCGATGTGGCTGGCGATGATCATTTCCAGACGGGCCAGGCCGATGCCGGCGTTCGGCAGCTGGCCGAAGTCGAAGGCACGTTCCGGGTTGGCCACGTTCATCATGATCTTCAGCGGCGCGGGCGGCATGTTGCCCAGGTCCGTGGTGGTGCGCTCGAATTCGAGGATGCCGTCGTAGATGAAGCCGGTGTCGCCCTCGGCGCAGCTGACGGTCACCTCCTGGCCATCCTGGATCAGCTGGGTCGCGTTGCCCGAGCCGACCACGGCCGGTACGCCCAGCTCACGCGCGATGATCGCCGCGTGGCAGGTACGGCCGCCGCGGTTGGTCACGATGGCCGAGGCGCGCTTCATCACCGGCTCCCAATCGGGATCGGTCATGTCGGCGATCAGCACGTCGCCGGGCTGCACGCGCGCCATGTCGTCCAGGGTACGCACCACGCGGGCGGTACCGGCACCGATCTTGGCACCGACGGCGCGGCCTTCGGCCAGCACCTTGCCGTCCTTCTGGTTCAGTGCGAAACGTTCGATCTGGGTGGCATGGCCACGCGACTTCACCGTCTCCGGGCGCGCCTGCACGATGAACAGCTTGCCGCTGACGCCGTCCTTGGCCCACTCGATATCCATCGGGCGGCCGTAATGCTTTTCGATCACCAGCGCCTGCTTGGACAGTTCCTGCACGTCCTCATCGCTGATCGAGAAGGTGTTGCGCAGCTCGGCCGGGGTGTCTTCGATGCGCACGCGCTCACCGGGGACATCCGAATACACCATGCGGATCGCCTTGCTGCCGAGCGAGCGGCGCAGGATCGCCGGCTTGCCCGCGCTCAGGGTGGGCTTGTAGACGTAGAACTCGTCCGGGTTGACCGCACCCTGCACGACCATTTCGCCCAGGCCGAACGAGGAGGTGACGAACACCACGTCGCGGAAGCCGGACTCGGTGTCCAGGGTGAACAGCACGCCGGACGAACCGACGCCCGAGCGCACCATCAGCTGCACGCCGGCGGACAGGAACACGTCCTCGTGCTTGAAGCCGTGGTGGACGCGGTAGGCGATCGCGCGGTCGTTGTAGAGCGAGGCGAACACTTCCTTGACCTTGAGCACGACATCGTCGGCGCCGGTCACGTTGAGGAAGGTTTCCTGCTGGCCGGCGAAGGACGCATCGGGCAGATCTTCGGCGGTCGCCGAGGAACGCACCGCGACCGCGACGTCGCCGCCGCCGTTTTCGCTGCACAGCTTGGCGTAGGCGGTACGGATGTCCTGGTCCAGCGCCGGGTGAAGCGGGGCATCGATCACCCAGCCGCGGATTTCCTTGCCGGCGATCGTCAGGGCACCGACATCTTCCACGTCCAGCGTGGCCAGCTTGTCGAAGATGCGCTTGGACAGATCGTTATGGGCGATGAAGTCCTTGAAGGCTTCAGAGGTGGTTGCGTAACCGCCGGGGACAGACACCCCCAGACCGGCCAGATTGCCGATCATTTCGCCAAGCGACGAATTCTTGCCGCCTACGCGGGCCAGATCGGCCAGGCGCAGTTCGTGCAACCACAGGATGTTCTCGTTCAAGCGCGATGCTCCGTTTGGCCATCGCCCGAGGCGGGCTGGATGGCCACGTCCGTAGGAAGAAGCCGATATGATGCCGGGCAGACCGCTGTCGGCACAAGCTTGTATCGACAGCCTTTTTAAGCTTCGGAGGGGGTAAAAGCCGTATGTCGACGATCCGTCCGGTGTTCTACGTGTCCGATGGAACCGGTATCACCGCTGAAACCATTGGGCATAGCCTCCTGACCCAGTTCTCCGGGTTCAGCTTCATCACCGACCGAATGTCGTTCATCGATGATCCGGAAAAAGCGCGGGAAGCCTGTGAAAGGATCCGTGCAGCGGGGGAGCGGTACCAGGTTCGGCCCATCGTGGTCAGTTCCTGCGTGGACAGCGGGCTGAGCATCATCCTGGCCGAAAGCGGCGGGTTGATGCTGGACGTGTTCGCCCCCTTCATCGAGCCGCTGGAGCGCGAACTGGCGGTCAACCGGCATTCCCGGGTCGGCCAGGCGCACGGCATGGTCGACTTCGAGACCTACCACCGGCGCATCAACGCGATGAACTTCGCGCTGACCCATGACGACGGCATCGCCATCAACTACGACGATGCCGACGTGATCCTGGTGGCCGTGTCGCGGGCCGGCAAGACCCCCACCTGCATCTACCTGGCCCTGCATTACGGGGTCCGCGCGGCCAATTACCCGCTGACCGACGAGGATCTGGAGCAGGACCGGCTGCCGCCCCGGCTGCGTCCGTACCGCAAGAAGCTGTTCGGCCTGACCATCGACCCGGACCGTCTGCAGCAGATCCGCCAGGAGCGCCGCCCCAATTCGCGCTACGCCAATCTGGAGACCTGCCGCCGCGAGGTCGCCGCGGCCGAGACCATGTTCCGGATGGAGCGGATCCCGACCCTGAGCACCACCCACACCTCGATCGAGGAAATCTCGAGCAAGGTGCTGGGCACGCTGGGGCTGCAGCGCGAAATGTACTGATTCGGCACGCGAATCAGTACGCGCATTGCACCTCTCCGGGGGAGCGGTAGTGCCGGCCGCTGGCCGGCTCCTCCAGATGCCGGACCGCCCTGCCA